>NZ_JAAAPK010000017.1 GCF_009909105.1 Corallococcus exiguus
CCTTCCGGACCGCTGCTTCTTCGGTGGGGCGCGGCTTCTATCTCTTCGCCGCGTTCGCTGTCAACTCGCTCGTTGACCGCCCTATTTCCTTGTCGGTGCTGCTCTCTCCCCGAAGTGCCTTCCGCGCCAGTGCGCGGGCTTCGAGGTGAGGGGCGCGGCTTCTACCACCGCCGCATCCTGTGTCAACCGTTCGACCGCTTGTCAACCGTTCGACCGCTGCTTCTACTTCCCGATCTGCTCCGCCTCCCGTGAGGCGGCAACCCGCTCCGACACCTTCAACGCCCGCTGATCGACTGCCCTGCTGCGGCACCATCTAAGAATCGGTTCGGAGAATGTCAACTTCCCGTCACCGATGAGGCCGACTGCGCCTCTCCCCGTTTCTGCGTCGCTCAGGTGCCACCGGAGTGGCGCCTGCGTGTCGCCGCGAGGTGGGCGGCTTATCCATCAGGCGATCGGCCAGCGCAAGAAATTTGATGCTGACTGCCGGCGCGGTGCGACGTGGTGGAGGGGGAACCCGTGGGGCGGTTCCACCCATTCCCCCGGCGGATTTCAGCTCCCGAACCTGAGCTTGGAGAGGTCCACCCTCCCCCGCCGGCACTTCTCCGCGACCACCACCGAGCGCAGCTCCTGATAAGCGCGCTCGAAGTCGTCGTTCACCACGATGTAGTCGTAGGACGCGATTCCCCGCTCGATCTCCGAGCGGGCAGCCAGCATCCGGCGACGGATGGTCTCATCCGCGTCCGTCTGACGGTCTCGCAGCCGCCGCTCCAGCTCCTCCATGGAGGGGGGCAGCACGAAGATGAGGACCGCGTCGGGGTGCTTGCGCTTGATGGCCTGCCCGCCCTGGACGTCGATATCGAAGATGGCGGTGCCATGGCGCGTGCGGGCTTCGTCCACCACGGACTGGGGGCTGCCGTAGAAGTGGCCGTGGACCTCGGCCCACTCCACGAACTCCCCCTTCTCGATCTTCTCCTGGAAGGCGGCGACGCCCACGAAGTGGTAGTCCACGCCCTCCTGCTCCTTGCCCCGGGGGCGCCGGGTCGTGACGCTGGTGGAGAAGATGCCGTCCGGCATCTCCTTCAGCAGGCGGTGCGCGAGGGTGGTCTTTCCCGCTCCGGACGGCGCGGAGAGGACGAGGAGCAGGCCAGGCTGGAGTCCAGTGGGTTCGTTCATTCGACGTTCTGCACCTGTTCGCGGATGCGCTCGACCTCGGCCTTCATCGAGACCACGCGCGCGGAGATTTCCGCGTGCTGGCTCTTGGAGCCTGTCGTGTTCACCTCGCGGTGCATCTCCTGCACGAGGAAGTCCATGCGCCGGCCCACCGGCTCGGGGCTCGCCATCAGGAGCCGGAACTGCTCGAGGTGGGTCGCGAGCCGGGTCACCTCTTCCGCGATGTCCGTGCGCTCGGCGAACAGGGCCACTTCCTGCGCCAGGCGCTGCGGATCCACCGCGACGCCGCGCGCGAGCTCCGCGACACGCTCGGTGAGCCGCTGCTGGTAGTCACTGACCGCGCGAGGCGCGAGCCGGGCCACGTCCTGGCTCCAGCCCTCGATGAGCTTCATCCGGGCGTCCAGGTCCGCGTTAATGGACTCGCCTTCGGTGTTCCGCATCGTCTCCAGGGCCGCGAGCGCCTGCTGGAGCGCGGTCTGCGTGGCCTGGGTGGCGGACTCCACGTCCACGCCCTTCTCTTCCAAGCGGATGACGCCCGGCTGGTTGGCCACCTGCGACCAGGCGATCTCCACCGACTGGCCCATGGCCTCGGCGACTTCACGGAAGGCGCGCGCGTATTCGCGGGCCAGGGCGACATCCACCGTGGGGACGTTGCCTGAGACGGTGGCGGCCTGCCGGCGCACCAAAATCTCCACCGAGCCTCGCGCGAGGCGGTCCTTCACCTGCTTCACGAGGGCGGGCTCGAGCGCGGACAGCTCGCGCGGCAGCCGGACCTTCACTTCACAGAACTTGTGGTTGAGCGAGCGTGCTTCCACGGAGACCTCTTCGTCCCCCACGCGGGCGCGGCCCGAGCCAAATCCGGTCATGCTCTTGAGCATCGGGCCGGGTGCTAGGGGCTTTCGGTCCCAAGGTCAAGCCAGCGTCTTGTGTCCGTTCCAATTCTGGTAGGGTCCGCCGCCGATGGCGTGGCACAAGCGGCTTGAAACGTGGGCGAAGCTGGCACTGACGCTCCTGGCTTCCCTCCTGTTCTGGCGCCCCGGGCGTCGCCGTTCTCCCGGAACGCCCCTCCCCCATCCGCGCAAGGTCCTGCTCGTCCGGCCCGACAACCGCGTGGGCGAGGCCCTTCTCACCACGCCCTTGATGCGGACCCTCAAGGAACATCTCCACCCGCCTCCGGAAGTGCACGTGCTGGTGCACGCCAAGGTGGCTCGCGTCCTCCAGGGACACCCCGACGCGGACGCGGTCCTGGCGTTCGACCGGCGCCTGCTCTGGCTGGGGCCCCTGGCGCCTGGCATCCGCGCTCTCCGTCGCGCGGGCTATGACACCGTGGTGGACTGCGCAAACTGGAGCGCTCCATCCGTGACGAGCGCGCTCATCGCGCGAATGGTGGGCCCCAAGGCGGTCGTCATTGGACCCGGCATCTCGCCGGTGTCGCTGCTGCAGTCGGTGTCCGTGCCTGCCCGGTCCGACACGCGGCACGAGGCCATTCAGCGCACCCACCTGCTGACGCCCCTGACGAAGGGAGCTGTCGCCGAGGGGCTTTCGTTCCGGGAGCCGGTGCTGGGCGAGGCGTTCCGCGGCTATCTGGCGACGTTCTCCGTGGCGGGTTCGCGGCGCGCGGTCATCAACCCGGGGGGACGGTTGGGTGAGCGCCGCATCCCGGCCGAGGCATTCGCGGCGGCGGCCCGGGAGCTGATTTCGCTCGGCTATTCGCCGGTCGTGACCTGGGGGCCTGGAGAGGAGGCCCTGGCTCGGAGCGTGATCTCCGGCGCTCCGGGAGCGGAGCTGGCTCCGGCGACGAGCATCGATGAGCTGGGTGCGCTCATGCGGACCGCCGGCCTTACCGTCTGCAACAACACCGGACCCATGCACCTGTCGGTCGCCGTGGGCGCGCCCACGCTCGCGTTCTTCCTGCGCATCGACATGGAGCGCTGGGGCCATGCGGTGGCGCCCCACCGGATGGTGGACCTGACGCCCATCGTGGATGGGGCTTCTGGCGTGGGGTTGGAGCAGCGCGTGGCCGCGGAGGTCCGGTCGTTCGTCGCGGAGCGGGCCTCGCTCACGGGGTGAGCGGTCGCTCCTGCTCGGGCACCATCTGGGGGACGCCTTCCTCCACGGGCCAGGCTCGCAGGCACCTGCCACAGCGGACTTCAGGCGGGGGGCCCTGGTGCGCTTCGAGCGGGCCCTTGCAGTGGGGACATCCCAGGATGGACCTCAGCACCGGGTCCAGGTCCATGGGCTACTTCGCGCCTTCGCGGCCGAGCCTGCGGGCCAGGTCCGTGGTGCTGTGGTCCTTCGGGTCTCCCGCCACCGCCGTCCTGCCTCCGTAAGCCCGGACCTCGTCACCTTCCGGAATGGAGTCCGGCGTGTAATCCGTCCCCTTCACGTGCACGTCGGGCTTGAGGGCGCGGATGATGATTCGCACGTTCGGCTCGTCGAAGACGACGACGCGGTCCGTGCAGGCCAGCGACGCGACCAGCTCCGCGCGCTCCGCTTCCGGGATGTGCGGACGGCCCGGCCCCTTGTAGGCCCGGGTGGAAGCGTCCGAGTTCACCGCCACCACCAGCACGTCCGCCAGGGCCTTCGCCCCTTCCAGGTAGCGGACGTGCCCGACGTGCAGCAGGTCGAAGACGCCGTTGGCCAGGGCCACCGTGCGACCCTGCTCGCGCCAGCGTTCCCGCTCCTCCGCGATGGCGGCGAGGGGACGAAGCTTGTCCAGGGTGTTCATCTTGGGCTCCGCAGCGCTTCGAGGAGTTCTTCGCGGGAGACCGTCGCCGTGCCGGGCTTCTGCACCACCAGCGAGCCCGCGACGTTCGCGAGCCTCGCGGCTTCACCGAACGAGGCTCCGGCCGCGAGTGACAACGCGAAGCTCGCGATGACCGTGTCGCCCGCTCCCGTCACGTCCACTGCTGACTTCGCTCCGTGCACGGGGATGAGGTCCACGCCGCCCTTCGCGTCGAAGACGGCCATGCCGTGCCGGCCTCGCGTCACCAGCAGGGCCTGGCAGCCCAGCTTACGGACCGCTTCGTGACCGGCCTCCAGCAGGTCCTCCTTCGTGCGCACCGGACGGCCCGTGAGCGCTTCCAGTTCCGGCTCGTTGGGCTTGCACACCGTGAGGCCCGCGAAGGCCATGAGCGCGTAGCGGCTGTCCACGCAGACCGGAAGGCCGTCCGCGGCGAGCTTTCGCAACACTGTCCGGACTTCGTCGCTGACGACACCTGCTCCGTAGTCCGAGACCACCACCGCGTCCGCGTCCTTCGCGGCGGCTTCGACCTGCCTGGCGATGGCCTTGCGCATCCGGGGCGGGAGGGGGCCTCGCTGGCCCCGGTCGACGCGGAGCATCTGCTGCCTCGTGGTGCTGATGCCTCCCGCGAGGATGCGCGTCTTCGTCTCCGTCTGGATGCTTCGGCTGCTGACCGCGTGCAGCCGGATGTCCGCGGCATCGAAGAGCTTGCGCAGTTCGCGGCCCATCGAGTCCACGCCCAGGGCCCCCACCGCCGTCACCTGCCCCGACAGCGCTCGGATGTTGGCCGCCACGTTGGCCCCGCCGCCGAGATTCACCTCTGACGACTCGTACCGGACGATGAGCACCGGGGCCTCGCGGCTCACCCGGTCCGTCTGTCCGTAGAGGTAGTGGTCGGCGACCAGGTCTCCCACCAGCAACACCCGACGGCGCGCGAAGGCGAGTGGCAGGCGCGAAGACGAAGCTGCCGGACGTGAAGACGGGGCCGCTGGCATGGGCGCGCGTTGTCCCACAGCGGTCCAGCCCTCACAAGTCGCGCGTCTCTCCCTGCAGCCCGAGCGCCCGCTTCAGATGCGCTTCGCCCTCCAGGACCTCCACTCCCAGGCGTACCACCCAGGCGTCGAAGCCGGCGGGCAGGCGCACCGCGTCCTTCTCCGTCGTCACCACGAGCGCTCCGTGCTGGCGAGCCCGGGCTTCGACCTGGCGAAGCTCGTCCGCCGTGAAGCGATGGTGATCCGGGAAGAGGGCCGCGTCCCGGACCTCCGCTCCGAGTGTCGTCACGGTCTTCAGGAACCCTCCGGGCCGGGCCAGCCCCGCCAGGGCGAGCACCGGCTTTCCTTCGAGCGCTTTCGTCGCGTGCTCGGTCCCCGAAGGGTCCCACCACGCCGTGGGTCCATAGCGCGTCCGGACCCTGGGAGCAGTCACGCCTTCGAGCCATGGATTGGGGGCGGCATCTCCGGAAGCGGCTCTCAGCCAGAGGAGCGTGGCACGGCGCAGGGCCGATGGGGGCTCGCGCAGCGGGCCTCTTGGGAGCAGCTGGCCGTTGCCGAGGCCCACGGCTTCGTCCACGACCACCAGGTCTTCGTCACGGTGCAGGCGGCGGTGCTGGAAGCCGTCGTCCAGCAGGACCGTGTCGAGGCCGAAGTCGTCCCGGGCCCGGAATGCCGCCGCGACGCGGTCCGCTCCCACGAAGAGCCGGGCCCCTTTGCACCTGCGCGCGAGCAACAGGGGTTCGTCTCCGGCTTCCGTCACCGCGGGCAGGGGCTCCGCTCCCGTGAACGTGAGTGGCTCTTGGGACTCGCGTCCGTAGCCGCGGGTGAGGATGCCGACCTTGCGTCCTTCGCTGATCAGCATCTCCGCGAGATGGAGGACCGCGGGGGTCTTGCCCGTGCCTCCAACGTTGAGATTGCCGATGGAGATGACCCGCAGGCCTTCGACTTGTTCGGCTCGCTTCAATCCCGAGTCGTAGAGGGCACCTCGGAGGCGGACCGCTCCGCTGTAGGTCCAGGACAACAGCGTGAGCGGTGACAGAAGGGCACGACGGGTCCAGGGCTCCGGTGCCGGCGGATAGAAGATCCGCTCCAGGGCCGTGGGTCCGCCCGTCATCGCCGTGGCTCCGCGGCCTTCTGGTAGAGGGCCAGGATGTCCCGGGCGATGTGCTCGTTCGTCGGGTGCCGGGTGCCTGCCTTTGCTCCGGACAGCGTGGCGGTGAGGACGGCTTCCACCGTGGGCGCTTCCACCCTCGCGTCCGACAGCTCCGGGAGCGCTCCCTCGTTCAACGCAACCACTCGGACGCCGCAGGCCCTGGCCTGGGCCGCGGCCCTCGCGCTCCAGTCGTTTCCCAGACCGAGGATCCAGACTTCATCCAGGGCCTGCAGCCACTTCGCGAAGTCCGCTCCCTGCTGGTAGCCCGCGAACGTCACCTGTTCGGTGAGGCCTCGCTCTGTCACCTGTGTCCGCGTCGCTTCGAGCAGGGCCCCGTCGCCTACGAGCACGAGCCGGGCTTCGGGACGTTGCTGGCGGAACGCGGCGAAGGCTTCGACTCCGAGCTCGTGACGGCGGCTCTTCTGGAACGTGGAAATCATCCCCACCAGATGCGCGTCTTCGAGGCCCAGGGTCCTTCGGAGGGCCTTGCGGTCCTGGGAGGGCTTGAACATCGGGTCCACCAACGCGGGCAGGACCTGGACGGGGCGATGCCGGCCTTCGAGCTTCTCCCTCAGGTGGCTCGCGGGCACCGTGTACGCGCCTGCTTCGGGTAGCGAGGAACGCAGCGAACGGGGCGCGTGGATGGAGCGGATCCGCACCGCGCCTTTCGGCGTTCCCCAGCGCGCCACGAGATGATCATGGGTGAAGTGGGCGTGGACCACGTCCACCGTCCTGCGGCGGAGGGCTCGCAGGTCGCTCCAGATTTCCCACGGTGGGGACTTCACGGACAACGACAGGTCTCCCTCGTCCAGGAGGCCCAGTTGCTGGAAGCGGGGCACGGCGGGTTCCTCGGCGGCGATGTCCCGGCGCTTGCGGTCCACCGCCACCGTGACCTCGTGGCCCAGGGCCCGCTGCGCTTGGGCCAACAGCGCGACGTTCTCCGCCGGGCCGCTCCAGAAGGGACTCGCGAGCAGGTGCAGGATGCGCATCAGCGCTTCACCAGCGAATGGTAGAGATCACGGAGCGCCCGGGCTTCGTGCTCGACGCCGCAGCGGCCGCGCGCTTCTTCCTGCGCGTTGCGGCCGACCTGACGGGCCCGCTCCGGTTCGAGGGTCAGTTCGTCCAACAGGTCGCGCAGGCCCTTCACGTCTCCGGGCTCGAAGAAGAAGCCCGTGCGGCCGTGCTCGATGAGCGTGTCCAGGTACGGCAGCTTCGAGGCCACCACGCAGCACCCGGAGGCCATCGCCTCCACGTGCACCAGCGAGTAGCCCTCCGCGTAGGAGGGATGCACCAGGATGCTCAGGCCCTGGTACCAGGGCTCGATGGTGGACTGCTCTCCCGCGAGGCGCACCCGGTCCTCGATGCCCTGGCGCAGCCCGTTCACCCATGCCAGGTCCGGCCCCTTCGCGAGCCCCACCAGCACCGCCTGCCAGTCCGGCCGCTGCGGCAACAGCGGCCTCAGCGCTTCGATGAAGTCGCCCTGCCCCTTCTCCTTGCGGATGCGTCCGATGACGCCGATGCCGTAGCGGCCTCCCTGCTGGAGTCGGGCCCAGGCCGCGTCTCGGTCTTCCGGTGGGTGGAAGCGCTTGAGGTCGATGCCGTGCGAAATCACCGTGGAGGGGAGCGCGATGACGTCGGAGATCTGCTTTGTGAGCGACACGAGCGCGTCCGCGCCCCTGGCGAGCCAGCGGGTGAAGCTCGTGGGGGCCACCGACGTATGCCTCGTGAAGACGAGTTGGACCCTTCCTCCCAAGGCCTTCAGGAGCATCCCCGCGAGCAGCTCGTTGTTCCGGTGCGCGTGCCAGACGATGGGCTCCTGGTGCGAGCGGCGGATCAGCTCTCCCCAGGTGATGCGTGGCAGGGCTTCCGTCAGGCCGGAGCCGATGACCCGTGTCTCGTCGCCCTGGGCCAGTGCTGGCACCACGGACTCCACGTGCCGGGTCACTCCCGTGTACCGCTTGTGGAAGTGGGGATGGACGATGAGCGTCATCGAGGAGCCCTCCTTAGCGCGGCCATGGCTTCCGCGTTGCGCTCACTGGCTCCGGAGATGCGGCGCACCGTGGCTTCGGCCTGGGCTCCCAGTTGCTGCCGGCGTTCGGGATGGGCGAGGAGGTCCTCCAGCGCGGCGTGCAGGGCTTCTCCATCCGCAACTTGAATGCCTCCGTTGCCTTGCAGCACCGCGACGCTGTCTCGGAAGTTGTCCATGTGCGGGCCGAACAACACCGGCCTGCCCTGCCCCGCTGGCTCCAGGATGTTCTGGCCGCCTCGCTTCGTGAACGAGCCTCCCACGAACACCACCGTCGCCAGGCGGTAGGCTCGGGACAGCTCGCCCATCGAGTCCATCACCACCACCGGCGCTCGCTCCGGGTTGCCCTGTGAGCGCAGGCCCACGGTCAGGTTCCGCTCCCTTGCGAGGGTCTGGATCCGCTCCGCCCGGTTCAGGTAGCGCGGCGCGATGACCAGGCTCAGCGTGGGCCAGCGCTCCCGTAGACGCTGATACACCTGCAACAGGATTTCTTCCTCGCCCTCGTGCGTGCTTCCCGCGAGCCACACCGGATCCGCTGGAGACAGACCGAGGGCGGTTCGCAGGGCTTCGTCCTCGGGGGCATGGCCCGCTGCGAGGGCGTCGAACTTGGTGTTTCCGGTGGTGAGGACCCGTTCGGCCGGTGCGCCCAGGGCCTTCGCTCTTTCGGCTTCCTCGTCCTGCCGCATCAGCAGCAGGTCCATGTCCTTCAGCGGGTTGTCGATGAGGCCGAAGAGCGTCCGGTACTTCCCCACGTTCGCGGGGGAGAAGCGCCCGTTGGTCATCACCACGCTGGCTCCGGACTGCTTCGCGGCGCGGATGAGGTTGGGCCAGACCTCCGTGTACTCGAGGACGAGGAGGTCCGGTTGGAGGGCTCGCACCGCCCTCCGCGTCGCGCCCCAGAGGTCGTAGGGCACGTACACGACTCCGTCGATCTGCTTCGCCAGGCGGTCCCTTGCCATCGCATGGCCGCTGTCCGTCATCGTCGAGAGCACGATGCGGCAGCCTGGGAAGCGTTGGCGCAGGGGGCCGAACATGGGCGCCAGGGCCAGCAGGTCTCCCGCGCTGGCTCCGTGCAACCACAGCAGCGGGCCTTCTCCCTTCGGCAGGTCGCCCGGCCCGTAGAAGCCCAGCCGCTGCTTCAGCCCGTGACGCGTCTTCCGGTACACGCAGAGCACCGGGAACAGCAGCGCGAAGAGGACGTAGGTGGCGACGACGTAGAGCAGGCGCATGGGCGACGTCCCGCGCTCTATCAGATGCCCGGCGGTCTCGGCACCACTCGCACCGGGCTGGGGACAAGCCAGGGCCGCCACTCGTGGCCGAAGAAACGTCCGGGCGCGTGGGCCCAGACCTCCACCTGGACTGCTCCGGGACCGGTCAGCTCGATGTGCTGCCCGTCGGGTTGCAGGCGGCCGTCGCCCCACACCCGGACCTCCACCGTGCCCGGGGTGTGTTCCGGGAGGCGGACCGTCAGCACCGTGCCCACGGGGGCTTCCCTCGTGTTCGCGTCGTAGCCTTCCAGGGCGAAGTCAGCTGGCGATCCGAGCGCTCGGAAGACGCAGAGGGCCTGGCCGCTCGCCAGCACCTGCGTGACCTGGGCCGCGGCTTCGCGCGCGTTCTGGGACAGGGGGCCCGGCAGCACGTCCGGCGGGAGCTCCATGTCGAGCGCGTTGAAGATGTCCTCGTACGCGGGCACTCCGTGCGCGTCATTGCCACACAGGGCGATGCGCTTTCGCTCTCGCGCCAGTTCCAGGAAGCGCTCTGTCGGGCGTGGCTCTGGGACCGCTAGCAGCATCACGCCGTGCACCGGGTTCACCAGGGAGGCGCCTACCGCGGGCAGGAGCCGGCTCACCGGGCTTCGCAGCGCCTGCCGGAAGAAGGTGTCCGCGGAGTACAGCTCGAAGCCGGGGACCTGGTGCGCCGTCGCATCGTCCTTCCAGGGGTTCTTCGTCTGGACCGGATGCGCGAGGACCGCCGTGCCTCCGGCGGCTTCCACCGCGGCCACCGCCTCTTCCGGTGGGCCCCAGGGCTTCACGCCTTCGATGGGCCTCTGCATGCCGAACGCCGCCAGATGGCCCGCGCTGGTCGAAATCTCCACCCCGGGGATGAGCAGCACGCCGTCCACCCAGGTCGCGGCGGGCGGCTTGAAGTCGTTGTGGTCGGTGAGCACCACGAAGTCGAGGCCCGCGGCCTTCACCTCCCGGGCGACCTTCGCGGGCGTCCCGTTCCCGTCCGAGCGCGTGGTGTGCACGTGGTACGCGCCGCGGATCCACGGCTTCGCGTCCGGTGCAGGCTCGACGACGGGGTAGTCCGCGAAGCCCGCCGCGAAGGCGAAGAAGCCCGCGACTCCCAGGAGCAGGAACAGCAGACCGAACACCGCGCGGATCGCCAGGAAGAGGGGCCGCCTGGCCGTGCTTGGCTTGCTCATACCGCCCCCCACTCGAAGGGCCTTACGTCCAGCGACACGTGGCGGCGGAGCGCCCTTCCTTGCTCTATCGCCAGGTCGGGGGGCTGCTCCGCCGTGACGACATTGGTCACGCCGCTCTCCGCTCGACGGGGCCTGAGGTCCACATGCGCCATGTGGCGACGCAGCGGCCTTCCAAGCGCTATCGCCAGAGCGAGGGGCTGCGTCACCGAGCCCGCCTTGCTCACGCCGCTCCCCGCTCGACGGGGCCTGATGTCTGCAGGCGCCACATGGCGGCGTAGCGGCCCTCCTTCTGGAGCAACTCCGCGTGGCTTCCGCTCTCCACGATGCGGCCCGCCTCCACCACGTGGATGACGTCCGCGCTCGTCACCGTGGACAGCCGGTGCGCGATGACCAGCGCCGTCCTGCCGGGGAGCACCTTCGCCAGCGCGGCCTGCACCTCGCGCTCGTTCTCTGGATCCAGGCTGCTGGTCGCTTCGTCCAGCACCATCACCGGGGCCTTGGACAGGACCGCCCTCGCGATGCACAGGCGCTGGCGCTGACCTCCGCTCAGGATGACGCCTCGCTCGCCGATGCGCGTGTCGTAGCCCTGCGGCAGGCCCTGGATGAAGGCGTCCGCGTTCGCCACCTTCGCCGCGGCCTCCACTTCCTCTTTCGTCGCTTCGGGCCTCGCGTGCCGCAGGTTCTCCAGCACGGTGCCGTGGAAGAGCAGCGGTTCCTGCGTCACCAGCGCGAACTGACTCCGGACGCTCGCCGCCGTGTATGTGTCCGCGTCCACTCCATCCAGGAGGATGCGCCCCTGCTGGGGACGCTCGAAGCGCAGCAGCAGCGATGTCACCGTGCTCTTGCCGCCTCCACTGCCTCCCACCAGCGCAGCCACCTGTCCCACCTTCAGGTCCAGGGTCATCCCGTCCAACGCTCGGCGCTCGCCGTAGAAGAAGCGCACGCCCTCCATGTGCAGCGACTCATGCAGCGCTGGCGCCGGCCCCGCGCCGACTGCGTCCTCCACGGGGTGCTTCAGGTCGAGCAGCGCGAAGAGGCGCTCTCCCGCCGCTCCCGCCTGCACCGCGAACTGCGTCACCCGGCCCAGGTCCTTCACAGGCTGGTACACGAGGATGACCGCAGTCAGCAGCGACAGGAGCGCTTCCGGCTCCATCGCTCGCGTCGCCGCCGCGTACCCCAGCGCTCCCGCGAGCGCCGCCGCGGCGAGCACCTCCATCAATCCCGGCACACCTCCTCGCGCCCAGGCCGCGCCCACCACCGCTTCCTCGTGGGCCTTCGCGTAGGACTCGAAGCGCGCCAGCTCCGCCTCCTGGCCGTTGAAGGCCTGGATGGTGCGCAGTCCTCCCAGCCCTTCGTGCAGCTGGCCCGCGAGCTGCCCCAGGTGGGCCTGCCCTTCTCGCGTTCCCTTCAGCACCTTGCGCGTCAGCCTCGATGCGGGCAGCGCCGCCAGCGGAATCACCGCCAGCATCAGCCCTCCGAGCATCGGGCTCATCGCCAGCGCCACTCCCGCGAGCACCAACACCTGAATGGTGTCTCGCAGGTATGAGCCCACCGTGTACATGGCGGCCAGCTCCACCGCCATCACGTCCGAGGAGAAGCGGCTGAGCAGATCTCCCGTCCGCTCCTTCGACAGCTGCGACGGCGACAGCGCCGTGAGCCGCAGGAACAGGTCGCGCCGCAGGTCCTTCACCACTCGCTGCGCGAACAGGCCCATGAAGTAGAACTGGCCCAGGTACCCCACGCCCTTCACCGCGCCCACGCACAGCACCAGCACCGGGAAACCCCAGAGCGCCGCCTCGCGCGGCAGGTTCGACAGCCATGGCACCCGGTGCGCGCTCGCGAAGCCCTCCTCGCCTCCCGACAACAGGAAGCGCAGCGCCGGGCCCAGCAGGTACGCGTACGCGCCCGTCGCGAGCCCCAACACCGCCATGCACGCGAAGGCCAGGACGAGGATTCCCGCGTGCGGTTTCGCGTAGCGGAGCAACCGCCAGAGCGCGTGATGCATGACTACTTCACCACCTTCTGCAACGCCGCCCTCGCGAGCACCGAATACGGGTTCAGCTCCAGCACCTTCATCAACTTCTTGCGCGCGAGCGGCACGTCGTCCAGGTCGATTTCGATGATGGCCGCGATGATCTGCGCCCGCTCCAGGTACGGGTCCAACGTCAGCGCCTGCTTGAGCACCTTGCGCGCCGCGAGCGCCCGCTGCATCAGCGGCCCGGGCGAACCCCGGTACTTCGCCCAGGCGAGGTACGAGTAGTACTCGGGCTCGCCGCCGTTGAGCGACACCGCCTCCTCGAAGCCCTGGATGGCCGCCTTGTAGTCGCCCCGCTTCATCGCGGACTCGCCCCGGCGCAGCGCCAGCTCCGCGTCCACGTTGATGGCGGTCGCGCGGCCCACCACCTCCTGCCGGCTGAAGAAGTACTGGAGATAGGCGCGGCGCTTCTCATCCACGCTCAGCACCCGGTACGCCGCGGACAGCTTCTCCTGCACCTGCTCCAACAGGTCGCGCAGGTCGGAGATGTCGAACTCCGCGTAGGTGTCCGGGTGAAAGCGCATCGCCGTCTCGTGATACGCGCGCTCCACCGCCTCCTTGTCCGCCGCGAGGTCCAACCCCAGCCCGCCGAAGTAGCTGCGCGTGATGATGCGCACCGCTTCCTCGCGCAGCGCCGCCGCTGTCTCCGCGGGCAGGCTCTTGCGCTTGCGGGGCGCGATGACGTCCGGCACCGCCGCCGCGCTCAACACGTCCGTCCCCGTGGCCACCGGCGTCGCGGAGAACGTCACCCCGCCCGTCAGCTTGAGGAACCACAGCAGCGTGTACGCCGCCCGCAGCTCCGCGCGCCCGTGCGCCAGCAGGTCCTTGAGCACGATGCGGCCATTCACCTGCATGGCCAGCTTGATGTCCTCCGTGTCCAGCGCCATCGACTGGAGGTCCCGGCCGAAGTCCGCCGAGCGCACCGGGTACTCGTTCAGGTGCGCCTTGAGCGCGTTCGCCACCACCCGCAGGGGCATCCTCCGGCGCGCGGCCTCCAGCAGCGGCGCGAGGGCGGGCTGATCCACGGAGGCGACTTCGGAGGAGAACTCGTCGCCCGCGTAGAACGCGTAACGGCCCTCGCGCATGGCCAGCACGCGCCCTAGCCGGTCCCGGGTGAAGTCGCGCAGAAGTGCCAGCAGGTCTTCGCCCACCGCCTCCACGCCCACGTCCGCCAGCGCCGCGCCGATGCGCAGGCCGGAGGCGAGCGACTCCACCACCGGCTGCTCCTGCGCCTCCGTGAGGACCCGACGCTCGCGCAGGAAGCGTGGCAGCGCGTCCTCCTTCGCGGAGGAGTCGAAGTTCACCGGCCCGCCTCGCAGGAAGAACACCCGGCGCGACAGACCCTTGAGGGCCACCACCAGCACGCCGTCACGACGCAACCGGTAGAGCGAGTGCAGGAGCGCCGGCAGCGGGAAGGCCTTCAGGTCCCCCGCCGCCACCGCGGGCCTCGACAGCGTGGCGGACAGGCCCGTGAGCGCGATGGCCTGCGCGGCCTTCACCAGTGCCTCCAGGCGAGGCACCAGCTCGCCCGGCTTGAGCGGATCCGGGATGTACGCGTTGACCTTCAGGTCCAGCACCGAGCTCACGCCCTTCGCGCGGCCCAGGTGCCCCTTGTCGATGGCCACGATGGGCACACGCCCACCCTGGCTGTGCCCTCGGATGAGGTGCACGACGTGCTGTCCCTCCACTCGCGGAAGGTCCACGCCCAGCACCACTACGTCCGGGTTGTCCGCCGAGAAGTGCTCCAACGCCATCACGGCGTCATTCACCGCCCGAACGGTGTACCCGGCCTGCGAGAGCAAGCCCGTCAGGTGCTCCAGGGTCGGGGGGTGGCTCTCAGCGAGCAGAAGCGTCTTCAAGGGGGCCGCAGTCTACAACCTCCCTCCCTCCGCGCATCAGCTACGATGAGGGTCTTGCCTCCCATGACGCAGCCATCCTCCCCCCGCATCCTCGTCGTGGCCGGCGAGGCCTCCGGTGACACCCACGCCTCGGAGCTCGTCGCCGCACTCCAGGCCCTGCGCCCCGACCTCACCTTCTTCGGCATGGGAGGCGCCCGGCTGGCCGCCCGGGGAGTGGAACTCATCCACGACGCCCGCGAAGTGTCCGTCATGGGCATCACCGAGGTGCTCCCCCGCATCCCCCGCATCCTGCGGATCATGAAGGACCTGGCCCAGGCCGCCGAGGAGCGCCGTCCCGTCTGCGCCATCCTGGTGGACATCCCGGACTTCAATCTGCGCCTGGCCAAGAAGCTCAAGGCCCTGGGCATCCCCGTGGCCTACTACGTGTCCCCGATGATCTGGGCCTGGCGCCGGGGCCGCGTGCGCACCATCCAGCGGCTGGTGGACCGGATGCTCTGCATCCTGCCCTTCGAGGAGGACTTCTACCGGGAGGCCGGGGTGCCCGCACGCTACGTGGGAAGTCCCGTGCTGGAGCAGATGCCCAAGGCCGCCAGCGCCCTCGAGTTCCGGCAGCGCCTGGGCCTTTCCCAGGACGCTCCCACGCTCGCGCTGCTGCCCGGCAGCCGGATGAGTGAGATCCGCCGCATCCTGCCCACCCTCGTCGGGGCCGCGAAGCAGCTGGCCTCCGAGCGGCCGGGGCTCCAGGTGGTGGTGCCGGTGGCGCCCACCATCGCGAAGGAGGAAATCCTCTCCCGCTTCGAGGGCAGCGGTGTGACGCCGGTGCTGGTGGACGGGCGCGCCCCGGAGGTGGTGGGCGCGAGCGACGCCGCGGTGGTGGCCTCCGGCACGGCGGTGCTGGAAGCGGGGCTGATGGAGCGGCCGCTCGTCGTCGTGTACCGCGTGTCGATGGTGACGTACTGGGTGGGCCGGCTGATGCTGAAGGTGGCCTTCGTGTCGCTCATCAACCTGCTGGCGGGCCGGCGCGTGGTGCCGGAGCTGCTCCAGGGGGAGATGACTCCGGAGAACATCGCCTCCGAGGTGCGGCGCGTGTGGCTGCCGGGCGAGCCCCGCGACGCCATGGTCCAGGGTCTGGCCGAGGTGCGCGGACGCCTGGGCGAGGTGGGGGCCGCCCACCGCGCGGCCCAGACGGTGCTGGAGCTGCTGCCCCCGCGCCCTGTCGCCTGAGCCGGAGAACCGACCGGGTTGGCGTCGGGAGTGCTGTTCCAGCGCCGGGTTTGGGGTATGTCCGCCGGGTCATGAACCGTGCGCTGGTCTGCATCCCCACCTACAACGAGCGGGACAACATCGGCCCCATCACCCAGGCGGTGCTGGCGGCGGACCCCCGTGTGGACATCCTCGTCGTCGACGACAACTCGCCCGACGGGACGGGACAGCTCGCGGATGAGCTGGCCGCGAAGAACCCGCGCGTGCGCGTGCTCCACCGCGAGAAGAAGGAGGGCCTGGGCCGTGCGTACCTGGCCGCCTTCCGGTGGGCCCTGGCCGAGGGCTACACGTACATCCTGGAGATGGACGCGGACTTCAGCCACGACCCGCGCTACCTGCCCACCTTCATGGACGCCGCGGAAGGCGGCGCGGACCTGGTGCTGGGCTCGCGCTACGTGGATGGCGGCGGCACGGTGAACTGGGGCGTGGGCCGGAAGATCATCAGCCGCGGCGGTTCGCTCTACGCGCGCAGCATCCTGGGCGTGGACGTGCGCGACCTCACCGGCGGCTTCAAGTGCTTCAACCGCCGCGTGCTGGAGAGCATCAACCTGGATGAGGTGCGCAGCACCGGGTACGCGTTCCAGATTGAGCTGACCTACCGCACCCTGCGCAAGGGCTTCACCGTGCGCGAGGTCCCCATCGTGTTCGAGGACCGACGCGTGGGGCATTCGAAGATGAACAAGAAGATCTTCGTCGAAGCGCTGGGCATGGTCTGGAAGCTGCGCTTCACGGTCTAAAGCACCATGTCGATGTCCGCGATGGTGTCCACCTTCCTCGTGTCGCTGTCCGCCATCTTCTTCGTGGTGGACCCGATTGGCGTCGTGCCGCTGTTCCTGGCGATGACGGCGGGGGACACCAAGCAGCAGATTCGCAGCACCGCGCTGCGCGCTTGCCTGGTGGCGTGCGGGATGATGCTGTTCTTCGCCGTCTTCGGCCGCGTCATCTTCCAGGTGTTCGCCGTGTCGCTGGGCGCCTTCCGCGTGGCGGGCGGAATCCTGCTGCTGATTACGTCCCTGGACATGCTGCGCGCCCGTCCGTCCTCCACGCGCACCAGCCCCACGGAAGAAGAAGAAGGCGTGGTGAAGGAGGACGTGGCCATCGTCCCGCTGGCCATTCCGCTGCTCGCGGGGCCGGGCGCCATCGCCACCGCCATGGTGCTGATGGCGCGCTCCGGGACGTCCTTCGTCTCCGCGCTGCCAGTGGTCGCGGCGGTGGTGCTGACCTTCACCGTGACCTACTTCATCCTCAACGCGTCCAGCCTGGTGCAGCGGGTGCTGCGTCAGTCCGGCGTCGCCATCCTGGAGCGCGTGTCAGGCCTCATCCTGGCCGCCATCGCGGTGCAGTTCATCGCGGACGGGGCGAAGGACCTGCTCAAATAGCGTCCGCGCCCGCCACCCACACGGCGCCGTCCTTGCGAACGGTGCCCTGGGGACGGCCGTCCATGGTGAGGCGGTCCGGGCTGGAGCGCTGCGCGTCGTACGCGTAGCCGCCCTGGACCTCCTGCAGGTACACCACCACGGCGTCCACGACGTTCTCCTGCACGACCTTGAACGACTCGTTCGCGCACTGGGTGTCGCCGGTGAAGAAGCGCTCCAGCGTGGCCTCCTCCGGGTGGCGCACGTAGACGACCACGGGGGCCCTCTCCTCCTTGCCCTCGGCGACGAACTTCTGGATGGCCTTCGCGGGCGCGGGCTGGCGCATCAGCGCCTGGAGGAGCGTGCACTTCTCGTCCTCGGCCTGCACGCGCTGCTCAAGGGGCACGGAGTGCGCGCAGCCCACCGTCCCCAAGAAGCCCAGGCCCGCCACGGCGAGCGCCCAACGGATGCGAGCAAGTTCCACCATGTGACACCTCAAGGCTTGCGCCAGCGAGGGGCGAAGGGCGCGTTCGTCAGCGACGGGTCCTCCACCGCGATGATGTATTCGGCGCGGCGGTTGCCCGCCTCCGCCGTCTCGTCCGGCGTGGGCACCGCCGGGGACTGCTCACCAAAGCCCTCGTAGAACACTGGTACCTTCAGGCCGCGTTGGCGGAAGTAGGTCGCGATGCTCTTCGCCCGCTTGAGCGAAAGCTCGCGGTTGTCGTTCGTGCTGCCCACCGTGTCGGTGTGCCCGAGCACGTACAGGCGCAGCGACGCCCAGCGGCCATACTTATTCAACGCCTCCGTGATGCTCTTGTAGCTGGCGTCCAGCTTGCCCTTCTCCGCCGAGGGAACGTCCGAGCGGCCGGAGGCGAAGGTCACCTCCTCGTGCGGGATGTCCACCTGCCAAGGGTAGAGGTCCACGCCCGTGTAGAAGTCGGAGGTGTCGTAGGCCCTCAGGCGGATGTGCATCACCTTGCCCTCCGCCGGCAGCCACTTCACTTCCAACGGCGTGCCCGCGGGCGCGCCCTTGAAGTCCACGTCGCCCGCGAAGGCCGTCTTGCCGGTGTCCATCTTCACCGTCACTTCCGTCTTCGCGGCCGGGCGCGACAGCGTGAAGCGCAGCTTGCGCCCGGGCACGTCCACGTCCTCCGGGCGAACCTCCAGCTTCAGCGGGCCGTTGAGCTCCGTGTCGAACGAGAGAGGCATGGAGCCCGGCTCCGCCCCGCCCGGGAACCGCACGGTGAGCTCGCCCTCGTAGTGGAACTTCCCTTCCGGCTGCTCCAGGGCGAGGCGGCGGGAGATGCCCGGCTTGCCGCCCCCCTTGAGCTCCACCGCCTTGCCGTCGCTGCGCTTGAGCTTCACCTCAAAGCCGTCGATGGGCTCTTCGATGTGGATGACCAGCGTGGGCACGCCTTCACCCAGCGCCGCCTTGCCCTCCAGCGATACCCGGATGGCCTCCGCGGAGGCGGTGAGCGGCAGGCACAGCAGGGCCACGAGAGGTAGGAGTCGAACGGACATGCGGCGTCAACCTCGGCGTCGCGGGGGAGGTGGGGAGGCAACTCCAGCCCGGGGGAACGGATTCCCGCGGAAGCCTACCGCACGCCCACCAGGGTGATGCCTCGCGCGGTGGCTCCCGCGAAGAGTGCAGGTGCGTCCAACAGCACCGTGCGCCCTACCTCCAGCGCCAGCACCCGGGCACCCACCTCCGCCATGACCTCCAGCGTGCGGGGCCCCACGGCGGGCAAGTCAAAGCGCAGGTCCTGCTCCGGCTTGCAGCGCTTCACCACCACCGCGCCCGGGCCGCCCAGCTTCGCGCCCCGGCGGATGGTCTCGTCGGTGCCCTCCACGGCCTCCAGCGCGAGCACGTGGCCGTCACGCACCACCACCGTCTGGCCCACGTCCGCCTGCCCCAGGAGCACCGCCACCTCGCGGCCCAGGGCCACGTCCTTTTCCTGCGCGGGCTTGAGCGTGGGGCCCGCCAGGTGCCCTTCGGGGCACAGCACCTCGCCCAGGAAGTCCGTGGGCGCGATGATGGTGATGCCCTGGGATTCGAAGTCCGCGGCCACGGCGCGCAGGAGCGCGTCGTCCCGGAAGCTGCGCAGGCGGGAGATGATGCGCACCGCGCCCAGGTCCGGACGGGCATCCGTGAGAGCGCGCACGCGGCCGATGCCGCCCGCCATGGCCGCTCGGGTGACACCCGCCTGGCGGAAGACCTTCTGGATGCGGCCCACCTGCCCCACACGCACCCAGGCGAAGTGGCCGACCTCCTGCTCCAGCGCCGGGTCCGTCTCTCCCCGGTGCGCGGCCACCACCACCTCCAGGCCGCGCGCACGGGCGGCCCGCGCGAAGAGGAAGGGAAGCTGGCCGTTACCGGCGATAAGCCCGATGCGCTCCACCCACTCCCCTCCGTTCCCTCGTGAAGAGGCCTAGCGCGTGACGCCGCGCTTGCTCGTCTCCACGAACCGCACCAGGTGCTCCACTTCCGGGTGGCTGGAGAGCTCCCCGCGAAGCTGCGCGAGCGCATCCTGAAGCCCCAGCTTGGAGCGGAAGAGGATGCGGTAGGCCTCCTTCACGCGGCCAATCTGCTCCTCGGTGAAGCCGCCGCGCTCCAGGCCTACGGTGTTCAGGCCCACCAGCGTGGCCCGGTCGCCCTGCACGGTGCAGTACGGGGGCACGTCCATGGTGACCATGGAGCCGCCGGAGATGAACGCGTAGCGCCCCAGCCGGGTGAACTGGTGCACCGCGACGAGGCCCGAAATCTTCACCGCGTCCTCCACCACCACGTGGCCCGCGAGCGCGGCCCCGTTGGCGAGGAGGACTTCATTGCCCACGACGCAGTCGTGCGCGATGTGGCTGTTGGCGAGCAGCAGGTTGCGGTGGCCCAGGCGCGTGGCGCCACCACCGGCCACCGTGCCCAGGTTCACCGTGACGAACTCACGGATTTGATTCTCGTCGCCAATGACGAGCTCCGTGTCCTCGCCCGCGTACTTCAGGTCCTGGGGCGCCGCGCCCACGGAACAGAACTGGAAGAGGTGGTTGCGCTCCCCCAACGTGGTGCGGCCCTCGATGACGACGTGCGGCCCGATGCGGGTGCCCGCGCCAATGACGACATGGGGCCCGATGACCGAGAACGGCCCCACCTCCACGGTGTCGTGGAGCCGGGCTCCCGGATGGACGACCGCGGTGGGATGAACCTGCGCCATGTCCTTCTCTCCTCAGCAGCGCGAATGACGCGCCCTACGGCGCCGCGCTCTCGTCGCCCTTGGCGGCCTTGTTCTTGTCCACCACGGTGGCGAGGAACTCCCCTTCCGCCACCCTGGCGCCATCCACCGACGCCACACCCTTCGTCTTCCAGATGGCGCCCTTGTGGCGGATGACTTCAATGTCCAACTGGAGCCGGTCCCCGGGCACCACCGGCTTGCGGAAGCGCGCGTTGTCCACGCCCATCAAGTACGTGACGAGCCGCGTCGGGTCCATGGCTTCCGTCTTATACGCAAGGATGGCCGTGGCCTGGGCGAGCGCCTCGAGGATCAGCACGCCCGGCATCACCGGGTGCCCCGGGAAGTGGCCGTTGAAGAAGGGCTCGTTGATGGTGACGTTCTTGTAGGCCGTGAGCTTCTGGCCCGGCACGATTTCCACCACCCGGTCCACCAGGAGGAACGGGTAGCGGTGCGGCAGCAGCGCCTGGATCTCGCCAATGTCCATCATCCGCCCTTCTCCTTCTCCAACAGCTCCACCCTCTTGCGAAGGGCGCGCACTTCCTTGAGCAGGTCCGCCAGCTGCCCCGACGCGGCGCTGGCGCGCAGCCATTCCTTGTGGGGGATGGCGGGGCTGCCACTGACGACCTGCCCGTCCGGCACATCATGGGCGACGCCCGACTGCGCGCCCACCTTGGCCAGGTCTCCCACGCGGATGTGGCCCACCACGCCCACCTGCCCCGCGAGCACCACGCCGGTGCCCACCTCCGCCGAACCCGAAACGCCCGCCTGCGCGCAGATGAGCGACAGCGGGCCCACGCGCACGTTGTGGGCGATCTGAACCAGGTTGTCGAGCTTCGTTCCCTGGCCCACCACCGTTTCACCCACCGTCGCGCGGTCGATGCAGGTGCAGGCGCCGACTTCCACGTCGTCCTCGATGCGGACGATGCCCACCTGGGGAATCTTGAAGTGGCGGGGGCCGTCCTCGCCCTCCGCGTCGAACGCGAAGCCGAAGCCGTCCGCGCCCACCACCGACGAGGCGTGGAGGATGACGCGCGAGCCCACCACGCAGTTCTCGCGCACCGTGGCGTGCGGGTAGAGCACGCAGTCGTCGCCGACGCGCGCGCCTTCACCCACATAGGCCCCGGAGTGCAGCACCGTGCGGGCGCCGACGTGGGCGCCCTTCTCCACCACCGCCCCGGCCTTCACCGTGGCCTCCGGGTGCACCGTGGCCGCCGGGTGCACGTGGGCCGCCGGGTGGATGCCCGCGGCGGGCCGCGTGGCCGGGTGGAACAGGGCGAGGAGCTTCGCGTAGGCCAGGTGCGGGTTGGGCACCCGCACCAGGGCCACGCCGTCGCGAGCGGTGGCATCCATCCCCACCAGCACCGCCGAGGCGCGGGTGGCCTCGAACTGCTTGCGGTAGCGGGGGTTGCCGTAGAACGACACCTCCCCCGGGACTGCCTCCTCCAGGCCGTTCAGGCCATGGACGAGCAGTCCGGGGTCGCCGAGGAGCTCACCCCGGACGTGGGTGGCGATGTCCCCCAGCCGGTGCGCGTTGGATGCGGATGGCACGGGGGTGTCCAACGCCTACTTCTTGACCGGGGCGTCCTTGGCCGCCGGCGCGGGCTTCTTGGAGGCGCTGTTGTTGTAGCTGCGCACGACCTCGTTGGAGATGTCGTACTGGGACAGCGCGAAGACGATGCCGGAGTCGCGCTTGTCCAGCACCATGCCCAGGCCGTCCCGCTCCGCGATGGACGCGATGACCTGGTCGATGCGGTTGACGATGGGCTCCATCTCCTGGCGCTCCTTGTTGGCGGCCTCGGCGCGGCTGCGCTCGTACTTCTGCGCCAGCTCCATCACCTTCTTCTGGAGCTCGGTGGCCTTCTGGGTGCGCGTGGCCTCGCTCATGGCGCTGGCCTGCTTGTCCAGGGTGTCCTTCTCCTTGCGGAGCGTCTCCTGCTCCTTGTCGATCTCCTTCTGACGGTCCTCCAGCCACTTCTGGAGACGGGCCTTGGCGGCCTTGCCGTCATCCACCTCCAGCAGCACGCGCTGCAGGTCGACGTAGGCAACCTTGAGCTCGGCGGCCGAAGCGGCAACCGGGAGGGCGAGCGACAGGACAGCGGCGGCGACCGCCAGGGTGCTTCGAAGCGACATGGGTTACGGCTCCTCGGAAAGGGTGCTGCAGGCTCCGACGTCCGCCATCCCGGCCTGTTCACTTCCGCCCGGGTGGGGCGGAGGAGGACGTACCGGGAAGGCCTTGGGGTCAATGCCTATCAGAAGAAGTTACCGATCGTGAACTCGAACAGGATGGAGTCGTCCGACGGCCGCTTGGTCAGCGGGATTCCCCACTCGAAGCGCAGGGGTCCGATGGGCGAGAACCAGCGGAAGCCGAAGCCCGCCGCGTGGAAGAGGCCCAGGGGCAGCTTGTCCTGCCGGTCCTCGAAGAACTTCTCGTTTGAGCCGAAGGCATTGCCGGCGTCGTAGAAGAGCACGCCGCGCAGGCCGGCCTTCTCGAAGATGGGGAACTCCAGCTCGAAGTTGAAGATGAGCTGCTTGTTGCCGCCCACCCGGAACTCGGTGACGTTGGCGTCCGGGTTGTCCGCGCGCGGCACCAGCAGCGTGGGGCTGATGCTGCGCAGGTAGTAGCCGCGGATCGTGTTGATGCCGCCCACGTAATAGAGCTCGCTGATGGGCAGCGGCTTGCTGGAGTCCAGCTGCTGCACGTAGCCCATCGTGGCGTTCGTCTTGAAGACGAAGCCCAGCGGCAGGGGGAAGTACAGGCGCGAGTAGGCGGTGTAGCGGTTGAAGAGGAACGTGCCGCCCAGGAACGAGGGCGCCGTCTCCACCGAGCCGTAGTGGATGAAGCCGCGCGACGGGAAGAGCCGGTTGTCTCGCCGGTCGAAGGACACGGACAGGCGCAGCGCGCTGGTGACGCCGGACTGGAACTGGTTGGCGAGCAGCACCGCGCCAATGCCCTGCCCCGCCTGCACGTCCACGTACTCACGCGAGTAGCCGACCGTGGCGAGCACGTCGTCCACCAGCTGGCGGCCCAGGGAGATGGTGCCGCCCGTGGAATTGCGGATGAAGCCTTCGTAGTCCGCCTGCACGCGGAAGAACTCCGCGGACAGCAGGTAGTTCGTGTCCAGGAAGTACGGGTCGTAGAACGACAGCTGGACGAGCGAGCGCAGGCCCGAGATCTGGGCGGACGCGGACACGCTCTGGCCCCAGCCGAGGAAGTTGTTCTGCGACACCTGGGCCGTGAAGATGAAGTTCTCCACGTTGGAGAAGCCAAGGCCCACCTGGAACGTGCCGGTGGCCTTCTCCTTCACCTCCACCTGCAACACGATGGCGTTGTCGGTGCTGCCCGGGTGCTGGGTGATTTCGACGGTCTCGAAGAAGCCCAGGGCGGTGACGCGCTCGCGGCTGCGCTTCACGCCGGTGCCGTTGTAGAGCTCGCCTTCGTAGACGCGCAGCTCGCGGCGGATGACCTTATCGCGCGTCTTCGTGTTGCCGACGACGTCGATGCGCTCGATGTTGACGAGCGGGCCCTTCTGGATGTCGAAGGTGAGGTCCACCGTCCGGTCTTCCGCGTTCACGGAGGTGACGGGGTTGATGTTGGCGTACGCGTACCCCTTGTCGAAGTACACGTCGGAGATGGCGGAGATGTCCGTGGAGAGCTGGCCGCGGTTGAAGCGCTCCTTGGGGCGCGACTTCATCAGCCGCAGCAGCTCTTCCGGCGGGCGCTCCAGGTCGCCCGCGAAGTCGATCTTCCCGATGTCGTACGACTCACCCTCGGTGATGTGCAGGGTGATGTAGATGTCGCGCTTGTCCGCGGACAGCTGCACGGTGGGCTTGTCCACGCGCACGTTGATGAAGCCGCGGTCGTAGTAGGCGATCTGGATGACGGCGAGGTCGCGCTGGAAGGCCTCTTCGCGGTAGGTGCCCTCACCGGTGAAGAAGGACAGGAAGCCGCCCTCCTTCGTGATCATGGTCGCCTTGAGCTCCTCCGGGGACACCTTCTCCGCGCCCTGAAGGATGATCTGCTTCACCATCACCTTCGAGTGCTCGTTGATGATGTAGACGACGGTGACCGCGGCGCCGCCTTCGACCGGCTCCAGCTTGTAGGTCACCTCCGCCAGGAAGTAGCCCTTCTCGACGTACTTCTCCTGGATCTTCTTCTGCGTGGCGCGCACGGCCTCGATGTCGAGGATGGTGCCGACCTTGAGATCCAGCTGCTCCTTCAGGTCCTCCGCGTTGAGCTCCTCGTTGCCCTGGAGCGCCACGGCGCGGATGGTGGGCCGCTCCGACACGCGCACCACGTACGCGATGCCGTTGGCCAGGCGCTGCGCGAGCAGCTGCACGTCCGTGAAGTAGCCCAGGGCCCAGATGGCGCGGAGGTCCTCCGCGGAGCGGGTGAGCGCGTCACCGACCTGGGTGCGCATGGCGCGGCGGACCGCCTCCGACTCCACGCGGCGGTTGCCCTCGATGCGGATCTCCACCACGCGATCCGAGGGGGAGACGTTGGTGTCCTCGTCGTCCGGAGAGGACGCCAGCGGCGCGTCCGCGCCCGAGGGAGGGCCCCCATCCGGAGGCGATACGGGCGTGGCGGCGGGAGTAGACGGGGGGAGGACGACGGGCGAACCCGCGTCGACGTCCACCTGGGCGTAGGCAGCAACGGGCCCAAACGCCCACAGGGCGACCGCCAGCAGCGGGAGCAATGACTTGCGCAGAACGGTGAGCCTCAAGTGCAGTCCGGCCAGGAAAAGGCGGGGCAATGTACGGGATGGGGGGAGGGCCCCTCAATCCAAAAGCGAGCGGCCATCAGGCCTCCGACACCTGCCCGCCGGCCAGTCTCAGACGGCGGGGCATGGAGCGAGCAAGCGTCTCGTTGTGCGTGACGACGACGGCGGTGATTCCCAGGTCCCGGTTGACGTCCCGGAGCAGCTGGTGAATGCCCTCGCCTGTCGTGGGATCCAGGTTACCCGTGGGTTCGTCCGCGAGCAGCACCGCGGGCTTGAGCACCAGCGCGCGCGCCAGGGCCACGCGCTGGGCCTCGCCGCCGGACAGCTCACCGGGGCGGTGGTCCACGCGACTGCCCAGGCCCACGCGCTCCAGGAGCTCACGGGCGTAGGCGTACGAAGGGGTGCGGTCCTTGCGCTGGATGAGCGCGGGCATGGCCACGTTCTCCAGCGCGGTGAACTCCGGCAACAGGTAGTGGCTCTGGAAGACGAAGCCAATGGTGCGGTTGCGGAACTCGGCGATCTCCGCGTCGTTCATGGAGAAGACGGACTTGCCGTCGAAGAGGACTTCACCGGCGGCGGGGGCGTCCAGCGTGCCCAGCACGTGCAGGAAGGTGCTCTTTCCCGCGCCGGACGCGCCAATCATGGAGATGAGCTCGCCGGCGTTGATGTCCAGGGACACGTCGCGCAGCACGTCAATGCGCTTGCCGTGCAGGAAGTAGCTCTTGAAGACGTTGCGGATGGACAACAGCGCCATGGCTACTCCGCCTTCAGACCTTCCACCGGTTCCACGCTGCTCGCCTTGAGGGCCGGGTAGATGGACGCCAGGTAGGTGACGAGCACCGCGATGATCACCGCCAGCGCTGTCTGCACCGGTTCGATGCGCACCGGCAGCGCGGGGATGTAATAGACCTCCGGATCCAGCTTGATGCCGACCTTCTCGATGAAGAGGCACCACGCGAGGCCGGAGAACAGGCCCAGCACGCCGCCGGCCACGCCAATCTGGAGCCCTTCGGCGAGGAAGATCTTCACGATGCCACCGTCCGGGACGCCCAGCGCCTTGAGGACGGAGATCTCCTTCCGTTTCTCCAGCACCAGCATGATGACCGTGGCGACGATGAGGCCCGCGGCGACGATGATGATGATGGACAGGATGATGCCCATCACCAGCTTCTCCAGGCGCAGCGCGGAGAAGAGGTTCTTGTTCATCTCGCCCCAGTCGCGCGCGCGGTAGGGGTAGCCGCCCAGCACGCGCACCACCTGGTTGGCGATGCGGCGCGCGTCGTCGATGTCCGCCACCTTCAGTTCAATGCCGGTGGCGCCCTTCACGGCGAAGAAGTCCTGCGCTTCCTTGAGCAGGATGTAGACGAACTTGGAGTCGTACTCGTACATGCCCGAGTAGAAGACGCCCGCTACCCGGAACGCGCGGCTCTTGGGGATGGGCCCGGACGGCCCCAGCTCAGTCCCCAGGGGCGACACGACGTTCACCCGGTCCCCCACCACCACGCGCAGCGACGCCGCCAACTCCCGGCCGATGATGATGCCCGGCAGCACCATGGGCTTCGCGGGCTTGGAGGGCTTGCCGATGATGGGGTCCTCCTCCTCGGCGTCCTTCTTGCCTTCCGCGTCCTCCACCGCGCTGCTGGGGAGGATCTTCGCGGGCTGCTCCAGGTGGCCCAGGTCGCCGCCGGGCAGGATGTTCTGCGGCAGGTCCGTCACCGAGCCGACCGTCTTCGGGTCGATGCCCTTGATGATGACGCCGTCGACGTTGCCCTCCGAGGCGATCATCACCTGGTTGATGATGAAGGGCGTCTGGCCCACGACGCCGGGCACGCGCTTCACCTGCTGCATCACCTTGTCGTAGTCCGGCAAGTCCCCGGCGTAGCGCGACACCACCGCGTGCGCGTTGGTGCCGAGGATCTTCTGCTGGAGGTCGGCCTCGAAGCCGCTCATCACGCTGAGCACGATGATGAGCGCCATCACGCCCACGCCCACGCCGCCCACGGACAGCGCGGTCATCATCATGGTGGGCGACTGCTCATGCAGCTTCATGCGGTGCTGCGCGGACGCGGCGGCGAGTGGATCCGCCAGGCCCAGGGACTTCACGCGCGTGCGCTCCACGGCGGCTTCCGCCCCGCGGATGATGAAGTAGACGATGAGCGGCGGGACGATGCCGAACATCAGCACCGCGAGCGCGCCCAACAGCAGCGACGGGCGGAACACCGCCACGTGCCGGCGCGCGACGAAGAGCTCGAAGCCCAGCCGCAGGTCCACCCGGCCGCTGCCCGCCGCGATGAAGCCCGTGTTGATGCCCAGCACGAGCGCCAGCACCAGCGCGGCGAAGACGAGCCAGTACGCCAGCTCCGGCCGGCCGATGAGCCCCGCGACGTACGTCACCTCGCGCAGCCGGTAGCCCAGCGCCAGTTGCAGCGACGGCACCCGCTCCATCAGCGACAGGAGGATGGGCACCGGCAGGCCCAGATAGAACACGCCGATGGTGGCTTCCGGGAACGACAGCCGCTGCGCCCGGGACGCGCCCACGAAGCCGGACGCGAACGCCACGCCCATGCTCACGATGAAGGCGATGGCGAAGGCGATGGTGGGAGGTAGCGACAGCCCCCCGCTCGCCTCGCGCGCCGCGCCGCCCAGATCCGACGGCACGCCGCTGGAGAGCACGGTCTGGAGCAGCAGCAGCGCCAGCTCCGCCAGCAGGATGCCGCCGCCGTAGGCGCCCAGCGTGCTCCAGTAGAAGTCCCGGTAGCGCGCCAGGCGCGGGTACAGGGGCGCACCCGCGGCGGGGCTGGGCCCTTCACCGGAGGCCGGCGCGCGGCGGATGCCGGCGGCGATGAGGCCCCAGCCGGCCAGCCAGACGAGTGTCCCGGCCACCAGGGCCTTGGGGCCGGCCACGGCCGAGGCCTTCTGGGCGCCCAGGGCGAGCGCCCCGGCGTCGAAGGACTGGACGAGCCCGCCCCACCCCACGAAGGAGAGGCCCAGGGCGCCGGCCACCTCGGCCCACGCCTCGGACTCGGAGATGGCCACCCCCAGGAGGATGGCTCCCACGAGGGCCACGAGGGCGCCGGCCCACAGGAGGGGCCAGCGATAATCGGTCTGCCGTTCGGCGGGGTGCACGAGGCCTCGTGGCTACTTCGCCAGCGGCTTGAGGAGGGGGAAGAGAATCACGTCACGAATGCTGGCGGCGTCCGTGAACAACATAGCGACGCGATCAATCCCGATGCCTTCACCGGCCGTGGGCGGCATGCCGTGTTCGAGGGCGCGGATGTAGTCCTCGTCGTAGTCCATGGTCTCCTGCTGGCCCCGCTGCTTCGCGTCCAGCTGGGCCTGGAAGCGGCCCTTCTGGTCCAGGGGGTCGTTCAGCTCGGAGAAGGCGTTGGCGATTTCCCGGCCCGCGACGAAGAGCTCGAACCGGTCCGTGATTTCCGGGTTCTGGTCGTTGCGGCGGGCGAGCGGGGAGACGGCGGTAGGATACTGGGTGATGAAGGTGGGATGGATGAGCGTGTGCTCGACGTGGGCCTCGAAGAGGGCGCCCACCAGCTCACCCTGGTTCATGGCGTCCACGGCGCGGCGCTCCACCTCTGAATGCACCGTCTTGAGCAGTTCGTGACGCAGGCGGTCCACGTCCACCATGTCCTTGTCGGACAGGCCGGGGACGGCTTCCCGGATGGCCTCCGGCATGGGGATGCGCTTCCAGCCCTTGCCGAAGTCGATGGTGTGCTCGCCGTACTTCACCTTGGAGTCGCCGGTGACGTGGCGGGAGGCCTCCGAGAGCATCTCCTCCGTGAGGTTCATCAGGTCCTCGTACGTGGCGTACGCCTGATAGAACTCCAGCATCGTGAACTCCGGATTGTGCCGGGTGCTCACGCCCTCGTTGCGGAAGTTGCGGTTGATTTCGTAGACGCGCTCCATGCCGCCCACCACGAGCCGCTTCAGATAGAGCTCGGGCGCGATGCGCATGAAGAGGTCGACGTCGTAGGTGTTGTGGTGCGTGACGAACGGCCGCGCCGCCGCGCCCGACACCAGCGGGTGCATCATCGGGGTCTCGACCTCGACGAAGTCCCGCCCGTCGAGGAAGTTCCGGATGAAGCTCACCAGCTTGCTGCGCTTCAGGAAGACCTGCTTCACGTCCGGGTTGGAGACGAGGTCCAGGTAACGCTGGCGGTAGCGGATCTCCACGTCCGTGAGGCCGTGCCACTTCTCCGGCATGGGGCGCAGGGACTTGGTGAGCGGGATGAACTTCGCGGCCGCGATGGACAACTCGCCCGTCTTGCTCTTGAAGACGGTGCCCTGCGCCGCGACGAAGTCACCCAGGTCGCACTGCTTGAAGACCTCATAGAGGTCCCCCAGCGCGTCCTTCTTCACGTGCACCTGGATTTCGCCGGAGCGGTCGCGAAGCTTGATGAACGCGGCCTTGCCGAACGAGCGCATGGCCACGATGCGGCCGGCGACGTCCGCCTGGGGAGCTTCCTTGTCCAGGTCCTCGGCGGTCTTCTGGCCGTGGTCGTCGTGGAGCCGCTGCGCCACGTCCTTGGGCGCGTAGCCGTTGCCATAGGGGTTGAAGCCGGCCTCGCGCCACTTGGCGGCCTTGTCCAACCGCTGCTGGTAGATCTCCTGCTCCTTGGAGCTGGAGTCCGCCGCTTCGCCGCTCTTCTCACCTGGGGGGGTCTTGTTCTCGGTGTCGGCCATGACGCGCTCGTGTGAAAGGCGCGGCACCGTAGCCAAGCCTCCCCCGGTACGCAACGCATCCCAGGGGGTAGCGGCCCCGGAAATGACCGTCAGGAAGACATCAAGAGAAATGCGCCCACCGCCGCGGCCAACAGCAGCGGGATGAGGATTTCCACCGGGAAGCGGTGCTGGGCATGCGCCAGGTGCAGGCCTTTCAGGCCGAAGCGGCGCTGGCGGCGCACGCGGGCGGCCACGAGCGACGCGAGCGCGGGCGGGGCCTTTTCCCGCTCCACCGTGCGCACCCGCTCCACCGTGCGGGCGTACCGGTCCCACCCCTGGCGGCACTCCTCACAGCCGTCCAGGTGGCTGCGCACCGCCTGCTCCTGGGGGGCAGGCAGCTGTTCGTCGGCGAGCGCCAGGAACAGCGCCTTCGCCTCCCGGTGATCCAATCGAGGTTCCACGTCCGTTGACCTCCACCCGCCGCCGCTCATGGTTCGAAGCGCCCCAGCAGGTCCGCCAGCTTCTCGCGTGCCCGGTGGAGCCGGCTCTTCACGGTCCCCTCGGGCAGCTCGGTGATGTCGACAATCTCGTCGTAGCTCAGGCCCTCGATGTCTCGCAGCGCCACCAGCATGCGCGCATCGGGGTCCAGTTGGGAAATGGCCCGCTGCACCCGGGCCCGCTCACGCGCCGCGTCCAGGGCGGCGTCCGGCTGCGGCGGGGCGCCCCCGCCCTCCGCGATGGCGGCGGCGCTCATCTCGTCGAAGACCTCCGAGCGGCCCCGCCCCCGGCGCTGGAGGTACTTCAGCCGGTTGAGGCAGTGGTTCTTGGAGATGCGGAACAGCCACGTGGACAGGCGCGCGTCCTCGCGGAAGCGCCGGACGTTCTGGTGCACGCTGACGAAAATCTCCTGCACCAGGTCGTGGGCCTCCTCGCGGTCGCCCACCATGCGGAAGCAGAAGTCGTAGAGGCGGTCCTGGTGCTGGTGCACCAGCAACTCGAAAGCCTCCGGGTCGCCGCGCCGCAGCCGGACGAGCAGCGCCTGTTCCTCGCGGCGCGGGTCGGCCTGGGCCTCGGGGGCCAGGGCCTGCTGTCCGACGTCGAGCACTCCGCCCGGTGACACCCGCGCCTCCCCGTGTAGGGCCTACTCCATCCTACCGCACCACCCTGCCCCGCCCCCTGACACCGGCCCCGGAAAAAAGGTTCCCGGACATGGAAAACCCCTCCCGGACTCAAGGCCCGGGAGGGGTGGGATGCATCCGGACGGGGCGCCCTGGCCTTAGTCCGCGGAGGCGTTGCGGTTGGGGTTCTTCACGCCCAGGAGCTGCGCGGTGACGAACTCCTCCAGGTCACCGTCCAGCACCTTGTCCACGTTGCCCGTCTCCACGCCGGTGCGCAGGTCCTTCACCATCCGGTACGGCGCCAGCACGTAGCTGCGGATCTGCGAGCCGAAGGAGATGTCCTTCTTGGCCGCCTCGGCCGCGTCGCGCTCGGCGTCGCGCTTCTTCATCTCCAGCTCGTACAGGCGGCCGCGCAGAATCTGGAAGGCCATGTCCTTGTTGGCCGACTGCGAGCGCTCCGTCTGGCAGGTGATCATGATGCCCGTGGGCAGGTGCCGCAGCTGCGCAGTGGACGACGTCTTGTTGACCTTCTGGCCACCCGCGCCACTGCCGCGGATGAACTTCAACTCGTAGTCCTTCTCCGGCAGGTCAATCTGGATGCTGTCGTCAACCTCCGGGTACACGTCCACGGACGCGAAGGCCGTCTGCCGTCGCGCGTTGGCGTCGAAGGGGCTGATGCGCACCAGCCGGTGCACGCCCACCTCCGCCTTGAGGTAGCCGTAGGCGTTCTCGCCCTCGATGCGCAGGGAGACGTTCTTGAAGCCCGCCTCTTCGCCCGGCAACGCGTCGCTGATCTCGACCTTCCAGCCCTTCGTCTCGCCGTAGCGCGTGTACATGCGCAGGAGCATGGCGGCCCAGTCCATGGAGTCCGTGCCGCCCGCGCCCGGGTTGATGTCCATGAAGCAGTTGCTGCGGTCCTGCGGCCCGGAGAGCATCCGCGCCAGCTCCAGCTTCGCGACCTCGCCCTCCAGCGACGCGAGCGTGCCTTCCGCCTCCTGCGCGCTCGCCTCGTCGTTCATCTCCGCCGCCAGCTCCAGCAGCGTCTGCGCGTCGTCCAGCCCTCGCATCGTCTTGTCGAAGGCGCCCACGCTGGCCTCCAGCGTGGACTTCTCCTTCAGCAGGCCCTGCGCCCTGGTGTTGTCGTTCCAGAAGTCGGGCTGCGTGGAGTCACGCTCGATCAGCGCAATGCGGGACCGCTTGCGGTCGAGGTCAAAGATGCCCCCGGAGCGCGTTGAGGCGCTCCTTCAGGGCGTGGATCGTCTCCATCGAATCGTTCGCCATGGTGTTCGTCGTCTCCTTCGTTGCGAAACAGTTGGGAAAGCCGGGGTGTTTCAGGAGGCCTTGAGCGAGGAGGCCTGCGCATCCTGACGGGGCGGCGTGCGCGCCGTTCCTGGCACGAGCGCCCGGAGCCGGTCCAGCCAGAACGCGCCGGCCATGCCCAGGGAGATGGGCAGGATGAGCGCGATGGCGCGCCAGTTGTCCTGGTCGGACCAGGGCAGCACCTTGAGCACCAGTCCCAGCGCGCCCGTGGCCACGAGCAGGCCCCACACCCACTTGAGCCGCGCCCGCGCCTTCGCGCTGTTCCAGGTGAGGCGAAGGCCGTACGGCACGGCCAGGAGCGTCAGCGGGTTCGCGAGGAAGAGGTTCTCGTTGTGGTGCGTGACGACGTGGTTCGTGCCCACCCACATGATGACGAGCGCCAGCCCGGGGATGCCCAGCACCAGGCCCACCACCACGTTCTCCAGGCCCAGGAGGATGCGCGCCGCGCGGCTGCCCTTCTTCTCCCACGCGGCCAGGCCCAGCGCGGCGCCGCCCAGGAGCACGCCCAGGGCGAGGATGTACGGGCCGAACGCGGGAGGCTGCGCGGGGGGCCGGGGGCGCGTGGGCGACGCGTAGAAGTCCCACTGCTTCTCCACCAGCGACACCGGCTGCCCGTCCGGGCCCGGCACCTTCAGCTCCGCCACCTGCTGCTCCAGCTCGTCCGGGAGGAAGGCCTCCTCGCGGCGGGTGATGGGCTTGTCGATGGAGTCATTCATCATGAAGTCGAGCAGGAAGCTCACGGGCGGGCTCACCGACGTGTATCGCCGCGTGTGCTCGCGCAGCGTCATGCGGGCCGGAGCCTTCTCCGCTTCTGACAGCCGGCCGCCCACGGCCACGTCGATCATGTCGCGCAGCCGCGTCACGCAGTTGTCGCTGTAGTGCTCGTAGAGGTAGTCGCGGTTCTCCGGCAGCACGTTGTCCGCCAGCTTCTTCGCCACCGTCACGCGCTGCTCCGGCGTGAGGTTGAGCTCCTGCACGCGCACGTCGCGCCCCAGCGACTTGTAGAAGCGGAAGGTGCCGTTGACGCTCGACTCGCCGACCCAGAACTCCAGGCGGCCCTTGGCGAAGTGCACCACCGTCTGGTCGTCGAACGAGTACATCCCGTAGTTGTAGAGCCGCTGCATGTGGCGGGCGCGGTCCTCCACCACCAGCGAGCCGTGGCCCCACCACGAGAAGACGTCGTCGCCTGGGCTGAAGGTCACCAGCCAGATGGACAGGTCCTCGCCCCGGCTCTCGCCCGTGCCCCACGGCGGCACCGACGCGGCGCGCGCGGGGGACGCGGACAGCAGGAGACCCAACAGGCTTGCGACGATGAGAGACGACAGGCGGGGCATCGTTCCATCCAACACGAGGCACGGGGGGCCGCAAGCCCCCCGGCGGGGATTTCAGATGAGCTTCGCGCGGCGGGCGCGCGAGTCGATGGTCAGCGAGTCCGCCACCATGCCCCGCTCACCCAGAAGCTGCTCCTCCAGGGCGGCCATGCGCTTCGCGTCGCGAGGCTTCTCATGGTCATGCCCCAACAGGTGCAGGAGGCCATGCGCCAGGTAGCGGCCCATCTCCGACTCCAGCGTGCGGCCGTACTCCTTCGCCTGCCGCTTCGCCGTATCCAGGGAGATGACCACGTCGCCCAGCGGGCGCGGGCCCGGGGTGCCCTTGGGCAGGTCGCCCGCGGGGAAGGACAGCACGTCCGTGGCCTTGTCCTTCTGGCGCCAGGTGCGGTTGAGCCGGCGGATGGCCCGGTCCCCCACGAGCGACAGCGACAGCTCACAGTCGGTGAGGCCCAGGCGCTTCAGGTAGTCGCGGGACCAGGTGGTGAGCAGGCGCTCGTAGTCCGCGCCCTGGCCGTGCGCCACCTGCACCGTCACGTGGTTGTCCGCGGCCTTCGCCTTGGGCGCCGGCTTCTCCATGTGCGCCAGCTCCACGCGGAACGCCGGGGCGCAGATGGACCAGTAGTCACACGCGCCCTGCGAGTCGTTGCGGTACACCACGCGCTTGCCGCGCGGCACCAGGCCCACTTCGCCCGCGCCAATGCGCTCGCGCTTGCCGTCCACCACCAGGGTGAGCTCGCCCGTGAGGACGAGCACCACCTCGTCGAACTCCGGCTTCTGCGCGGGTTCGCTCCAGCCCGGCGGCGCCCGCATGCGCGCCACGGACGCGGACTCCGTCTGCGTGCTGGCCACGCCAACGAACTCCTCGATGCGCTTGCCGTCGTCGCGCGGAATCACCTTGCCCTTGCGCAGCTTCACGCCCTCCACCTTGCGGCTCATGACATGCCCGCCGTTCGCACCTTCGTGTCCTTCGCTTCCGTCTTGGCGGGGGCGGGCGCCATCATCAGCGGCGCGCCTCCGCCCTTGCCCCCACCCATCGCGCCCGCCGGGTAGACGGGGCGCGTGTGGTAGATGCCTTCCAGCGTGTGCAGGAAGGACTGGGCGATGAGGTTCAGGTCCTTGAGCGTCAGGTCGCACTCGTCGAGCTGGCCCTCGGAGAAGATGATGTTGATGATCTTCTGCACCTGCGCCTGGAGCTTCGCGCTGGTGGGGTCCGGCATGGAGCGCGTGGAGGCCTCCACCGCGTCGGCGATCATCACCAGCGCCGCCTCGCGGAACTGCGGCTTGGGGCCCGGGTAGCGGTAGATGCTCTCGTCGATGGGGGGCGCGCCTTCCTTGCCCTCCTGCTCCTTCATGGCCTTGTGGAAGAAGAAGCCCACCGTGCGCGTGCCGTGGTGCTGCGGAATCGCGTCCGCCACCAGCTTGGGCAGGCGGTACTGCCGGGCCATCTCCAGGCCTTCCGTCACGTGGCGCTTGATGATGACCGCGCTCATCGCGGGCGCCAGCCCGTCATGCCGGTTCTCCCCCTTCTGGTTCTCCCCGAAGTAGAGCGGGTTCCGGCCCTTTCCGATGTCGTGGTAGTACGCGCACGAGCGCGCCAGCAGCGGGTTCGCGCCAATCGTCTCCGCCGCGTTCTCCACCAGCGTGCCGATGATGATGGAGTGGTGGTACGTGCCGGGCGCCTGGACGATGAGTTCCTTGAGCGCCGGGTGGTTCAGGTTCGCCAGCTCCAAGAGCTTGATGTCCGACGCGTAGCCGAACGTGGCCTCGATGAGCGGCGTCAGCGCCATCACCATGACCGGGACGGCGAGCGCGGTGCCGAAGAACGCGCACACCGCGGTGATCAGCGTGTCCCCGGCCAGGCCCTTGCCCTCCACGAGGAACAGGAAGATCACCGCGATGAGGTTGGCGATGCCTGTGACGAGGCCCGCGCGGAAGATGCCCACGCGGTCCTTCGCCTTGACGATGCGATCCGCCGCCACCAGCGAGCCCACCAGCGTGTAGATGCCGAACGCCAGCGAGTTGCCCAGCATCACGCCCGCGAGGCACGCGAACACCATGGCGAAGAACAGCGCCAGCTCCTGCGCGAGGATGAAGCGCACCAGCATGGCGCCCGCCGCGACAGGGAAGGCGTAATAGAACGCTTCGATGGGCAGCGCCGTGTAGCGGTCCTGCACCGCGTCCGCGATGGAGACCCAGACCTGGAGCAGGCCCAACAGGCCCACCAGCAACAGGCCCAGCAACATGCCGTCCTTGCGCGTGGGGCGGAAGCGGCGGAAGGCCGCGCGGCAGAAGCCGTAGAAGGCCACCACCAGCAGGGCCACCAGGCCCGTGCCGCCCACCTGGAGCTGGAGCAGGTCCAGGCGGTCCGTCTGCGCGCGCATCCCGCGCAGCATGACGAGGTGCGTTTCGTTGACGAGCTCGCCGTCGCCGATGACGCGCTGGCCCTTCTTGATGGCGATGACGGCATCCTTCACCGCGTCGCCCGCGAGCCGGCGGCGCAGGTCCGTCTCCGCGATGTTGATGGTCAGGCTGGGGCGCACGAGCCGCTTGGCGATGCGCAGCACCGCGCGGCGCTGCACCGCCGGGGCCTCCGGCATCACGTTGCCGGGCACGGAGGCGAACCGGTCCATCTCCTGGTGCGCCTCCCGCATGTCCACCACCTGGGCGGCGCCCGCGGGCAGCGTCTCCTCGTTCTTGTGCTGCACGTCGCGCACGGTGAGGCCCTGGGGTGCCTCACGCACCAGTTCCTCCCGCGAGCCGGCCACGTACACCTGGCTGCCGTCCGCGCGGTAGGCCCGGTCCAGCAGCACCAGGGTGGCGGTCTCCGACTCCTCCGAGAAGCCGTTGGCGACAAGCGCCTGGAAGTCCTCGGACTCCAGCCCCGCGTCCCGCTGGCCAAAGAGCTGCTCCTGGAACCGGGCCTGCATCTCCTCGCGGTCGCGGCGCTGGCGCTCCAGGGCCTCCGGCGTGAGCGACGTGGCGCGGCGGCGTTTGGTCTGGCCCTCCTCCGGTGGGGTCTCCTCGGCGCGGGCGTCCTTCTCCTCTTCCAGGTGCTCACGCGCGGAGGCGAAGCCCGCCCGCACGGACGCGCGCAGGTTGCCCACCACCGCAGGGTTGAGGTCGTACACCGGGCGCACGGCGCTCCGGGCCTCGCGGCGGCGCTGCTCCGTCATCGACTGGTGGACGATGTCGTAATCGCGCGCGGCCTTGAAGCCGGCGGGCGAGTTGGCCCGGAAGGGCTTGCCCAGGTTCTCCGTGGTGAGCGCCGGAATCTGCTGGCTGTAGAGGCCCGGGGAGATGACGAAGCCCGCCCCCACCGAGACGACGAGCAGCAACAAGGCCTGCACGATGCGCCGACCCCACTCCCCACGCCGCCCGAGCCCCAGGCGCACCGCGAGCGCGTCCAGCGGACTGGGCCCGGGGGTTGGTGATTCAGGATCGGCCATGGGGGAACTCCTCACCCTGCGAAGACGTCAGGCTCCCTAGAAGGAAGCAGCGACGGGGAAAATTCGTGAGGGTGGGACAGCCGCCGCCCGGACGCCAGTTCGCTCTGCGATATTTGCAGGTAAGCCAACAGGCAGCAGTGTGGGTCACCCAGCGACTCCACCCCCGTCCCGGCGCAAGGCTGGGAGCGGGGGTGGCGGGTGCGGCGTCACGACGTCAGGACTCCGTGCGTTCCACCGCAGGGGCAGCGCCTTCGGAGGCCGAGGCAGCCTCGCGGGCCGCCGGGGCGGCCTTCTGGGAGGCCTCGGAGCGCTCGTAGGCGCGGATGACCTCCTGCACGAGCGGGTGGCGCACGACGTCCACGTCGGAGAACTCCGAGAAGTGGATGCCGTCGATGTTCTTCAGCACGGAGCGCGCGTGGTTCAGGCCGGACAGCTTGCCCGTGGGCAGGTCCACCTGCGTCACGTCGCCGGTGATGACCGCCTTGCTGTTGTAGCCCAGGCGGGTGAGGAACATCTTCATCTGCTCCACGGTGGTGTTCTGCGCCTCGTCGAGGATGACGAAGGCGTCGTTGAGGGTGCGGCCGCGCATGAACGCGAGCGGCGCGACCTCCACCACTCCCTGCTCCACCAGGGACTGGGCGCGCTCCACGGCCATCATGTCGTGCAGCGCGTCGTAGAGCGGGCGCAGGTACGGGTTCACCTTCTCCGCCAGGTCGCCGGGGAGGAAGCCGAGCTTCTCACCGGCCTCCACTGCGGGGCGCGCCAGGATGATGCGCTTGACCTTGCGCTCCTGGAGGAAGGCGACCGCCATGGCCATGGCGAGGTACGTCTTGCCGGTGCCGGCGGGGCCCACGCCGAAGACGATGTCGTGGTTGCGGATGGCGTCCACGTAGCGCTTCTGCGCGATGCTCTTGGGGGCGATCTGCCGGTTGCCGGAGCTCTTGAGGACGGTGCCGAGCATCACCTCCTGCAACGACTCCGTGCCGCGGCCCAGGACCTTGATGGCCTGTTCCACGTCCTCGCGGTAGACGGGGCGTCCGGCGCGGATCATCCCCTCCAGGTTCTCCACGAGGCGCACCGCGAAGGCGACCGCGTCCGCGGGCCCCGACAGGAGCAGCTCCGTACCGCGCTGCCCCACCCGGACCCCCAGGCGCCGCTCCATCAGCTTGAGGTTTTCGTTCTGATTTCCGCAAAGGACCTGGGTCGTCTCGTTGTCACGGACGTCCACCTTGGCGGAGGTGGGAGTGGTTTCAGCGCGGGCTGCGGGCACTTCCAGCGTGGCGGGATTTCGCAATGCGCGTCATTCCTCGTTCAGTGATCGCTTGCCCTCAATTTAACGCCGCCCCTCCCCCCACGCCCGCCATCTCTCGACGGCGAGCCTGCCCGCAGGCTAGCGCACGGGCGGTAGGAGGATGAACTGCCGGGCGTCCGTGCGACGGTAATAATACTCCTCCCGCCACGGGTAGCGCAGTTCCTCCGGACTCAACAATCCGGCATCCACCAGAGCATCCAACCGCTCCGGGAGGGTTCCCTTCTCCAACTGGAACACCTCCAGCGCGGCCTCGATGCGGACGCGCTGCGCGTGGGCAATCTGACGCTGGGCGGCGGGATCCCCCAACCGGGAGGCGCCGGGCTCGTGCCCGCTTCCCCCGACCCAGCGGGACGCGATGAAGGCCAGCCCCGCGATGACCGCCATGGTCACCGCGATGCGCCCCAGGGGGCCGGCCACCCGCGCGACGAGGCGGTTGTCCTCCGGCACGGGCGCGCGGCCTTCCGGGTCGATGGCGCGCACATAGTCGCCCTTGACCAGGTTGTAGAGCGCCTTGCAGGTCTCGAACTCGCCCAGGCCGCTGAGGTCCACCATGCGGCGCAGGTCGCGCCCCACGGCGATCTCCTCGTAGACGTGGCGCTCCGTCGGACCGATGACGCCCAGCTCTCCGCCCTCGTCGGCGTTGGCGCGGGGCGGCGGGAGCGCCTTGACGCGCTCGAAGGTCATGTCGTCGCGGTGGATGCGCTTCCGGATGACGGGCCACTCGTCCACCATCCGGAAGCCCTCCATCAGCACCGTCTCCGCGCGCAGCGGGGTGATGCCTTCGGGGCCGGGCTCCACGGGCTCCTGGATGAACTCGTAGGTGCCCGCCTTCCAGGTGAAGAGGCGGTAGAGCGTCTCCGTCACCTGGAGCTGGGCCATGTGCTGGAAGCGTTCCGCGGTGAGGGCGTGGCTCTGCACCAGCACGTCACCCAGCCGCTTGAGGGTGCGCTTCTGGACCTCCAGCGCGGCCACCAACTGCGTCTCCGTGATGATCTCGGCGCGCACCAGCATGGCGCCGATGAGCTCCTTGCGCTTCCGGGTGAGGCTTTCGGCCTTGATGATGTGGCCGTCCTGGAAGCCGACGCGCACCTCCTGGTCCTTGTTGCGCAGGTGGAGCGTGCCCGTCTTCTGCTGCTGACCAATCAGCTGCAGGATGTCGCCGATTCCAAAATCCTTGAGGGTGCCCTTGAGGGCCATGGCTCAGGCCTCCCCCCGCTGGTGGCGGCGCAGGCCGCGCAGGGTCAGCAGGTAGACGAAGAAGAGGACCGTGCCCGCGGGCACGAGCTTGAGGTACAGCGGAGCATCCCCGTACGGCGTGCGGACGAGCCCCCGGTGGAGCACCAGCGCGGCCACCGCGAAGCTGAACAGGAAGGCATAGAGGGCGCCCCGCACAGGAAGGCCCGTGCCCACGTGGCCCGCGCCGGACACCAGGCTGCCCAGCGCGTACGTCACCCGCTTCGTCCAGGCCTGGTGGCGGTCCACCTCGCCCTGCTTGCGCGAGCGGAACTCCTTGGGCACCTGGCTCTTGCGCGCGTAGACGTGGACGCACTGGCCGCACATCGCGCTGCCCACGGACAGGTCCTTGTCGCAGCGGAGGCAGACGGCGTTTCCGCACCGCTCGCAGCCGCGCGACGCCTTCATGCGCCAGGAGGCCTCTCCGAAGACGGCGACCAGGGCCGCGAGCGCCGCGGTCAGCCCCCAGCCCACCGGGCCCGCAGGCAGGATGGGCGACAGCCACCGGCCCACCTGGCCCTCCACGCGGGCGCCCTCCTGGGTGCCGTCCGCCAGCTCCATCCAGTCGCGCTCCGGCACCGTCGGGGCCAGCAGCAGGAGGTTGAGCAGGGGGCGGTCCTCCGGGGGCGGATCCCGGCGCAGGAGCGAGTTGTCCAGGGTCTGCGCCTGGGCGATGGCGGAGGTGGAGCGGTCCAGCTCCTTGCCCAGCTGATCATCCGGCAGGAGCCGGGCCCGGCGCCGGTACACCTGCCCCAGGTTGTAGTGCGGATCCGCCATGGACGGATCCGCCTTGGACGCCTGCGTGTAGAGGAGCACCGCGCCGTCCACGTCGCCCAGGCCCATGAGCGCGTTGCCGAAGCGCGTGAGCATCCGCGCGTCGCCTGACTTGAGGGCGGAGGCGGCCTTGAAGTCCGCCCGCGCCTCCTCCAGCAGGCCCCGTCGCGTTTCGTACCAGGCGAGCGCGCCCAGCTCCTGGAAGCGGGCGGTGCGAACCTCCGCGCGGGCACGCACGCGGGCCGCCGCGCCCCCTGCGGACAGGCCCCCTCGCTCCAGCAGATAGACGTCCTCCGCGGGCGTGCCGGCGAAGACGGTGAAGCGCGTCAGCGTCCCCGCGGCCAGCGGCATCACGCCCAGGCCCATGAGCAGCACCGCGGCCACCCAGCGCTCGGCGCGGCCCACGTACAGCGCGACCGAGGCGAAGAGCAGGAGCAGCACCGGCACCAGCCCCACGCCCAGCACCGCGGGCAGCGACAGGAGCATCAGGCCCAGGAGTCCGGACTGCCAGCGCGTCACCGCCCGGGGGAGCAGGTGGTGGAAGTCATGCAGCGCGTAGCGGATCCGCCGCAGGAACAGCACCGCGACCACCGCCACCGCCGTGGCCGCCCACGCCGCGAGCACCAGCGCGCCCAGGTCCGTGAGCGCGGGCCGGCGGTAGCGGGCATCTCCGAGCAGGGTCACGAGGGCGGTCTTCCACTCGCCCAGCCCGCGCGGCACGTTCAGCGGATCCTCCACCACGTACGCCTCCGCCCGGGCGAAGCGCGCGGCGGGCAGCCCGGGCGACAGGGCCACGGCCACATCCAGGAGCGCGAGCGCGCCCTTCAGGTCCCCGGCGCGGCGGCGGACCCCGGCTTCGCGCACGAAGCCCATGCTCAGGGGTTCCAGGTCGGAGGCGAGCACCTCCTCGCGCAGCGTGAGCAGTTCCTTCTGGGCGGCCTCCGCCGCGGCGAGATCATTGCGGGAACGGGCCGACTTCCACTTCTCCCAGGTGGCCAGCAGCTCCGCGTCCGTCACCTTCGGCGCCATCACCGGGGTGAGCACGGGACGGGACGGGACGATGACGGGCGGGGGCGCGGGTTCGGCGGGGGCAGCGGGAGCGACGGGCTTCACGGGCGGCGGGGCGATGACGCGGCGCCGGGGGTCGGGGCGGGGCTCGGGCTCCGGCTCGTCGGCCTCCTCGGAGCCGGTGTCCTCCACCGGATCATCTTCCGTGGCCTGGAAGGTGCTGGGATCCGGCTCCGGCTCGATGACCTTCTCCTCGATGCGCAGGAGCGGCTCCTGCATCAACGCAGGGGCGCGAGCGGGGACAAGCAGCACGAGGCTGCAACACAGGCCGAGGAACGAGCGGAGCATCCGGACGTCCGATGATAGGCGACAGGCTGGACGATCCGAAATCATGTGGTGCCTTCCGCCCGTGCTACAGGATCCCGTGGCGGGGGGATTGCTCGGGAGTGAATGAATGGCGGCGCCTGGAAGCGAGCTGGAACGACTGGTGGAGATCATGCGGCTTCTTCGGGCCGAAGGCGGCTGCCCGTGGGACCGCGAACAGGACCTGCGCTCGCTGCGCCCCTACCTGACCGAGGAGGCGTTCGAGGTCCTGGATGAAATGGACCGCGTCTCCGACGGCGGCCCGTGGCGCCCGCTGTGTGAAGAACTGGGGGATCTGCTCTTCCAGATTGTATTCCACGCGCAGCTGGCGGCGGAGCTGGGCGAGTTCACCATGGCGGACGTCTGCGCGGCGATCAGCGACAAGATCACCAGCCGGCACCCGCACGTGTTCGGGGATCAGCAGGTGAAGGTGAACGGCGCCGAGCAGGTGCTGGCCAACTGGGCGCAGATGAAGGCGGAGGAGCGCAAGAAGAAGACCGGGCGCGCGGGCTCCGTGCTGGACGGCGTGCCCACCGCGGCCCCGTCCCTGCTGCGCGCGGAGCGCCTGACGGAGAAGGCCAGCCGCATCGGCTTCGACTGGCCGGACCTGGCCGGGGTGCGCGGCAAGCTGGACGAGGAGCTGCGCGAGCTGGACGAGGCCATCGCGTCAGGCGGCCGGGACGCCATCGAGCACGAGCTGGGGGACGTCCTGTTCTCGCTCGCGAACCTCGCGCGCTTCGTGAAGACGCCCGCGGAGGACGCGCTGCGCATGGCCTCGCGCCGCTTCGTCACGCGCTTCCAGTACATCGAGGCGAAGCTGCACGAGGAGAACGTCCCCTTCGGAGGCGCCACGCTCGAGCACATGGAGCGGCACTGGCAGGCCGCGAAGGCCGTGGAGAAGGCGCTGCCCCCGCCCAGCCACCCGCCGCGCGCCTCCGTGGCCACCCTGCGACTGGCGGTGCCGGACGTGGCGGCCCAGAAGGCCTTCTGGGATGAGGTGGCCTCCTGGCTGGGCTGGACGCCCACCCGGACGACGGATGGCACGGCGGCCTACACGGGCGCGGGCCTGGGGCTCGTCTTCATGCCGGGTGTCCAGGGACAGGCGGCGTCCGCGGTAGCCCTCACCCTGGAGGCCCCCTCCTTCGGGGGGGTCGCCCGGCTCCTGGAGCTGTTCCGGGCCCACCATCCGGGACGGTTGGTGCCGTGCGCCAACACCGAGGCGGGCTTCCAGTTCGTGGATCCCGCCGGGTTGCGGTGGGAATACGCCGCCCCTCCGGCATGATTCTTCCGGCGTGAGGCGTCGGTGGGGCCCCGGGAGGCATTCCGGAGGCCTCCCGGGGGTTCCGGAACTGGAAATCCTGATCGCGATCGCACGCGTGCCTTGACGCAACGGGGGCGTCGCAGTAAGGACGGCCCCTCTTTTTCCTTGCCTTGCCTTCCGCTGGAGCATTGCCTTGGCGAACACCAAGTCTGCAGAGAAGCGTTACCGCCAGTCCCTGAAGCGCCGCGCCCGGAACGTGAACGTCCGGACGTCCGTGAAGGACGCCGTCAAGTCCGCCCGCGAGGCCATTGCCTCCAAGGACGGTTCGAAGTTGACGGACTCGCTGAAGGCGGCTTCCAAGTCCCTCAACAAGGCGGCCAGCAAGGGCGTCCTGCACAAGCGCACCGCCGCGCGCCGCATCTCCCGGCTGGCCAAGGCCGCCGCGAAGAAGAAGGCCTAGTCGTCCCGTAGCACCACCGCGCGTTGAGGACCGGGCTCCCCGGTCCTCACCAGGTGCTGGCCAGCCGATCGTACCCGTCGCGCATGAGCAGCTCCGCCAGACGCGCCAGCGCGGCCTGACGGTTGGCCTCGGCTTCCAGGACGTTTCCGCGTCCCTGGAGGTAGTCCTCGGTCCCTGACACCACCGTCTCCCCGAGCAGCTGCCCCTCCTTGACGAGGCGCAGCCGCACCGTGGTGGAGACGCGGTAGTTGTTGCCGATGATGGTCGGGGAGGCCCAGACGTTGAGCACCGCCCCCTCAATCGTGGACGTGCAGTTCGGAGCGCTGGCCAGGCGGCCCGCTTGGATGAGCTGCTGCCGCAGATAGCGCGTGAAGAGGTTCTCCAGCGCGGGCTCCGGCGTCTCGTTGGCGAAGATGGGCGCGCACACCTGGCCCGTGCCCTCTGGCAGCGCGGAGCCCCACGGGCTGAAGCGGTAGCCGCACCCGGCTCCCAGCATCGCCACGGCCACCACGCCCCACCGGAACGCCTTCACCGCACCCACCTGAACCGCGCTCCTCGAGGGCCGCATGGGCGCGCACCCTACCCGGCCGCGATCCTCCGTCAAGCGCCGGGGCCGGCCAGCGGCGCGGCTTCGAGACCGGGCCCGTTGTCCCGCGGCGCGGGCTCCCTCAAGCGCCGGAGCCGGCCAGCGGTACTCCTCGCATGCGTCCGGCAGCCGCCAGCGTGTCGCGGGCCGCGGTGAGCCGTGCCTCGCGGGCCGAGCCCTTCAGCGCCATGCCCAGCGGCCACTGCATCCGCGTGCCGTCATCCAGCTCCAGCGTGAGGCCATGGTGGCGGTACAGCGCCGCGAGCCCCAGGCCGATGACGCCCGCCATGAAGGCCATGATCCGCACCGCCTGCGTGGGCGCCCAGAAGAGGCCCAGCGCGGTGAAGGCGAGCAGCCCCAGCGATTCGAAGTAGGGCCGCGTGCGCCACTCCAGCCGCCGCACCCTCGCCCAGGGCACGTCGAGCGTCGGGCCTCCGCCCGGGCGCCCCTGGAACGACAGCTGCCTGTCGTTCACCGCCAGGGCGCGCCGGTTGCCCAGGTCCAGCACCAGCGGGGTGACGCCCGGCAACGGCGCGGGCGACTCCAAAGCCTCGCGGGACCGGGGCGGCAGGGGCGCCTCCGGCAGCTCCGCGTTGCAGAAGGCACAGCGGCGCCGGGCCGCCGTCTGGGGGCGCCCGCAGGCGGAGCACATGACGAGCACTTCCGCGGGCACCGCCCCTCCCTCCCGCCGTCAGCCGACGACGAAGTTCACCAGCCGCTTGGGGACGAAGACGAACTTGCGCAGCGTCTTGCCTTCGAGGGCGGCCTTCACCTTGTCGTCCGCCTCCGCCGCCGCGCGCACATCCGCCTCGCCCGCGTCCGCCGCCACGCGCACCTCCGCGCGCAGCTTGCCGTTCACCTGCACGGCGTACGGAATCACGTCGTCCACCACCAGCGCCGGGTCGAACTCCGGCCAGGACTCCGTGACGGTGGACGCCTTCGCGCCGTAGGCCTCCGCCAGCTCGTCCGCGATGTGCGGCGCCAGGGGCGTGAGGATGCGCGCGAGCAGCCGCACCGCCTCCCCCATCGCCGCCTTCTCCGCGGGCGTCTCCGGCGTGCCCACCGCGTAGAGCGCGTTCACGCACTCCATGACGCCCGCGACGGCGGTGTTGAAGGACAGGCGCTCGATGGCCTCCGTCACGCGCTTGACGCACTTGTGGGCCGCGCGGCGCGTCTCCAGCGCCTTGCCCTCGTAGGGGCCCGAGTACGTGGCCTCCGCCGAGGAAGCGTGGTGCGTGGCGGCCAGCGTCCACACGCGCTTGAGGAAGCGGAACACGCCCTCCACCTGCTCGTGGGACCAGTCGAAGTCGCGCTCCGGCGGGCCCGCGAAGAGCACGTAGGTGCGCGCGGTGTCCGCGCCGTACTTCGCCACGATGGTGTTGGGCGCCACGCCGTTGCCGTAGCGCTTGCCCATCTTCCGGCCATCCGCGCCGTTGACGATGCCCTGGGTGATCAGCCGCGTGACGGGCTCGTCCACCGGGGACAGGCCGAGGAGCTTCATCACCCGGGTCCAGAAGCGGAAGTAGAGCAGGTGCATCACGCCGTGCTCGGGGCCGCCCACGTAGATGTCCACCGGCAGCCAGCGCTGGCCATCCTTCGGGTCGAAGGGCGCCACGTCGTACTTCGGCGACAGGTAGCGCGCGAAGTACCAGCAGGAGTCGACGAAGGTGTCCATCGTCTCCGTCTCCCGGCGCGCGGGGCCACCGCACTTCGGGCAGGTCGCGTTGACGAACTCCGGCACCTTCGCGAGCGGCGGCTCACCCTTGCCGGTGAGCACGGCCTGCGTGTCGATGTCCGGCAGCCGCACCGGGAGCTGCTCCACCGGGACGGGGATGCCCTTGCGCTCGGGGTCGCACTTCTCACAGTAGACGATGGGGATGGGCGTGCCCCAGTAGCGCTGGCGGCTGAAGCCCCAGTCCTTCTGGCGGTACGTCACCGTGGCCTTGCCCTGCCCCTGCGACTCCAGCTTCGCGGCCAGCTTCACGCGCACTTCGGCCGAAGGCATGCCGGTGAAGTCACCGGAGTCCGCGAGGACGCCGTCCTCCGTGTACGCCGCGTCGAGCGTCTCACCGGCGCCGAGCTTGTCACCGGACGCCGGCTGGATGACCACGCGCACGGGCAGCGAGTACTTGCGCGCGAAGGCGAAGTCGCGCGCGTCGTGCGCAGGGACGCTCATCACCGCGCCGGTGCCGTAGTCGCTCACCACGAAGTTGGCGATCCAGATGGGCACCGGCTGGCCCGTCACCGGGTTCAGCGCGTAGCCGCCGGTGAAGACGCCCTCCTTCTCCGCGTCCTCGCCCAGCCGCTCCGTCTTGTTCTGCGCGGCCATCTTCTTCGCGAACGCGTCCACGTCCGCGCGGCGGTCCGCCGTCGTCACCTGGGCCACGAGCTTGTGGTCCGGCGCGAGCACCACGTAGGTGCAGCCGTAGAGCGTGTCCACGCGGGTGGTGAAGACGCGCAGGGCGGCGTCATGCCCCTGCACGCGGAAGTCCACCTCCGCGCCGTCCGAGCGGCCAATCCAGTTGCGCTGGGCCGAGGTGATGCGGTCCGGCCACTCCTTGAGCGTGTCGAGCGAGTCGAGCAGGTCCTGCGAGTACTTCGTGATGCGGAACGCCCACTCGGGCATCTCCTTGTCCTGCACCTCGGAGTCACAGCGCTCGCAGCGGCCGTCCTTCACCTGCTCGTTGGCGATGACGGTGTGACAGCCGGTACACCAGTTCACCTTGCTGAAGCGGCGATAGACGAGCCCGCGCGCGAGCATCTGGAGGAAGAACCACTGGTTCCAGCGGTAGTACTCCGGCTGGCTGGTGTTGACCTCGCGCGTCCAGTCGTAGCTGTAGCCGAGCGTCTTGATCTCCGCCTTGAACGACTCAATGTTCTCGCGGGTGCGGATGGCCGGGTGGACGCCGTCCTTGATGGCCGCGTTCTCCGCCGGCAGGCCGAAGGCGTCCCAGCCCATGGGGTGCAGCACGTCGAAGCCGCGCATCTGGTAGTAGCGCGCGTAGACGTCCCCGATGAGGTAGTTGCGCACATGCCCCATGTGCATCTGGCCACTGGGGTACGGCAGCATCTCCAGGACGTACTTCTTCGGGGCATCCGGGCGCCTGCCTGCCCGGAAGAGGCCCTCCTGCTCCCAGCGGGTCTGCCACTTTCCTTCAATCGACTGCGGCTCGTAACGCTCGTTCATCGCCATGGCTTCTCGGTCTCTTAGCGGGAGGTAGGACACGCGGGCAACAAGTCTTGGCGCGTCGAAAGCCTGGACGGCTGGCGGCCCCGGGGCCCTGACCGGGAAACCCGGATGGGCGGGGACCCGGCAGGCCCCGGGCCGGGGCCAGGCTTCGCTCGGTGCTTGCCCTTGGGGCCGGGCACGACTAACTCGCCTTCCCGGTCTGGAGCAGAGGGAGAGCACCATGCAGGTCGTGAGTGTGAAGAAGGCCCTGTCGGGGGCCGTCGAAGCGGGCTCGAAGGTGGAGGTGCGCGGCTGGGTGCGGACGCGCCGCGACTCCAAGGCGGGCATCAGCTTCGTGAACGTGAGCGACGGGTCGGTCTTCGACCCCATCCAGGTCGTCGCGCCCAATTCGCTGCCCAACTACGAGAAGGAAATCCTGCACCTCACCGCGGGCGCCTCCGTCATCTGCCGGGGCACGCTGGTGCAGTCCCAGGGCAAGGGTCAGGCCTTCGAGATCCAGGCGGACGAGGTGCAGGTGCTGGGTCTGGTGGACGACCCGGACACCTACCCCATCCAGCCGAAGCAGCACTCGCTGGAGTTCCTGCGGGAGGTGGCGCACCTGCGCGTGCGCACCAACACCTTCGGGGCCATCACCCGCGTGCGCAACGCGGCGGCGCAGGCGGTGCACCGCTTCTTCCACTCGGAAGGCTTCTGCTGGGTGAATACGCCCATCATCACCGCGAGCGACGCGGAGGGCGCCGGGCAGATGTTCCGCGTGTCCACGCTGGACGCCACCAACCCGCCGCGCGGTCAGGACGGGAAGATCGACTGGGGCAAGGACTTCTTCGGCAAGGAGGCCTACCTCACCGTGTCCGGGCAGCTGAACGTGGAGGCGTACTGCCTGGCCATGTCCAAGGTCTACACGTTCGGCCCCACGTTCCGCGCGGAGAACAGCAACACCACGCGGCATCTGGCCGAGTTCTGGATGATTGAACCGGAGATCGCCTTCGCGGACCTCAACGAGGACGCGCTGCTGGCGGAGCGGTTCCTCAAGTACGTGTTCAAGGCCGTGCTGGACGAGTGCGCGCCGGACATGAAGTTCTTCGAGGAGCGTCAGCAGAAGGGCGTCACGGAGCGGATGGAGAAGTTCATCGGCTCCAGCTTCGAGCGCATCGACTACACGGATGCCGTCTCCATCCTCCAGAAGGCGAAGAAGAAGTTCGAGTACGCGCCGGAGTGGGGCAAGGACCTCCAGACGGAGCACGAGCGCTACCTCACCGAGGAGCACGTGGGCCGGCCCGTGGTGGTGATGAACTACCCGGAGGCCATCAAGGCCTTCTACATGCGCATCAACGAGGACGGGAAGACCGTGGCCGCGATGGACGTGCTCGCCCCGGGCATTGGCGAGATCATCGGCGGCAGCCAGCGCGAGGAGCGCCTGGACGTGCTGGACGCGCGCATGAGGAAGTTCGGCCTCGATCCCGCGCACTACCAGTGGTACCGCGACCTGCGCCGCTACGGCACGGTGCCGCACGCGGGCTTCGGCCTGGGGTTCGAGCGGCTCATCGTCTACATGTGCGGCCTGCAGAACATCCGCGACGCCATCCCCTACCCGCGCGTCCCGGGCTCCGCGACGTTCTAGTCCGCGCCGCGGCGCACTGAAGTCAGCGAGGGCCTCCCGTGGCGCGTCCACTGGAGGCCCTTTCTTTTCGGGGCAGGATTGACCGGCTCGATGCCCTGGCTACGTTGGGCACCGTGTCCTGGCACCCGCATCAGGTGGCTCGCTGGCTGAGGCTCGCGCTGGCGTGCGTCGCGCTGGCGCTGGGTGCCGGTGCCTCCGCGCATCCCCTGCCAGGGCCCCAGGCGGCGGTCGCGGTCCTCGTCGAGCGGCGCGCTCCCGAGGTCCGGCACCAGGCGGAGGCACCTGCCCGGACCGACGCCCCCCAGCCGTCGTCATGGCCCCCGCGAGTCCACGCGGGGACGTCGCATGGCGGCGTTGCGCGGGCCTCGCGGCTCCCGGGGCCACCGCGCCGCTACTTCCTGCTGCATCGCGCACTCCTGCACTGAGGGCTTCCAGAGGTCCCGTCCCTGGAAGTCCACCCGGTTCCTGGAGTCCTCCATGCCGCCGCTCTCGCGTGCGGGACGTGCCCTCTGGCGCGTCCTCAAGGCGGGCCTGCGCAGGTGCATTCGCGCCTGCCGGCTCGTCCTCATCCTCATCCTCGTCGTCCTGCCCAATCCCCTGGTGATGGTCCTGTCCGTCTTCCTTGGACCTGAGCGCCGCAACCATCCCGCGGAGGTGCTGCGCAAGAAGAAGGAGTAGGCAGCCCTCGTGGCTCAGGCCTTCTTCGTGATGCCGGCGCGCTCCTGAGCGAGCGCGCCGAGCGCGGACCAGTCCTCATCGCCGCGCCCCTGGGCGACGCCGGTGAGGAAATGGTCTCGCAGCAGGCTCGCGAGTGGCAGCGGCACCTCCGCTGCCCTTCCCGCTTCGAGCGCCAGCGTCACGTCCTTGAGGCCCAGGCGCAGCGCGAAGCCCGCGGGCGTGTACTGCCCCTTCGCGATGGCGCCCGCGTAGTTCTCGAAGATGGGCGCCTTGGCGAAGACGGACTTGAAGACGTCCAGGAACGCGGCGCGCTCCACGCCGCACTTCTCCGCGAGCGCGAAGGACTCCGACAGCGCCTCCATCATCGACGCGATGAGGAAGTTGCCGGACAGCTTCACCGTGTTCGCGGCGGACGGCCGTTCCCCCAGCTCCGTGAGGCCGCGCCCCAGCGCCGTGAGCACCGGACGCACCCGCTCCACCTGCGCCTTCGGGCCCGCGGCGACCACCCAGAGCTGCTTGCCCGCGGCGGCTTCTGGCCGGCCGAAGACGGGAGCGGAGACGTAGCCCTGCCCCGCGTCCGTGTGCGCCTTCGTCAGGCGCTCCGACAACGCGACGGAGATGGTGCTGGAGGAGACATGGACGGCGTTCTTCGGCAATGCGCTGACGATGCCGTCCTTCCCCAGCACGGCTTCTTCCGCGGCGTGGTCGTCCGCGAGCATGGACACGACGACCTCCGCGTCGCGGGCGGCCTCCGCGGGCGTCTTCGCCACGCGCGCGCCCTGCTGTTTCAGCGGATCCGCCTTGGAGGCGGTGCGGTTCCAGACGACGAGCTCATGGCCCGCGCCGGCCAGGTTCTTCGCCATGGGCGTACCCATGTTCCCCAACCCGATGAAGCCGACCTTCATGGAGATGCTCCCTTCGTGCTCGCGTTCACGCTTCGTTCGACTGTTCTTCCGACACGTCCAGCCGCTCGAAGGCGCGGCCCAGGACGGCGACGCCCAGCGCCACCTCCGCGAAGAGTGCTCCCGCCGCCGCCAGCCCCGCGAGCGGAACCGCCCAGCGCCCCATGACAGTGAACAGCGGATAGCCCACGAGGAGGGCTACAACGGCGGCCGGCAACAGTCCCAGGAACGTCACCACCAGCGTGCCCACCAGCGTGAGCAGCCGCTGGCCCAGCGCTTCCACGCCGCGCGCCCGCTCGGAGTCCGCCGGAATCCACGCGGGCAGCAGCACCACCGCCGCGTTCTGCACGAACAGCCCCGCCAGGCCCAGCGCCGGCAACACCGACAAGAGGCCCAGCACCACCGGCGTGGACCATGGCGCGAGCGTCACGTCGTCCGCGCCCACGCCCAGCACCAGCGCCACGAGCAACATCACCCACTGCGCCACGCCCAACGTCAGCGCGGACGCCGCCAGCTCCGCGCCCACCACCTGCCGCCCCGTGAGCGGCAATGCGCGCAAGAGCTCCAGCTTCGGCAGGTCCATGCGCAGGTCGGTGCGAAACGCGCTCGGGCCAATCACGGCCATGGCCACCGCGACCATCAGCGCCATGGGCCCCAGGAACTCACGGCTGTTGGAGAACAGCCGCGTGTCTCCCATCACCAGCGCGAACACGGCGCCCAGCACCCCGAAGGACAGCAGCATCGCCAGCCCGCTGCCCATGCGCCTGCGCGCGATGAGGTTCTTCCACAGGAGCGCGACCTCTGGACGCCCCCGGGCCTTCAGCACGAAGGGCACCCGGCCCACGCGCAGATTGCCCGAGCGCGCGGCCCGCTGTGCCCGCCGCCGCGTCCGCGCTTCCGCCCCGGCCACCGCGGAGTCCTCGAAGGGAACCTCCACCGCGAGCACCCAGGCGTAGTGCGCCACCAGCAGCGCCAGCGACGCGGGCAGGTAGCGCAGGAAGCCCTCCCAGCTTCGCGCCATCGCGGGGGCCACCAGCGCCCGGCCGGGCCACAGCACCGCTCGGGGCCCGGGGGCGTTGAGCACGTCGCGCAACCACTCGCGCACGGCGAAGGGCGTGGAGAGGTTCTCCGGCAGCGGGTGGTCGCTCAGCGTGGACAGCAGCGTGCCCATCCCCGCGACCAGGACCGCCGCCACGACCGCCCACCGCACCACGCTGCCCCAGCGCCCTTGAGACACGAGCCACGCGCGCACGAAGGACGCCGCCGTGCCGTGCAGGTAGAGCGTCCCCATGGCCAGCGCCGCGCCCAGGAAGAAGAGCACCGGCTGGGGGCTGGTGAAGCGCCCCACGAAGAGGGTCGCCGCCAGCGCCGCGAGCATCGCGCTCAAGAGGCCGCGCAGCAGCTTGTAGTGCAGGAGCGCCTTGCGCGTGACGGGCGCGGCGAAGAAGGTCTGCACCTCCGTCTGCGTGAAGGTCAGCGCGGGCCGGTCCGCGCCCAGCACCCACGCCGTCACCAGCGTGCCCAGCACGGAGACCTCCAGCGAGAACTCCGCGAACAGCCTCGCGTTGGGCGACACCGCGCGGCCCGTGCCCTGCACGAAGACGCTGCGCCCCACCAGCGAGTAGAGGTACGCGAGCCCCACCAGCGCGCCCAGGAGGTAGCGCGGACGCTTCAACCGCTGCACCTGGCGCACCACCCGGTTGCGCCACGTCCTCACCCAGAGGAACGCCACCGCGCTCGGGAAGCTCACGCCGGTTCGGTCCCCCGCGCCTCCGCCTCCTCCGACGCCGCGCTGGTGATGCGCACGAACAGCTCCTCCAGCGACGCGCCGTCCCCGGCTCCGCCCGCCATCTGCTCGCGAATCTCCGCCAGCGAACCCAGCGCCACCGCGCGCCCTCCGGCGATGACGAGCAGCCGGTGGCACAGTTCCTCCACCAGCGGGAGCAGGTGCGACGACAGCACCAACGCCGTGCCCTCCTCCGAGCGGCGGCGCAGCGAGGCCTTCATGCGGCGGATGCCCAGCGGATCCAACCCCGTCAGCGGTTCATCCAGGAGGATGAGCCGGGGCTGGTGCAGGAAGCCGCACGCGATGGACAGCTTCTGCTTCATGCCCCGCGACAGCTCACCCGGCAATGACTTCTCCCGGCCCGTGAGCTCCATCTCCGCCAGGAGCTCGCGGCCCCGCTCCTCCCAATCCTCCACGCCGTAGAGGCGCGCGGTGAAGTTCAGGTGCTCCCAGACGGTGAGGTACTCGAAGAAGCGCGGCTCGTCCGGGAGGAAGGCCAGCTGGCGCTTCGCCTCCACCGGCGCCTGCGCCACGTCGAAGCCCGCCACCCGCACGCGCCCCTCGGAGGCCGGAAGGATTCCGGCCAGGCACCGCAGCGTGGACGTCTTGCCTGCGCCGTTGGGCCCCACCAGTCCCAGCACCTCGCCCGGTGCCACCTGGAAGGACAGGCCGCGCACCGCCCGCACCGCGCCGTACGTCTTCTCCAGCCCTTCGACGTCCAGCGCCGGTTCCATGCGTGCCCTTGGGATTCCTGTCGAAGCTCAGCCGAGCTTCAGCAGTTCCTTCACCGTGTCCAGCACCACGCGGGCCTGCACGGGTTTCACCAGGTAGGCCGTGGCTCCCAGCGCCATGGCCCGCTCGCGGTCCGCCGCCGCGCCCTCCGTCGTCACCACGACGATGGGCACCGCCCGGTGCTCTTCCGTCTGGCGGATGTGGTGGATGAGCTTCAGCCCGTCCATCAACGGCATGTTGATGTCCGTCATCACCAGGTCGAAGCGGCCCTGCGTGGAGAGCTTCTTCAGCCCCTCCACGCCGTCCTGTGCCTCGATGCAGACCACCCCGGCCAGACGCTGGAGCGCGTACATGATGCTGCGGCGCATGGCCTGCGAGTCATCCACCACCAGCGCGCGGATCTGCTGCGACATGGACACCAGCCTAGCACCCGCACGCCATCCGGCCCGGGATTGTGCGGCGGCTGTCATGCAGCCAGCGATTCACTGCCCGCCGGACTGCCGTCGGCGGCGCACCAGCGCGGCCAGCTCCGTCCCGATGGCGTCCAGGGCCAGCACCCGGCTCACCGCGCCCGTGGCGATGGCCTCCTTGGGCATGCCGTACACCACCGCCGTGTCCTCGGACTCGGCCCACGTCTCGCCGCCCTCGCGGCGGACCGCGCGTACGCCCTGCGCCCCATCCGCTCCCATCCCCGTCAGCACCACCGCCACCGCGCGCGGGCCCAGCACGTCCGCCGCGCTCTCGAAGAGCCGGTCCACCGACGGTGCGTACTTGTCCGCGGGCACGGGCGACGGCGTGCGCAGCTCCAGGCGCCCGGTGCGGTCGGACAGCAGCAGGTGGCGGCCTCCCGGCGCGATGTAGACGTGGCCCGGCTTCACCATGTCGCCCTCGCACGCCTCCCTCACCGTGAAGGGGCCGATGCGGTCCAACCGCTCCGCGAAGGCCTTGGTGAACTGCGACGGCATGTGCTGGCCCACCAGCACGCTCACGGTCGGCTCGGTGGCCAGTCCTTCCAGGAGCCGCTGCACCGCGGGAGGCCCGCCGGTGGACGCGCCCACGGCGATGATCTGCGGCACATCCCCCGACAGCACGACGCCGCGCGGCGCGGCCCCGTGGCGTCCCCCGGCTTTCACGTGGCGCGCCGCGAGCACCTTGTCGATGAGCTCGCGCCGCAGGTGCTCCAGCGCCGCCGGCGTGACCTGGGGCGGCTTGGCGATGAAGTCGAACGCGCCCAGCTCCAGCGCCTTGCCCACGTCCGAGCGGTGCGCGTAGCTGGAGATGACGATGACGGGCGTGGGCGCCGCGCGCATGAGCAGCCGCAGGAAGGTGTGGCCGCCCAGCCGGGGCATCTCCAGGTCCAGCGTCACCACGTCGGGCTTCAGGTCCAGGACCTTCTTGAGCCCCTCTTCGCCGTCCTGGGCCCAGTCCAGCACCATCACCTCCTGGGAGGACTCCAGCAGCGTGGTGAGCGTGCGGCGGTTGGTGGCCGAGTCGTCGATGACGAGCACCGTGAGCGGGCGTCCCATCAGCGGCCCTCCCCGCCCGGAAGCTCGGGCCGGCGGTAGACGAGGTCGCCCTTCAGGTGCACCAGCTCGAAGTCCGCGCCCAGGCTGAGCAGGTTCTCCGCGTGGCCCAGGAGCAGGTAGCCCCCGGGACAGAGCCGGTCGCGGATGACGCCCAGCACGCGGCGGCGCGCGGCCAGGTCGAAGTAGATCATCACGTTGCGGCAGAAGACGACGTCCGAGCGCGGCACCAGCTGGCTGCCCGCCACGTCCGACAGATTGTGGTGACCGAAGTTCACCCACGCCTTCACGTCGTCGCGCACGCGGACGCGGTTCACCCCCGCGGGCACGAAATAGCGCTCCAGCAGGTCCGGCGGCGTCGCGCGCAGGGCGCTGGGGCCGTACTCGGCGCGGCGGGCCACGGCCAGCACGCGGCGCGACAGGTCCGTGCCCAGGACCTCCACGTCCCAGTCGTCGAAGCGGCCGCTCTCCTTGAGCAGCATGGCCAGCGTGTACGCCTCCTCACCGGAGGAACACCCCGCCGACCACAGCCGCAGCCGCCGCGTGTGCGCGTTGCGCTTCTCCAGGATGGGGAGCAACTCCTCGCAGAAGGCCTTGAGCTGCGCGGGTTCGCGGAAGAAGTACGTCTCGTGCGTGGTGAGGGACTCCACCGCCGCTTCCAGCTCCGCGCTGCGCTGGGCGTCGTAGCGCAGGTAGCGGTGGTAGGAGCCGAAGTCCTGGATCCCCAGCGCCTCCAGCCGGGGCCACAGCCGGCGCTCCATCACGAACTTCATGTTCTCGTGGATGAGGATTCCGCAGTGCGCGTAGACGTGGTCACGCAGCAGCCGGAACTCCTCCAGCGTCATCTCAGGGCGGCCCTCGTCGAAGCGTGGCATCCGAGTCCTCCCCTCAGCGCCCCGACAACCGGACGACCGCTTCCGCCAGCGCCACCTGGGCCAGCGCGTCCTGCTCCACCGCCATCGCCTGTTCGAGCGCGGGCAGGCACTCCGGCCGCCCCAGCCCACCCAGCACGCGCGCCGCGGTCGCCCGCACGTCCCAGCGGGGATGCCCCAGCAGCGACACCGCCAGCGCCGCCCCATCCGCCGAGGCCTCCGCCGACCCGAGCGCCGCCAACGCCGCCTTCACCACCTCCGCGTCGTGATGGCTGAGCGCGTCCCACAGCACGCCCGCGCCCACCGTGCCCAGCTTCGTCAGCGCGCGCACCGCCAGCATCGCGAGCGCGCCGTCGCCATGGCGCACCAGGGCCTCCAGGTCCGGCGAGCGCTCCTTCGCGCCCGCCACGCCCACGGCCTCCACCGCGGCCACGCGCACACCGCGGTCCTCGTCCTTCAGCGCGAGCCCCAGGAACGTCGCGGCCTCCCTGCCGCCCTGCTGCCCCAGGGAGCGCACCGCGGCGATGCGCACCTTGGGGGACTCGTCCGCCAGCGCGCCGCGCGCCAGCTCCATGCCGGCCTCGCCGTCCGCCCGGCTCGCGGCCTCCACCGCCGCCGCGCGCCAGGAAGCGTCTTCATCGCGAGCAATCCGCCGCAGTACGGGCAACACCCGCGCGCCACCCAACCGGCCCAGCACCGCCACCGCCGCGGGCGTCGTGCGCTGCTCCACCGCCGCCTCCAGCGCGGCCAGCGCCGTCAGCGGGTGGGCCACGGTCAGCTGCTCCAGCGCTCGCGCCGCCATGCCCGACAGCGCGGAGTCCGAGAGCAGCTCCACCAGCGGCGCCACGGCGTCCGGCGAGTGCGTGCGTCCCAGCGCGCGCACCACCACCGCGCGCAGGTCGTCCTCCGCCCACTCCAGGAGCGCGCACAGCTCCGGCACCGACGTCGAGTCCACCAGCAGCACCAGCGCCTCGGCCGCCACCGTGCGCGCGGGCAGCGACAGCGTGCCCATGCTCCCGAGCAGCAGGCGCCGGCCCTCAGGCCCCAGCTGGCCCAGCGTGAAGAGCACCTCGCGCAGCAGCCGGTCCTCGCGCGCCACCTCCGCCACCGCCACCGCGAGCGACGCTTCGCCCAGCGCTCCGGCCGCCACCAGCGCGCCGGCCCGCACCCGGACGTCATCGCCATCCAGGGCCTGCGCCACGTGCGCCGCCACTCCCGGGATGCCGTTCAGCACCGAGCGCGCCACCGCATCCAGCTCACCGCGCTCGTACGGGCCCAGCCCCACGGCCTGCTTCCCCAGCGCGACGAGCGCCGCCTCGCGCACCGAGCGCACCGGCGACGCCAGCGCCCGGCAGATGCGCTCCGTGGACACGCCCGGGGGGTACAGGCCGAGGAGCCGCAGGGCGCTGCGCTGCACTCCCGGGTCCTCCACCAGCGCCATCACCCGTTCCAGCGGGGGCGCGCGCTTGAGCGACGCGAGCCCCTCCAGCGCGGCCAGTCGCAACAGGGGCGTGGGTGCGTCCAGCAGGCCTTCCAGCGCCCGCGCCGCGGCGTCCCCGCCCATCCGGCCCAGCGCCTCCGCGGCCGCCACGCACACGTTGAGGTCGTCGTCGGAGAGCGCGCGCAGGAGCACGTCCTCCACCTCCGGACGGCCCAGCTGGCCCAGGATGTCCGCCGCCAGCTTCCGCTGATCCGGATCCTCGTGCTCCAGCAGGTGCACCAGCGGCGGGATCGCCACCGGCCCCATTCCGGCCAGCGCCTCGGCCGCCGCGTTGCGAGCGCCCGTCTCGCCGCGTTTGCCCAGGACGGAGACGAGCCGCGCGGTGACGCCCGGCGCATCCGGCACGCGGCGCAGTCCTTCCGCCGCCGCGTGGCGCACGCGCCAGCTCTCGTCATGCAGACCGGTGGTGAAGGTCTCCAGGGCTCCGGGCGCACGCGGATCCACCGCCTGCAATGCCCGATACCGCGCCTCTTCCTGCCCCGCGGGGGACCGCACCGTGTCGCTCATCCGCCGTCCTCCTTCGGGGCTCGTGTTGCTCGGTTTGGCTCCATCCTGCTCGAAGCCGCCGGGGGAGTCGCGTCCCACGAGACTGCTCCCACCGCAGGTGGGCAGCCCTGCGCCGGATGGAAACGTTCACCTTCGCACCCTTCGCCACACGCGGCGCGCTCAGGCCTCCTGGAGGTCCGCGGCCCAGCCCTCCTGACCGAAGAACCAGAGCGAGTAGACGCCCAGCACCGTACCTAGCGGAAAAGTGGGCAGGGCCACGAGGGCGAGCAACGTCGCCAGGCCCTTGGAGACGGGGCGGCCGCGCACGAGCCCCAGGCCCAGGGCGAGCCCTGCGATGGACGCCGCCAGGAGCACCACGAAGATGCCCGCCATCGCGAGGACGAGCGGGTTCTCCCACACCGGCATCGCGGGGGCGGACCTGCCGGCGGCGGCGACGAAGCCCAGGGCGGCCGTGACGTACGCCAGCACGCCCGTGCCCGCCAGCATCAGCGTGTGCACGAACAGGTAGAGGAACCCCAGGGACTTCCGGTGCCCGCTCAGGTCTCGCATGAGGCCCCCTCCTAAAGCCGGGATGCGCACGCCGAAAACGCGCGCTCAGCCAGCGGGCGGCGGGCGGGAGTCGCGCTCCAGCTCCGCGAGCAAGAGCGCCTTCAGGTCCAAGAGCAGCCGCAGCCGCTCCGGCGGTCCGCACACTCCCACCACGAACGGCGTGCGCCCCCCGGCCATGAGCGCCGGCGCGGGCTTGATGTCAGCCCGGCGCACACGCAGCACCTCCGCCACGCGGTCCACCCGCGTCACCACGCGCCGCGTTCCCAGCCGGCACACGAGCAGGCGCGTGCGCCGCGTCTCCTGCGCGGGCTCGCCCAGCAAGCGCCGTCGCAGGTCCACCACGGGCAGCATCGCGCCGCGCAGGTGCAGCACTCCCTCCACGAAGGCGGGAGCGTGCGGGATGGGAATCACGCGCTGGGGAGGGAGGATCTCCTCTACGCGCATGATGTCCAGCACGTACTCCTCGTTGCCCACGAAGAAGGCGCACAGCTGCACCTCGGCCGAGGGCGTCTCGGAGGTCTTCTCGCCGCGCGGTCGGCGGACCATCAGGTTCACGGGGTCCGTCATGGGGCGAGCGCCTGCTCCGGATCCAACAGGATGTAGAGCTGCGAGCCCTTGCGCCCCAACCCCGCCACGCAGTCCCGGTCTCCCCGCAGCCCCGCGGGCGACAGCTCCACCATGGACGGCTTGAGCCGCACCACGCCCGCCACCGAGTCCACCCATACGCCCGCGGGCCCGTCCTCCGTCTTGAGCACCAGGATGCGCGAGGCCCGGGGCGGCAGGCCCGCGTCCGGCCCCGCCACCACTGGAGGCACGTCCGCCAGCCGCAGCCGCAGCTTCACGTCGTAGACGGGCAACAGCTCCCCGCGCAGGTTCATCACGCCCAGCAGCTGCGGCTCCGCGCGCGGAATCTCCGTGAGCAGCGGCACCTTGCAGATCTCCCTCACCGCGAGGATGGGCACCGCGTAGCACTCCGCCTCCAGGCGGAAGGCCAGGTACTCGACGGGCTCCTCCTCCAGCAGCGGCTGCGCCAGGTCGTCACTGCCCGCGGCGAAGTCCAGCAGGCCACCGACGTCCTCGTCCGGGCGGTAGAAGAACGCGTCGAGCAGGGCTTCGAAACGGGACACGCCCAGGAGGATAGCAGCCCCCGGCGTGGACGCCTCAAGCGCGGCGCCGCTCCTGCGCGATGCCCTCTTCCAGGAGTTCCGCGACATCCAGCACCAGGACGGTGCGGCGGTTGCCCAGGTCGGTGGCGCCGGAGATGCCCTTCACGCGGCTCAGCCGGCCGCCCAGGGGCTTGGTGACGATGTCCTGCTGTCCGAAGAGCTCGTCCACCGCAATGCCCAGCCGCTGCTGCGCCAGGCCCACCACGACGACGAAGTGGCGGCTCACCTCGCGCTCCGGCAGGTGGAACAGGCGCCCCAGCCGCAGGAAGGGCAGCGTCTGGCCACGAAGGTCCAGCACCTCGCGCCGCTCCACGGTGCGGATGTCGCGCGGCTGCACGGAGAGGATTTCCAGCACGCTGTTGAGCGGCACCGCGTAGGTGCGGCCGCTGACGCCCACCACCAGCGCGCGCACGATGGCCAGCGTCACCGGCAGCGTCAGGTGGAAGGCCGTGCCCTTCCCGCGCTCGCTCCACACGTCGATGATGCCGGAGAGGTTGCCCAGGTTGTTCTTCACCACGTCCAGGCCCACGCCTCTTCCGGAGAGCGAGCTGACGCTGGAGCGGGTGGAGAAGCCCGGCAGGAAGATGAGGTTGAGCAGCTCGCGCCGCGTCATCTCACTGACCTGCGACGGGGTGACGAGCCCGCGCGACAGCGCCACCTCGCGCACGCGCACCTCGTCGATGCCCGAGCCGTCGTCGGACACGCTGATGACGACGTGGTTGCCCTTCTGCTCCGCGCGCAGCCGAACCGTCGCGCGCCGGGACTTGCCCGCGGACAGCCGCGACTCCGGGCCCTCCGCGCCATGGTCGATGGCGTTGCGGATGAGGTGCATCAGCGGGTCGCTGAGCTCCTCCACGATGAGCTTGTCGAGCTCCACCTCGCCGCCGGAGCTGACGAAGTCGATCTCCTTGCCGGCCTCGCGGGCAATCTTGCGCACCAGCCGCGCCAGCTTGTCGAAGACCTGGCCCACCGGGACCATGCGCGCTTCGAGCAGCCCCTCCTGGAGCGCCTCCAGCTTGCGCTCCAGCTGCCGCGTCTCTCGCGACAGCTCCTGGCCGAAGAGCTTGGACAGCGCGACGGTGCCGTCCTGACGGGACGTCTCCGCCAGCCGCTGGAGGTTGGCCTTGATGAGCAGCAGCTCGCCCACCATGTTGATGAGCCCGTCCAACCGCCCGATGTCCACGCGCACCGTCTGCGTGAGCGAGCGCAGGGACGTCTCTTCCGCCTTGGGACGGCCCGCGGTGAGGGGCGCGGACGCGGCGGCCTGGAGCCCCACCACCGTGGCCGGAGGCGTCACCGCCCGCATGCGCGGAGGGCTTGCTCCCGGGTGCGCGGACACGGTCGCGAGGCCTCGGGTCTCCACCGGCCCCTCCGCGTCCTCGTCCTCCGGAGGCAGCACCTCGACGTCCTCGCGCACGGTCGCGGCATCGCGTGGCCGAGGCATGTCGAACGCGGGCCCCGTCGAGCCCGATTCCGGCGGCCGGACGGACAGCGGCGCCAGCTCCGCGGGCGTGCCCCGGAGGCCGTCCTCCAGCGCTTGCGCGCCCACCTTCGCGCCGAAGATGAGATCGAACGCGATGCCGGTGGAGCCGCCCGGCCGCGACGAGGGCAGCGTGCTGATGACCTCGCCCAGGGGCTTGAGGCGCGCGTTCAGGTCCGCGAGTCCCTGGTCGAAGTCCGTGAGGTCGAACGCCGCGCGCACCCGCCACAGCGCCACCCCGCGCCGCACGTTCTCGCGCAGCCGGTGCTCCTCGTACTCGGTGAAGACGGCGCGCACCGTCGCGTCCAGCTCCAGCCGCTCCAGCGGATCCTCTTCCACGGCGGGCGGGGGCGACCCCAGCCGCGCCATGCGGTCCTCCATGTCGCGGGTGCGCTGGGAGAGCTCGGGGCCCTCCTCGCTCCGGGACGCCTCCCCGAGCAGCGCCTGGAACGTGTCCAGCGCGTCCACCAGCGTGTCCAGGACCTGGTCATCCAGCGTCAGCCGGCCCAGCCGAAGCCGGTCCAGCAGGTCCTCCGCCGCGTGCGCCAGCTGGGTGATGCGCTCCTGGCCGAAGAGGCCCGACAGGCCCTTGAGCGAGTGCGCCGCGCGGAAGATGCCGTTGATGTGCTCGGGGTCCGCCTCCAGGCCCCGCGCCTCGTCCAGGGCCAGCAGGTCGCGCCCCAGCGCATCCAGGATTTCGGTGGCCTCGGCGACGAACTCCGAGAGCGCCTTGCCCCCAGGCGTCACAGCGGCTTCAGGAAGCGCCGCAGGAGCGCCTCCAGGTCCGCCGGCTGGAACGGCTTCACCAGGTAGCCAGCGGCGCCCAGCGCCATGCCCCGCGAACGGTCCTGCTCACGCCCCTCGGTGGTGACGATGATGAGCGGCACGTCCCGGTAGTTGGGGTTCTTCTTGACGAAGTTGATGAGTTCCAGCCCGTTGATGTCGGGCATGTTGATGTCGGTGATGATCAGGTCGAAGCGCTGACGCGGCAGCAGCTTCAGCGCCTCGAAGCCGCTGGCGGTGGTGACGGCCTCGACGCCGTCCACGGCCTCCACGGTCGCGGCGATGTGCTCGCGCGACACCTTGGAGTCCTCGACGATCAACACCTTGAACTTCATCGCGCGCGCCTCAAGGGCCGGATGCTAGCAGAACCCCTGTCTGGCCGCTGTGCGTCAACCCTTCCGGGATGACAGCGACCCGACAAGGCCCTTGTCCGCGAGGAGGGACACCCGTCCCCCCTTGAACGCGGGCAGGAACTGCCGCTGGTACGCCTCCGCCCGAGCGGAGTCGCTCAGGGAAGACCCCTGAGGCACCTCCAAGGCCACGGACTCCACCTTCGCGCGGCTCAAGACCTTCGCCGCGCCCGCCAGCGCCTCACCCAGTGAGGCCGCGTCCAGACGCTTCCGGGAGCCCAGCCCCACCACGAAGATGCGCGGCACGGTCAGCTTCCCGTCCGACGGCAACAGGAGCCAGTCGTCCTTCACGCCGGTGAAGAACCCACCCTGGAGCACGCGCGACAGGGCGCCGCACAGCCGCCAGTCCACGTAGCCGGCGGAGGACGGCAGGGGGCGGTCGTCCTCGGCCACGAAGAGGCAGAGGGCGTCCACCCCGTTCAGTGCGTCCAGGCCCTCCAGGCCCACGTCCAGGGTCTGCGTCTGGCTCACGGCTTCCCGAGCGCCACCGCGACGCGGTCCAAGAGGCCGTTGACGAAGGCGCTCGACTCCTCGTTGCCGAAGTTCTTCCCCAGCTCCACCGCCTCGTTGATGGTCACCTTGCGGGGGATGTCCGGGCGGTACTTCAGCTCGAAGATGCCCAGCCGCAGCACGTTCCGGTCGATGCGGGACATGCGGTCCAGGCGCCAGTTGTGGCTGTGGCGCTCGATGAGCCCGTCAATCTCCTCGCGGTGGGCCTCCACGCCCTCCACGATCTCCTTGGCGAACTTCACCGCGTCCGGCTCCGGCGTACCGTCCTCCGAGGAGGCGGCCCACGCCGCGTCCAGGGCCTCCCGCGTGGTGGCGCCCTGGGTCATCTCCAACTTGTAGAGCGCCTGCAGCGCCCGCTCTCGTGCCGTTCTGCGCGCGCCCATCGCGGTTATCCCTTTCGCTCCGCGCCGGACATCCGCGCGAAGAGGTTGACCATCTCGATGCAGGCCAGCGTGGCCTCCGCGCCCTTGTTGCCCGCCTTCACGCCCGCCCGGTCGATGGCCTGCTCCACGGTATCGCACGTGAGGACGCCGAACGTCACCGCCGCCGGCCGGGGGCCCGCCGCGGCGCTGAACGCCACCGAACCAATGCCCTTGGCGCACTCGCCGGCCACGTAGTCGAAGTGGGGGGTGCCGCCGCGAATCACCGCGCCCAGGACGATGATGCCCCCGTACTGGCCACCCTCCGACACGCGGCGGGTGAGGCCGGGCAGCTCATAGGTGCCGGGGCAGCGGTACACGTCGATGGCGTCGTCCTTCACGCCATGGCGCACCAGGGTGTCCACGGCGCCCTTCAAGAGCTCCTCCGTGATGAAGCTGTTGAACCGGGACACGCAGATGGCGAACCGGCCCTGGGGGGGGAGGAAATCCCCTTCGAAATAGCGAGGCATGGCGCGCTCTTACACCACCCGAGCCCCTACCCGCGAGGGCTGAAACCCGCGGCCCGCACCACCGCCTCCGTCAGCCCCGCTCCCTGGGCGGCGGCCTCCGGGGCGCCCCGGAGGGCGTACAGCCGGGCCACGTACTTGCCAATGAGGTCGCCCTCCAGGTTCACCCGGGCCCCGGGCCCCTTGCCGTGCAGGGTGGTGCGCTCCTGGGTCTCCGGAATCAGCTGCACCCGGAAGGTGCTGGCATCCACCGCGTTCACCGTGAGGCTGATGCCGTCGATGGTGACGGAGCCCTTCTCGATGAAGCAGGGCGCCAGCTCCGGGGGCAGCCGGAACACCATCACCCACGAGCCGCCCTCCGCGAACGTCTCCAGCACTTCACTGACGGCGTCCACGTGGCCCGACACCAGGTGTCCACCCAGCCGGTCCCCCAGGGCGAGCGCCCGCTCCAGGTTCACCTTGTCGCCCGTCTTCCGGGCCCCCAGGGTGGTGCGCCGCAGCGTCTCCGGGGCCGCCTGCACGCGGAAGGTGTCCCCGCCCTTCTCCACGACGGTGAGGCAGGCGCCGTCCACGGCGATGGATTCCCCCAGGGCGAAGGCCTCCGCGCCCAGCGAGGTGCGAATCCAGAAGTCGGTCATCGCGCCGGTGGTGACGCGGGTGACGGTGCCAGTGTCCTGGATGAGTCCGGTGAACATGGCCGGAACCTTAACGGATGCCCTGTCCGGGCGCTGGCCTTCAGAGCAGCGCGCGCAGGAGGACGTCGTCCCCCACCTTCTCCATCGTCAGGTCCTTCACGGCCAGGGCATGGGCCATGTCCTTCACGCCCAGCTCGCCCGCCCACGACAGGCCCCCGGCCCCCACCAGCTTGGGAGCGAGGAACAGGGCGAGCGCATCCGCCAGGTGCTCGCGAAGCAGCGTGCCGTACAGGCCCGCGCCGCCCTCCACGAGCACGTGGTTGAGCCCTTCCTTCTTCACGCGCTTCAGCACCGCCTTCAGGTCCACGCGGTCCTGCTTCGCGCGCACGTTCCACACCTCCACGCCCTGGGCCAGGAAGCGCCGGGCGCGCCGTCCCTCCGGGTCCTCCAGCGTGGCGATGACGGTGCGCGCGGGGCTGCGCTGCGTGAAGACGGTGTGCCCCGGGGACAGCTTGAGGTGCGAGTCCACCACCACGCGCACCGGGTCCTTGCCCCCGCCGCCCGGCAGCCGGGTGGTGAGCTGCGGGTCATCCATGCGCACGGTGTTCGCGCCCACGAGGATGGCGTCCACCTGGTTGCGCAGCCGGTGCACCCACGCGCGCGAAGCCTCGCCCGTCACCCAGCGCGAGTCGCCCGAGGGCGCGGCGATCTTCCCATCCAGCGTCACCGCGGCCTTGAGCGTCACCCACGGCAGGCCCGTGCGCATCATCTTGAAGAAGGGCCGGTTGAGCGCGTCCGCCTCGTCCTTGAGGACGTGCGTCACCACCGCCACGCCGCCGCGCTTGAGCCGGTTGAGCCCCTTGCCGCTGACCAGTGGGTTGGGGTCCGAGGACGCGCTGAACACGCGCCGCACGCCGGCCTCCAGCACCGCCAGGCTGCACGGCGGGGTGCGCCCGTAGTGGTCGCACGGCTCCAGCGTCGTGTAGAGGTCCGCGCCGCGCGCCTTGGAGCCCGCCGCCTCCAGCGCCACGACTTCCGCGTGCGCCGTACCGGCCTTCTTGTGGTGGCCGCGCGCGATGATGCGCCCGCCCTTCACCAGCACCGCGCCCACGACGGGGTTGGGGCTGGTGCGGCCCAGGCCCTTGGCGGCTTCTTCCAGGGCGATGCGCATGAAGAACTCGGCCACCGCGTGGTCGAAGTCCGCCGCGCGCTTGGAGCGGGGCGTCTTCACCGCCTGCAACCGTGACCTCGTGAGCAAGCGCATACCGCCCTTCCTAACCGTCCTTGGGCGGAGTCACAGGCGGCTTCGCCTTGCGCTCACGCTCCTGGTCCTCGAGCAGGTCCTTCAGCTCGTGCATGAACTCGGAGATGTCCCGGAAGCTCCGGTACACGGACGCGAAGCGAACGTACGCCACCTCGTCCAGTTGCTGTAACCGCCGCATCACGTGCTCGCCAATGGATGAGGAGGGAACCTCTTTCTCCCCCATCCCCTGGAGCAGCCGCTCGATGTCCTCCACCGTCGCCTCCAGCTGCGCGGCGGACACCGGGCGCTTCTCACACGCCTTCTTCAGGCCGTTGAGCATCTTCTCGCGGTCGAAGGCCTCGCGGCGCCCGTCCTTCTTCACGATGAGCGGGTAGAGCTCCTCCACCCGCTCATACGTGGTGAATCGGCGCTTGCAGACCAGGCACTCGCGGCGCCGCCGGATGACGGAGCCCTCGTGCGACTCTCGCGAGTCGATGACCTTGTTCTCCGGGTCCTGACAGAAGGGGCAGCGCACGGGCTTGGGTTACTTCAACCGCGAGGCGTACAGCGGGAAGCCCTGCGCCAACTCCTTCACCTGCCCCTTGACCCGCGCGAGCGCCGCGTCGTCCTGCGCGGCGTCCAGCGCCTGGCCGATGAGCCGGCCCACCACCGCCATCTCCGCCTCGCGCATGCCGCGCGTGGTGATGGCCGGGGTGCCCACCCGGACGCCAGAGGTCGTCGTGGGCTTCTCCGGGTCGAAGGGGATCATGTTCTTGTTGACGGTGATGCCCGCCTTGCCCAGCACGTCCTCGGCCACCTTGCCGGTGAGCTTCTTGGCGCGCAGGTCCACCAGCATCAGGTGGTTGTCCGTGCCGCCCGAGCACAGCCGCAGGCCCGCGGACTTCAGCGCCTCCGCCAGCGCCTGCGCGTTGGCGACAATCTGCTTCTGGTACGTCTTGAACTCCGGCGACAGCGCTTCCTTGAAGGCCACCGCCTTGCCCGCGATGGCGTGCATCAGCGGGCCGCCCTGGATGCCGGGGAAGATCTGGCTGTTGATGGTCTTCGCGAAGGCCTCACGGCTGAGCACCATGCCGCCGCGAGGACCGCGCAGCGTCTTGTGCGTCGTCGTCGTGACGATTTCGGCGAAGGGCACCGGCGACGGGTGCACGCCCGCGGCCACCAGGCCCGCGATGTGGGCCATGTCCACCAGCATGGCGGCGCCCACCTTGTCGGCGATTTCGCGGAACTTCGCGAAGTCGAGCGTGCGCGGGTACGCGCTCGCGCCCACCACCAGCACCTTGGGCTTGTGCTCCAGGGCCAGCGACTCCACCTGCGCGAAGTCGATGGTCTCCGTGTCGCGGGACAGGCCGTAGTGGACGACCTTGTAGAGCTTGCCGGAGAAGTTGAACGCCGCGCCGTGGGTGAGGTGGCCGCCGGAGTTCAGGTCCAGGGACAGCATCGTCTCACCCGGCTTCATCAGCGCCATGAAGGCGCCCATGTTGGCCTGGCTGCCGGAGTGCGCCTGCACGTTCACCGCGTCCGCGCCGAACAGCTCCTTCGCGCGCGCGATGGCCAGGTTCTCCGCCACGTCCACCACCTCGCAGCCGCCGTAGTAGCGCTTGCCGGGGTAGCCTTCCGCGTACTTGTTGGTGAGCACGGAGCCCACCGCCTCCAGCACCGCCGGGCTGACGAAGTTCTCCGAGGCGATGAGCTCCAGCCCCTCCTCCTGACGCTCCGTCTCGTGCCGGAGCACCTGGGCGATTTCAGGATCCACCTGGGACAGCGTGCGGGTGTTCTCCATGGGGGTTGCCTCCTGGCGTACGAACGAAGGGGACTGCGAAGGGACGCCTCACGGCCCTCAGCGCTGCTGGGCCTCGACGTCGCGAATCTTCTGGACGCGCTTCTCGTGGCGGCCGCCCTCGAAGGCGGTGGAGAGGAAGGCCTCCAGGATGCCGCGCGCCACGCCCGCGCCCACCACGCGCTGGCCCAGGCACAACACGTTGGCGTCGTTGTGCGCGCGGGTCATCCGAGCCTCGAACTCGGTGGTGCACAGGGCCGCCCGGATGCCCCGGTGCTTGTTGGCCACGATGCTCATCCCGATGCCGGTGCCGCACACCAGCACACCCAGCGTGCCCTCTTCCGACACCACCTGGCGGGCCACCTGCGAGGCGAAGTCCGGGTAGTCCACGGACTCGCGCGTCTGGGGGCCCAGGTCCTGGAAGTCGGCGCCGCGCTCCTTCAGGAGCGCCACCAGCTCCTGGCGCAGCTCGATGCCCGCATGGTCGGAGGCGAGGATGACTTTCACGGCCGGACTCCGGAAGGCGGGGCCCGCGCCGTGAGGGCGGGGCCGGGAAGGAGGGCCCCTGCCCGCCGCTGCCCGTCACCGGGAGCAGCGGGCCGGAAGGGCGGTCAGCTGAAGCGCTTGAACACCAGCACCGCGTTGGTGCCGCCGAAGCCGAACGAGTTGCTCATCACCGCGTCGACGCGGGCGTCGCGCGCCGTGTTGGGCACGTAGTCCAGGTCGCAGTCCGGGTCCGGCGATGTCATGTTGATGGTGGGCGGCAGCACGTTCTTGGTGAGCACCTGCACGCTCACCACCGCCTCCGCGCCACCCGCCGCGCCGAGCATGTGGCCCGTCATGGACTTGGTGGACGACACCGCCAGCTTGCGCGCGTGGTCGCCGAACACGGCCTTCAGGGCCTTGGTCTCGTTCGCGTCGTTGAACGGCGTGGACGTACCGTGGGCGTTGACGTAGCCCACCTCGTCCGGCCGCATGCCCGCGGACGCCAGCGCCAGGCGCATGCAGCGCGCCGCGCCCTCGCCCTCCGGGGCAGGCTGGGTGACGTGGTACGCGTCCGAGTTGGCGCCGTACCCCACCACCTCCGCCAGGATGTTGGCGCCGCGCTTCTTCGCGGCCTCCATCTCCTCCAGGATGACGATGCCCGCGCCCTCGCCCATCACGAAGCCGTCGCGCTCCTTGTCGAAGGGACGGCTGGCGCGCGCCGGGTCGTCATTGCGCGTGGACAGGGCCTTCATCACGGAGAAGCCACCCATGCCCAGGGGCGTGATGGCCGCTTCCGCGCCGCCCGCGATGGCCGCGTCCGTCTCACCCAGGCGGATGGACTTCCAGGCCTCGCCGATGGCGTGTGCGCTGGTGGCGCACGCCGACACCGGGGCCCAGTTGGGGCCCTTGCAGTTGAAGCGCATGGAGATGAGCCCAGGCGCCATGTTGACGATCATCTGGATGATGAAGAAGGGCGACAGCCGGTCGAACCCCTTCTCCAGCCCCTTGCGGTGCTGCTCCTCAAGAGAGGAGATGCCGCCAATGCCGGAGCCCACGATGACACCCACGCGCTCCGGGAGGTAGCCATGGGGCGCGTCAGGACCGATGGGCAGGCCCGACTCCTTCACCGCCATGTCGGCCGCGGCCATCGCGTACTGGGCGAACAGGTCCATCCGGCGCACTTCGCGCCTGTCGATGAACTGCTCGGGCTGGAAGTCCTTCACCTCGCCCGCGATGCGCGCGTCGAGCTTCCCCAGGTCGAAACGGGTGATCGTGCTGATACCGGATTGACCGGCCAGCATCGCCTGCCAGTTCTTCTCGGTGCCGGTGCCCAGCGCAGAAATGATGCCGGTTCCGGTGATGACGACTCGACGGTTTGACACTGTTCTTCTCCGCTGACCGCGATGGGGCGTGGAAGCGCCGGTGAGGACGCTCCCCCAGGCCCCGGACTTCCGGGTGTCGCGACTGCCTACTTCTTGTGGGTCTTCACGTAGTTCACGGCGTCGCCGACGGTCTTGATGTTCTCCGCCTCGTCATCCGGAATCTCGACCTCGAACTCCTCTTCCATCGCCATGACCAGCTCGACGATGTCGAGGCTGTCCGCGCCCAGGTCTTCGATGAAGGACGACTCGGGCTTGATCTCATCCTCACCCACACCGAGCTGGTCGGCGATGATGGACTTGATCTTGGTTTCCACGTCGGTTGCGGTGGTGGACATACGTGCAGAACCCTCCAGCTACAGATGGGGCCCGCCGTTTTGAGTCGCGGGCCGTCTTCAAGGCGGGCGCGGTATATCCCACGCCCGGCGCCAATCCAACCTTGGCTTACATGTACATGCCGCCGTTGACCTTCAGGACCTCGCCGGTGATGTAGGACGCCGCATCACTCGCGAGGAACACCACGGCCCCGGCGACCTCCTCCGGGTTGCCCAGGCGGCCGAGCGCGATGCCGCCCACCATCTTCTGGCGCAGCTCGTCGTCCAGGTGCGACGTCATATCGGTCCCGATGAACCCGGGGGACACGGCATTGACGCGGACGCTCCGGCTGGCCAGCTCCTTGGCCACGGACTTGGTCAGGCCGATGAGCCCCGCCTTGGCCGCCGAGTAGGCCGCCTGGCCCGGGTTGCCCATCTCCCCCACGACCGAGGTGATGTTGATGATGGCGCCGGAGCGCTGCTTCATCATGGGCCGGCTGGCGGCGCGGATGAGCGCGAAGGCGCCCCGGAGGTTGGTGTCCATCTGCCGGTCCCAGTCCTCGTCCTTGACGCGCATCACCAGACCGTCAATGGCCATGCCCGCGTTGTTCACCAGCACGTCCAGCCGGCCGTGCGCCTTGATGACGCCATCGATGGCGCCCGCGCACGCGGCGGTGTCCGCCAGGTCGAACCGCACGGCCTCCGCCTTCGCGCCCGCCTGCTGGAGCAGGCCCACCGTCTCCTGCGCGGCGGCCTCGTTGCCCACGTAGCTGATGACCACGGTGGACGCGCCCGCCTTCGCGAAGGCCTGCGCGCACGCCCGGCCGATGCCGCGCGAGCCGCCCGTCACCAGCACCACCTTGTCCTTGAAGCCGCTCATGCTGCCCCCAACGCGGCGAGCACCTTCTCCAGGGTCGCGGCGTTCTCGACGTTGAACGATTCGATGTCCTTGGTGATGCGCTTGATGAGTCCGCCCAGCACCTTGCCCGGCCCCAGCTCCACCACGTGCGTGACGCCGTTCGCCTTCAGCGACTCCACGCACTCAATCCAACGCACCGGCGAGCTCACCTGCTCCAGCAGCAGCGGCACCACGCGGGACGCGTCCGCGTTGGGCTTCGCCTCCACGTTGCTCACCACCGGCACGGACGGCGCCAGGATGCGCACGCCCGCCAGCACCTCCGCCAGGCGCGGCTTCACGGGGTCCATCAGCGCGCAGTGGAAGGGCGCGGAGACGGGCAGCGGCATGACGCGCTTGGCCCCGGCCTCCTTGCACTTCGCGCCCGCGCGCTCCACCGCGGCCGCGTGGCCCGCGATGACCGTCTGCTCGGGCGAGTTGTAGTTGGCCGGGGAGACGACCTGCCCTTCCGCCGCCGCGTCGCAGGCGGCCTTCACCGCGTCCGGGGTGAGGCCCAGGATGACGGCCATGCCGCCCGTGCCCACGGGCACCGCCTCCTGCATGAAGGTGCCGCGCGCGCGCACCGCCCGCGCCGCGTCCTGGAGGTTCATGGCGCCCGCGGCCACCAGCGCGGAGTACTCGCCCAGCGAGTGGCCCGCGACGAACGCGGGGGCCGGGCCGCGCTTCTGGAACACCGCGTGAACCGCGGCCGACACCGTGAGGATGGCCGGCTGGGTATTGGCGGTGAGCTTCAGCGCGTCTTCCGGGCCCTCGAAGCAGGAGGTGGAGAGCTTCTCGTGCAGCGCGTCGTCCACGGCGTCGAAGACGGCCCGCGCTTCAGGGAACTGCTCGTAGAGGTCCTTGCCCATCCCCACGGCCTGACTGCCCTGCCCGGGAAACACGAACGCGACCTTCGCCATGTTGCGGTCCTTCCTTGTGTCGTCCTGCCTACCAGCGCACCACCGCGCTGCCCCACGCCATCCCCGCGCCAATGGCCATCATCGCGATGACGTCGCCGCGCTTGAGGCGGCCGGCGCGCTGCGCCTCGTCCAGCGACATGGGCAGCGAGGCGGACGACGTGTTGCCGTACTTGTGCAGGTTGAGCCAGCATTTTTCCTTGGGAATCTCCAGCCGCTCCATCACGGCTTCCAGGATTCGCAGGTTCGCCTGATGGGCGATGACGTGGTCCACCTGCGTCGTATCCATCCCGTGGGCCCCCAAGGACGTCTGGGTGGATTCCACCAACGCGCGCACCGCGAAGCGGAACACTTCCTTCCCGTTCATCTTGAGCTTGTGAAGATTTGCATCCACGTTGTCCGCGGTGACGGGGGTACGCGAGCCACCGGCAGGGATGCAGAGCAGGTTCGCGAGGTCGCCGTCGGTGCGCAGATGGGTGGAGAGGATGCCGCGCGGCGCCATGGCGTCTTCGTCCGCGTCCTGTTCCGCCGCCAACACCAGGGCGCCCGCACCGTCCCCGAAGAGGACGCAGGTGTTGCGGTCCGTCCAATCCACCGCGCGGGTGAGCAGGTCCGCGCCCACGACGAGCGCGCGCTTCACCTGGCCCGAGCGCACGAACTGGTCCGCCACGCTCAGCGCATACAGCCCACCCGCGCACGCGGCGGACACGTCGAAGGCGAAGGCGCGCTTCGCCCCCAGCTTCGACTGCACCAGCGCGGCGCAGGACGGCATGGGCATGTCCGCGGTGACGGTGCCCACGATGAGGAGGTCCAGGTCGCCGGGCGCCACGCCCGCCATCTCCAGCGCGTGACGGGAGGCGTTCACCGCCAGGTCGCTCGTCGCCTCATCGGGGGCGGCCTGCCTGCGCTCCTGGATGCCGGTGCGCTCGCGGATCCACGTGTCGCTGGTGTCCACCAGGCGCTCCAGGTCCTGATTGGTCAGGACCTGCGCGGGAGCATAGGAACCCGTTCCGATGATGTGCGTGCGTGCCACGAGGCCTCCGAGTCGTCGGAGTCCAACGCATGGCCGACGCGCTCTAATCGGCCCCTTCGTCCCCGTCCGCCTTCCTTCCCCTTTGGTGGGGAGGAAGCCAGGCGGCGGCGTTGGCAATGCAGCGCGTCAGCTCTTCCTGCACGCCCGCGCGCACATGCTGCAGCGCGGTGACGAGCGCGTTGTGGATGGCGCGGGGAGAGGAGCGGCCGTGCGCGACGATGCCCACTCCCTGGAGGCCCAGGAGCGGCGCGCCGCCGTATTCGGCGTAGTCCATGACGCGGCGCAGCCCCAGCAGGGTGGGCTTGAGCAGGAGCGCGCCCAGCTTCTCCGGCAGGCCGCCGCGCTTCTCGATGGCGGAGCGCAGGAGTCCGGTGATGCCCATGCCCACGCCCTCGGAGGTCTTGAGGACGATGTTGCCGGTGAAGCCGTCCGTCACGACGACCTCCACGTCGCCGGAGAACAGGTCCTTGCCCTCCACGTAGCCCACGAACTCCAGGTCCGAGCGGCGCAGCAGCGCGCTGACGTCCCGCGTGAGCTGCGTGCCCTTGGACTCCTCTTCGCCGTTGGAGAGCACCGCCACCCGGGGACGCTTCACGCCCAGGCGGGTGCGCGAATAGGCCTCGCCGAGCACGGCGAACTGGGCCAGGTGCGAGGGACGGCAGTCCACGTTGGCGCCCGCGTCCAGCAGCAGGCAGCGGCCTTCGCCCTTCAAGGCCGGGAACAGGGCCGCGATGGCCGGACGCTCCACGCCGGGAATCCGGCCGAGCGTCAACATGCCACCGGCCATCACCGCGCCGGAGTTGCCCGCCGACACGAGGGCGGACGCCTCCCCTTGCCGGACGAGCTCGAAGCCCACCCGGAGCGAGGAGTCCCGCTTGCGCCGGAACGCGGCGGTCGCGGGGTCGTCCATCTCCACCACTTCGGACGCGTGGTGGAGGTGGATGTTGGGAGGCGAGCCGGCGCGCTCCAGGACAGGGCGTACACGCATGGCGTCCCCGACCAGCACGAGTTCGTGCCCGGGATACGCTCGCGCGAACAGCACGCCCCCGTCCACGACGGCGTCGGGGGCGTGGTCGCCACCCATCGCGTCGAGGACGAGCCGCACCGGCAGCCTTCCGCTTTCAACTACTCCGCGGCGGTCGCGATGACTTCACGGCCACCGTAGTTGCCACAGGCCGCGCAGGCGCGGTGCGGCATCACGGGCTCCTTGCACTTGGAGCACTTGATGACCTGCACGGGGGTCCGCAGGTTGTTGTTGCCGGCCCGACGACGGTCCCGGCGCATCTTCGACGTCCGCTTCTTGGGAACTCCCACGGCTCACCTCGGCATCGGACCCGTCCCCCCTCGCGACCTGCGAGGGGCATAGGGACCGTCAGTTCAGCTTGATGTTCTTCAGCGGCGACAGTCGAGGGTCCACGACCTTCGGCTCGCAGCCGCACTTCTTTTCATTGAGGTTCTGGCCGCACTGCGAGCAGAGCCCCTGGCAGTCTTCCCGACAGACCGCGCTCATCGGGAGCGCGAGCAATACCTGTTCCCGGAGGATCGGATCCAGATCGATCGTCTTCCCATCGAAAACCTGCTCGTCCGTGCCGTCCAGTTCGAAGGTGCCCCCGGATTCACCCTGGGTGCGTTCCTTCTTCTCCATGACCTTCTCGTCGTCGTCCTTGAAGTCGTCTCCCCGGGCCAGGGACTCCGGCACCAGGTTGATGATGAAGGACACGGGCAGGTCCAGCTTCACGTCCGCGAGGCAGCGCTTGCAGGGCGCGCCCAGGTGGACGGTGAAGTTGCCGTTCAGCAGCACGCCGCCGCTGAGCTTGCGCAGGGTGGCGTGGAGCGTGGACGGAGCGGTCGCCTGAAAGCCAGTGCCCTCACCGGACGCCTGGCCCTCCAGGGCCTCCTTGAGGAGGCCAGGAGCGATGGGCTCGTCGAGCTTCAGCCCTGCTTCTTTGATTTGTTCAATCTTTACGACCATCTACAAGGCTTCCCGGCAAAAGGGCGCGCAACATAGAGGGACTCCCCCCCTTCAGTCAACACGCCGGGTTGGACTCGCGAGCCGAGCCGCGTGGATCCACTCAACACCGCTCTGCTAGCTTTCCATCTGATGCGCAACCCCGCCCGAGGTTGGCGGGGCGCACTCTGTGTCTGGGGGCTCGGGCTGACGCTCGCCCTGCCAGCTCAGGCCCGTGCGCCCCTGCCCCCGTCTCCCCTCCTCTTCCAGCTGGGCCCCACGAGCCCCGCCATCGACTCCGCGAAGGAACTCCTGGAGGCCGGCCGCTTCCAGGAGGCCCTGGGCGTGGTGCAGGGCGGGCTGGATGCGCCCGACGTCACGGACGACGAGCTGGTGGAGCTCTACCGCCTGCAGGGGCTCACCGCCCTCTACCTGGGCGACGAGGCCCTGGCGCGCGGGGCGTACGAGAAGCTGCTCCAGGCCCGGCCGGACTTCGAGCTGCCCCGCTCCGCGCCGCCGAAGGTCCGCGGCCTCTTCGCGAAGCTGAAGGAGGACCTCCGCCACCGCCGCGTCCACCCCGTCACCCTGGAGGTGGACCCCATCCCGGACCCGGCGCCGGGAGACCGCGTGGAGGTGGACGCCGTCCTCCGGGACATGGCGCTGGGCGCGCGGGCCCGGCTGTTCTACCGGCGCGCCGGGGCGCAGGGCTTCTCCTCAGTGGACTTCGTGCGCGACCGCGCCCGGGCCGAGCACTACCTCGCCGTGCTGCCCGCGTATGAGCTGCCGGTGGAGTCCACGCCCTATGAAGTGGAGTACTACTTCGAGGTCGTGGACGCGGCGCAGCGCCGGCTCGCAGGACGCGGGGATCCGTTCCACCCGCTCCTCTTCCAGGTGGCGTCGAAGGCCGCGCCCACCACGGCCCTGACGGAAGGGACGAGCCGCCCCTGGTACAAGAGCCCCTGGCTCTGGGTGGCCGTGGGCGCGGTGGCCATTGGCGGCACGGCCGGCGTGGTGGCCCTGTCCTCCTCCGAGGAGCGCGGCCGGGTGCCCATCACCATCCGCGTGGAGGACGCAGCACCATGAGACGCCCCACCCTGCTGATGCTGGCGCTGCTCGCCGGCTGCGGCCCGGACGCCACTTCGGAGGCCCTGCCCTTGGGCCTGGACATCACCTTGAGCCGCGCCGTCGCCAGCCAGGTGGGCGCGTACCAGGTGGCCGTGTTGAAGGACGGCACGAAGCGCAACTGCACGGAGCTGCAGCGCACCTGCCTGTCCTCCCAGGTGTCCTCCAGCGACCTGCTGGAGTTGAAGGACGCGGACGGCAACTCGGGGCGCACGCTGCGCTTCCCCTCGGCTCCCGGCGGCGCGGCCATGGGGCTTTCCGTGGACGTGCCGGTGGGCCGCGACTACGCGCTCGTCATCGAGGCGCTGACGGCCGACACGCCCACCCGCTTCCTGGGCAGCTCCTGCAACTACCTGCGCGTGGTGAACTCCGGCACCAACGCGACCCTGGTGGCGGCGCCCATCGAGCTGACCACGCAGTCCTGCGACCCGGTGTTTCCGCGCTGACGCCCGGTCCCAGGTCCCCTGGTGGGGGAGCGGGCATGGTGCATGGATGTCACATGGATGTCCCGGGCGCGCCGGAACGAATCTGTTACGGGACGCCACGCATTCCATCCCTTCGCGGGAGCACCTTCATGGCGCGCATCCTCATCATCGAGGACGAGCAGGACCTGGCCGGACTCGTCGACTACAACCTCCGCGCGGCGGGCTTCGAAACGGACACGGCGAACACCGGCGCGGGGGGGCTCGCCCGGGCGCGGGCCCATCCTCCGGACCTGGTGCTGTTGGACCTGATGCTGCCGGACGTGGCGGGCGGTGAAGTCCTGCGCATGCTCAAGAGCGACGCGGAGCTGAAGAAGGCCGCGGTCGTCATCGTCAGCGCCAAGGGCCAGGAGGCGGACCGCATCCAGGGCCTGGAGCTGGGCGCGGACGACTACGTGGTGAAGCCCTTCTCCGTGCGCGAACTGCTGCTGCGCGTGAAGGCCGTGCTGCGCCGCGCGGACGCGGAGGAAGGCCCCGCCGCGGAGCTGGTCGCGGGCGACATCAGCCTGGACACGTCGCGCCACCAGGTGCGGGTGAAGGGCGAGGAGGTCATCCTCACCGCGCTGGAGTTCCGCCTGCTGCGCACGCTCCTGGAGCGAAGCGACCGCGTGCAGACGCGCGAGGTGCTCCTGTCCGACGTCTGGGGCATCCAGGCCGAAATCCACACGCGCACCGTGGACACGCACATCAAGCGCCTGCGCGAGAAGCTGGGCCCCGCAGGCGACATCATCGAGACCGTGCGCGGCGTGGGCTACAAGCTCAGCCCTCCGTGAGGCCGCCATGCCCCTGCGCTTCACGCTCCTGGCCCTGCTCGTCCCTCCTTTGCTGGTCTCGACGCTGCTCGTGCTCTTCGGGCACCCGGCGGGCGCGCTCGCCGCGGGGCTCGTCACGCTGGCGGGCTCCGCGCTGGCCCTGGGGACGAGCCGCGTGGCCATGGAGCGACAGCTTCGCGCGCTGACCCAGAAAACGCAGTCGCTGGCGGCGGGCATGGACGTGGCACAGCCCGCGGGCCTGGAGCGCACGGACGACCTGGCGCAGCTGGAAGACGCCATCGACACGCTGGACGACAAGCTGTCCATGCGCGCCGCCGCGCTCAACCAGGAGGCTCGCATCCTCACCGCCGTGCTGGACGGCATGGCGGAGGGGCTCTGGGTGACGGACGCGGAGGGCACCGTGGTGCGCCACAACGACGCGCTCGCGGAGATGCTCCTGCCCGCGCACGGCGCCATCGTGGGCCAGCGGCCGCTCGCGCTCATCCGCAACGAGGCGCTCAACGACGCGGTGGCCCGCGCCTGCCATGAAGGCGCCTCCACGCGGCTGGAGCTGACGCTCGAGGGGCTCTACTCCCGCACCCTGGCCGTGCGCGTGACGCCCGTGGGGCGGGATTTGCCCGGCAGCTCCGCCGTCTTCCACGACGTCACGGACCTGCGCCGGCTGGAGAAGGTGCGCAAGGACTTCGTGGCCAACGTCTCCCACGAGCTGCGCACGCCCATCACCGCCATCCGAGGCTACGCGGAGACGCTCCAGGGCGGCGCGCTCCAGGACACCCAGGTGGCGCCGAAGATGGTGGAGATCATCCACCGCCAGTCCGAGCGCCTCTCCGAGCTGGTGGAGGACCTGCTGGAGCTCTCCCGCCTGGAGGCGCGCGAGATGACCTTCCAGCGCACGGAGGTCCCCCTGGCCCTGGCCGTCTCCCGCGCCGCGGAAGGCGTGCGCCCCAAGGCCGAGGGCAAGAACCAGCAAATCGGGTTGCACGTGCCGCCGGGGCTGGTGGCGATGGGGGATGGGCGGGCCATCGAGCAGGTGCTCCTCAACCTGCTCGACAACGCGGTGAAGTACACGGCCGCGGGCGGCAGGGTGGACGTGGACGGGGCGTACGAGGGCGGCCGGTGCGTCGTGCGCGTGCGCGACACAGGCGTGGGAATCGAGCCCAAGCATCTTTCCCGGATTTTCGAGCGATTCTACCGGGTGGACAAGGGCCGCAGCCGGGACATGGGGGGGACGGGACTGGGCCTTTCCATCGTGAAGCATCTGATGGGCGCGATGGACGGCGAGGTGAAGGTGGAGAGCCAGCCGAACGCGGGCAGTACCTTTGTCATTTTTCTACCCTCGGCGGCTGGCCCGACGGCTGCGACGGGCTAGGATGGGGGCGGCCATGCGGGTCGCCATCCTCGCGGACATTCACGGGAACCTTCCGGCCTGCGAGGCCGTGCTGGACGACATCACCAAATCGGTGGCGCCGGATTACATCGTCGCGGCCGGAGACCTGGCGCTGCGGGGCGCGCACCCGCGCGAGACGGTGGAGCTGCTCTTCAGCAAGTGCCACGCCCTCATCATGGGCAACACGGACGCGTACCTCGCCGGCAACTACCTGGGCGGGGCGTACCGCGAGCGCGACCACTGGAAGACGGAGCTGTTGCGCTGGACGCGCGACCAGCTGGGCGACACGCTGCTCCACCAGCTGGGACAGATGCCCTTCTCCCTGCGCTACACGCCGCGCAAGGGACAGGACCTGTTCATCTGCCACGCGAATCCCCGAAACCTGGAGGAGTCGCTGGACCCCACGCTGGACGACGTCGCGGTGCGTCGCTTCTTCACGCACCTGGACGCGGCCGCGTGCGCCTTCGGGCACCTGCACTTCCCCTACCGCCGGCGCGTGGGCCGGATGCTCATCGCGGACGTGGCCAGCGCCGGGATTCCTCGCGACGGCGACCTGCGCCCCGCCTACGGCGTCTTCACCTTCACCCCCAAGGGCTGGCGCGTGCAGATCCGCCGCGTGCGCTACCCGGTGCGCAAGGCCACCCAGGCCCTCACCGCGCGCCGCGTGCCCGGGGGGCCGCTGCTCATCCACAAGCTCGTGGAGGCGAGGTACCGCCACCACAACGCCCTGATGGAGGCCGCGCGGCGGCACTCGGGGCTGCCTCCTCCGGGGCCCGTGCTGCGTCCGCCCCCGGGGACCGGAGGTGCGCGCCCCATGCTCGCCGCGCCCTTCGAGAACAACCCTCCGCCAGAGGTCGATCCGTCCACGCTGCCCCTGGACCTGGACGGCACGGTGACGGGCGCCTCGCCGCTGCCGCCCGACGCGCTCAACGACCTGGACGGGTGAGGCCCATGCACACCGTGTGCGTGAGGACGGCCCGTCCGGGAATGGACAGGCGCGCCGTCACTTCTGACGGACAGCGGGCTTTTCGCAGCCCGAAATCCGCTTGGCCTCCCGCACGCACAGATGCACTCGGGCGCGCCGGGCCTTAGCAACACCTGAGGCGACGACAACGCGGGAGGGGCCATGGTCGGGTGGATGGTCGGACTGTCGGTGGTAGCGGTGTCCCTGACCGCTGCTGGAGCAGAGGCGCCCCCTACGACTCCGCCGCCCACGGAGGCGCCCACGGTCGAAGCGCCGCCGCCCGCGCCGTACTGCGAAGGCGAATACGCGGACAGCTACGCCGCGCTGTCCCCCAAGGCTCGGGCCTTCGAGCAGGCGATGAAGAAGAAGTACACGTACTGCGTGCGCAGCACCGCCGTGTACGAGTGCTTGTCCTACGGCGCGGAGGGCAACGTGCGCCGCACTCGCACGCCGGTGTCCGCGCACGGCACCGCGTTCGCTTACAAGCAGCAGGCCGGGGAGACGCTGCTGCTCACCAACGAGCACGTCGTGGAGTGGCCGGACGTCACCAGCGACGCGCGCCCGGTGGACGGCGTGCCTTCCGGCTGCAAGCGCGTGAAGGACGGCCTGAGCATCGTGGAGAACGAGGCGGACCACTACGACCGCGACGACGTTCCGTTGTCCAAGGCGGTGGTGGATCCGCAGCTGGACCTGGCCGTCATCAAGTCCAAGACGCCCCTGACGGTGATGCCGTGGAAGGTGGGCCGGAGCGCCGCCGTGCGCGAGCGCGACGTGGTGGACGTGCGCGGCTTCCCACTGGGCGTCTTCAACGCCACCAACATGGGCAAGGTCATCTCCGCCTACGACCGCGACGAGTACAAGGAGTGGTACCACGACGACTTCGTCATCGACGCGCTCCTGTCGCAGGGAAACTCGGGGTCGCCCGTGCTCGCCATCTCCTGCAAGACGGGCGAGTTCGAGCTGGTGGGCGTCTACCACGCGGGCTACTCGCGAGGCAGCGCGCTCAACGTGGTGGTGGGAATCGACCAGGCGCGCGACCTGATGACCAACCTGCGCCGCACGCCCAAGCGCGCCATGGAGGACACGACGCCGTTGGACGCGTTGGCCCGCGCCCGCGTGGCGAAGCGCGCGGAGGTGTCCGCCACGCCCTTCTTCCCCTTCGGCTCGCGCACCGCGGCGGTGTTCCCTCGTGCGGACGGCACCCTGCTCTTCGCGCTGTATGAGCAGGACTTCCCGCGCCGCGTGCACCCGCTGCTCGTGATGGAGGACGTGCCCCTCCCTTCCGCGGACGAGGGCTTCGGGAAGGTGGGGCGCGTCTGGTTCGGCGGCGAGCGGGGCCTGCTGGAGCGCCCTCGCGCGGAGCAGGACGCGGAGCTGCAACAGCAGCTGGCCCGGCTGCTGGATGCGCTGCGCCGGGACGCGACGCTCGCGTTCTCGTACCAGGACTCGCTGCCGGGCTCGGATGAATCCCGGCAGACCTTCGACACGTCGGCCCGGCTGGGCAAGACGCTGGAGCGAACCATCGTCGCGCACCGCGAGATGAGCGACGCCGCCGCGGAGCTGGCGGACCGCTTCGCGCCGGACATCACCGAGCCCGCGACGAGGACGGAGTCCGTGCTGAAGAACCCTCCGCCGCCCGGCATCCACCTGGGCCTCACGGGTGAACCGGAAGGCCAGCCCTCCACGGGCGCCCCGCCTCGTGACTCCGGTGCTCGCCAACCCGCGAAGAGCACGCAGGGAAAGGGAGCCAGGACTCCGTCGGGCAAGTAGTCCATCCGGAACGCGACCGCCCGCGAAAAGCATGCAGCGGGCCGTGGCCAGGGCTCCGTCGGACCGGTAGTCCGTCCGGAGGACAGGCGGCCAAGCGGAAGCCTCCGGGAAATACCGTGCGGTCCCGGGAAGGCCCTTCCCTCCTCCGTACATTGGACAGGTGTGGAGGCCATGCCCGAACCCGCATCCGGAGCCGTACATCCCGACCTGAGGACGGGGGCACCCTCGCCCTGGCTGCGGCGGATCCTCCGGGGCTTGTTGGGACAGGAGCGGCGCTTCTGGGTGCTGGTGGTGGGCGTGGGCCTCATCTCCGGCCTGGGCGCGGTGGCGCTGCTCGCCGTGCTGCGCTTCACCCAGCACCTGTTCTGGCAGACCAACTCCGAGCACTTCCTGGAGGGCGCGCTCGCGTCGCCGGGCTGGCGCCGGTTCCTGGTGCCGGTGCTGGGCGGCGCGCTGGTGACGCTGGTGTCGCTGGTGGTGGGCCAGCCCCTGCGAGGCCACGGCACCGCGGGCATCATCGAGTCCATCTGGGTGAAGTCCGGCCGGCTGCCCTTCCCCCGAGCACTGCTACGCGGCTTCGTGTCCATCATCGCGGTGGCGCTGGGGGCTCCACTGGGCCGCGAGGGCGCGCTCCTCCAGACGGGCGCGGCCAGTGGCTCCGCGATGTCCGGATGGCTGAAGTTGGGGCCGGGCCAGGCGCGCGTGCTGGTGGCGTGCGGCGCTTCGGCGGGCATCGCGTCCGCGTACAACGTCCCCATTGGCGCGGCCCTCTTCGGTCTGGAGGTGCTGCTGGGCAGCTTCGCGCTGGAGCTCTTCGGCCCCATCGTCGTGTCGTGCGTGGTGGCGACGCTCGTGTCGCGCACCCTCATCGCGGACCACCCCAGCTACGTCATCCCCCACTACGCCCTCACCCACCCGCGCGAACTGCTGCTCGCGCTCATGCTGGGCGTGCTCGTGGGCGGGGCCTCCGCGCTCTACGTGCGCGGCATCAACTTCACGTCCGACCTGCTGGACAAGCTGCCCTCGTGGCTCACCCCGTTCATGCCGCTGGTCGCGATGACGGTGGTGGGCGCCACCGCCATCGCGGGGCCGTACCTCATGGGCAACGGCTACGACTCCGTGAACATGGCGCTGCACGGGACGCTGCCCCTCACGCTGCTGCTCATCCTGCCCCTGGCGAAGCTGGCGGTGACGTCGCTGTGCGCGGGCGCGGGGGTGCCGGGCGGTCTCTTCACCCCGTCCCTCTTCTTCGGCGCGCTCCTGGGCGGCGCGTTCGGGATGATGGTGGAGCGGGCGCTTCCGGGCGGGGCGGCGCCCAGCGGGGCCTACGCGCTGCTCGGCATGGGCGCGGTGCTCGCGGGCACCACGCATGCGTCCGTGTCCGCGGTGCTGATGATCTTCGAGATGACCGGCGACTACGACCTCATCCTCCCGCTGATGCTCGCCGCGGTGGTGGCCGCCGTCGTCAGCCGCCGGCTGGAGCCGGAGTCGCTCTACACGTCCGTGCTCGCGAAGCGCGACGTGCGCGTGCCCGCCTCCGTGCCGCACTGGCTGCGGGAGGAGGGCGTGCGCTCGCTCCTGTCACCGGCCACGCAGCGGGTGCCACCCTCCGCGCCCTTCGACGAGGTGGTGGTGCTGCTCCTGGAGCAGCCCGCGGGCGCGGACCTCTACGTCACCGACGCGGAGGGGCGCCTGTTGGGCGTCATCACCCTGGACGCGCTCAAGGGCCACCTGCCGGACCACTCGCTGCTCCAGGCCACCGTGGCCGCGGACGTGATGGACACCGGTGTGCAGCCCATCACCCCGGACCTGTCCCTGGCGGAGGTCGCCGCGCGGTTCGGCCACACGGAGTTGGACCGCCTGCCCGTGGTGGACGGACGCCGGCACCTGCTGGGTTCGCTCTCCAAGGGCGACCTGCTCAAGCGGGGGCGCTTCTAGGATGGAGCTGGAGCCCCGCACGCGCGCGTGGAGCATCGTCGCCATGAGCCTGCTGTGCGTCGTGCTGGCGTGGGTGCTGCTGCGCACGCCTCCGCACCCCGGTCAGAGCCTGGAGCCAACGGAACCCACGGAAGAACCCACCCGGGGCAATCCCTACCGGGGCTGGCCGCTCTTCCAGGGTTGGCAGATACCGCAGCCCCCGGACACGCCGCCGGCACACGACACGAAGCCGTCCAACGCGCCCCGGCAACGTTGAAGGACCACCGTCCCCTCACCCTTGGGGGGCGGTCCAGGGCAGGCAACCAGACGGGCTGCGCGTGAAGCGCTTGCATGCAGGAGGACCAGGAGGAAGATGGCCGCCGTCTTGGACGCCACTCCGTTCAACTTCGTCGCCATCGTGCTGTGCATCTCCATTGGAGCGGGCCTGATGGGTTCGCTGCTGGGCCTGGGCGGTGGCCTCATCCTCATCCCCGTCCTCACGCTCGTGCTCAAGGTGGACATCCGCTACGCGGTGGGAGCCTCCATCGTGTCCGTCATCGCCACGTCCAGCGGCGCGGCGGCGGCGTACGTGCGCGACGGGCTGGCCAACATGCGCGTGGCCATGTTCCTGGAGCTGGCCACCGTGGCGGGCGCCGTCACGGGCGCGATGCTCGCGGGCGTGGTGAGCGGCCGCGCGCTGTACTTCCTCTTCGGCGCGGTGATGGCCTATTCGGCGCTCGCGATGCTGCGCAAGCTGCGCGAGGACGGCAGACCCCGCGAAGAGCCGCCGCCGGATGCCCTCGCGGACCGGCTCGCGCTGCACGGCAGCTACTACGACGTGTCCACCGGCGGCGAGGTGGCGTACCGCGTGCACCGTCCGCTCGTGGGCCTGGGGCTCATGTACGTCGCGGGCACGGTGAGCGGGCTCCTGGGCATCGGCTCCGGCGCGCTGAAGGTGCCGGCCATGGACCTGGCCATGGGGCTGCCCATCAAGGTCTCCACCGCCACCAGCAACTTCATGATTGGCGTCACGGCGGCGGCCAGCGCGGGCATCTACTTCGCGCGAGGCGACATCGACCCGTTCATCGCCGGCCCCGTCTGCGTGGGCGTCACGCTGGGCGCGTTCGCGGGCTCGCGCTACCTTACGAAGCTCAAGAGCGGCTCCCTGCGCAGGCTCTTCGTGGCCGTCCTGCTGTGGGTGTCGTACGAGATGCTGTCCAAGGGAATCCACGGATGAGCTCGGTCACCGGCGAACCTCCGTCTCCTCGGGAGACCACCACCACCGCCGTCGCGCAGGACGAGGTGGTGCCGCTCACGCCGGAGCTGCTCATCAGCCAGCTGTTGCGCGGCGGCGTGCTGCTCAGCCTGTCGCTCGTCACGTGCGGCATGGTGATGACCTTCTTCCGGCACCCGGACTACTTCTCGTCCTCGACCGCGCTCCAGCGCCTCACCTCGCCGGACGACGCGCCGCACCAACTGACGGACGTCTTCGAGGGCGTCATGGCCGTGCGCGGCCAGTCCTTCGTGATGGCCGGGCTCCTGGTGATGATCACCGTGCCCGTGCTGCGCGTGGCCCTGTCCCTGGGCATCTTCCGCGCGCAGAAGGACCGCGCCTTCGCCGCCATCACCACCGGCGTGCTCGCGCTGCTCCTGCTCGCCTTCCTGCTGGGCGGTGTGGAGTAGTCCACTCAGCAGTCCACCCGTTCGTCACATCCACGCGGGCGCGAAAAGCACTACAACGCGCGCCCATGGCCGAACGTGATCTGCCCATCCTCCTCGTGCGCCACGCCGTGGCCGAGGACTCCCACGCCCTGGGTGACGAGGCCCGCGCCCTCACCCCGCAGGGCCGCGCCGCCTTCCGTCAGCACGCGAAGAAGCTCGCGCGTCTCACGCCGCTCATGGGCATCATCACCAGCCCCCTGGTGCGCGCGGTGCAGACCGCGGAGCTGCTCGCGGACGCGCTCGGCCTGTCCCACGTGGAGGTCCACCCCGCGCTCGTCCCCATGAAGGGCGCGGCCCGCAACGTGCTCAAGCTCGCGCTCGACGTGGGCCCGGGCTGGGCGCTGGTGGGACACAATCCCTCGCTGGAGCGCGCCGCCGCGCTCGCGCTGGGCCATGCCCTGCCGGACAAGCTCCGCAAGGGCTGCGCGGTCGCCCTGCGGCCCGAGGGCCGCGAATTCACCCTGCAATGGATGGCGGCGCCGGGGCGGTCCCTGCGGCGCCCGTGATCCACCCTCGCGGGCGACGAGGTGCTTTTCCGGGATTGGGTCGCATGCGGGAAGAGCCGTTGCGGTAGGATGCTCGCTTCGGCGCCTCATGCATGCCCCCCAGGCCACAGCCCTCGCGGTTCCCGGCGCCAGACACGGCCTGGAGCGCGCGTGCGCGTCGGTCGTGGCACGCATGAGCAGTCTGCTGAAGCTGATGCTGATGGCAGGGGTCGTCGTCGGGCTCGGGTTGCTGCCCGGCGTGATGGCGCCCAACAAGCCCTTCACGCCCACCGTCCCGATGAGCCAGGGGCAGGGCAATCAGGGCCCCTTCGAGGAAGACCACCCCCGTGCCGACGTCGGCATCAAGGTCTTCGCGGAGAAGCACCGCCGTTCGGGCGGCCTGTTCATCGAACCGGTCCCCACGGAATGCGGCCTGGCCGCGTTCCTCGCCTCGCTCCAACCCGCGTTGCGCGGCGTGGCCCCCGTGGCCCCGCCTGACGCTCCGGATGAGCCAGGCATCGCGCTGCGCCGCAAACAACTGCCGCGCCGCGGTGGCATGGACGAAGCCGCCGCCGTCTGACGTCCGCCGTCCCCCGCGCCTGAGGTCCATGAGCCGCGCGGCGTGGACGCCGTCATGCAGGTGGTGCCCAACGAAATGAATGGCGACGGTCACGGCGCGGATGCGCCAGGCCGCACGCCGAAGGTGGCCTCGTGCAGCCCAGGCGAGGACAAGTGGCGCGGACGGCCCCGCCCCCCTTCTCCCCGGGGTCCGTCCGCGCCCGTCGTATTCGCGCACACCCTTCCGTGACGGACGTGACGCACTTGTTGCCGGCGCGTCACGTAGGCGCGAAGCGATGCGCGCACAGTACGTGCCCGCCATGTCCCACGTACTCATCGTCGACGACGAGCGCGACCTAGCGGAGCTCATCGACTTCAACCTGCGCGGCGCGGGCTTCACCACCCGCGTGGCCTTCACCGGGGAGGCGGCGCTCACCGCCGCGCGCGAGCAGACCCCGGACGTGGTGCTGCTGGACCTGATGCTGCCGGACCTGTCCGGCATCGAGGTCTGCCGCCACCTGCGCGCCAACCCCCGCCTGCGTGACGTGCTCATCGTCATGCTCACCGCGAAGAGCGAGGAGGCGGACCGCATCCGAGGCTTCGAGGTCGGCGCGGACGACTACGTCGTCAAGCCCTTCTCCGTGCGCGAGCTGGTGCTGCGGCTCAAGGCCATCCTCCGGCGCTCGTCCTCGCCCCAGGAGGGCAACCCGCCCCTGGCGCTGGGCCCCCTGCGCCTGGACGTCACCCAGCACCGCTTCTTCGTGGAGGAGAAGGAGACGCCCCTCACCGCGCTGGAGTTCCGCCTGCTGGAGTACCTCATGGCCCGCCTGGGCCGGGTGCAGACCCGTGAACAGCTGCTGGAGCAGGTCTGGGGCCTGTCCAGCGCGCTGGAGACGCGCACCATCGACACGCACGTGATGCGCCTGCGCGACAAGCTGGGCCCTGCCCGTGCCCTCCTGGAGACGGTGCGCGGTGTCGGCTATCGCATCGTGGATCCGGCGGCCGGTTAGCCAGGCGCTCCCTGCCGTAACCCATTTGTCACACAAGGGCCGTCAAACGGCCACATCGGGTCCATAGATCGTCACGCGACCTCGACACCCTTCGAGGAGGAGACACCTCATGAAGAAGACTCTGCTCTCAAGCTTCGTCGCCTTCGGGCTTGCCGTCCTCCCGCTGACCGCCCAGGCAGGCACGGTGACGGTGAAGGGCTCGGACACCATGGTCATCCTCGCCCAGCGCTGGGCGGAGGCGTTCATGAAGAAGAACCCCGCCACCAAGATTCAAGTGACGGGCGGCGGCTCCGGCACGGGCCTGGCGGCCCTGCAGAACGGCACCACCGACATCGCCATGTCCAGCCGGGAGATCAAGGAGGCGGAGTCGGCGAAGATCAGCGCCCGCAACAAGACCGCGCCCACCGCGCTGTCCGTGGCCAAGGACGGCGTCACCTTCTACGTCAACGACACCAACAAGGTGGACGCGCTCAGCACGGAGCAGCTCAAGGCCATCTACCTGGGCGACACGACGAACTGGAAGGACGTGGGCGGACAGGACGCCCCCATCGTCCCGTACTCGCGTGAGAACTCCTCCGGCACCTACGTCTTCGTGAAGGACCACGTGCTGGGCGGCGAGGACTTCGCCCCGGAGGCGCAGACGCTCCCCGGCACGGCCGCGGTGGTCAACGCGGTGGCCAAGGAGAAGAACGGCATCGGCTACGGCGGCGCCGCGTACGGCAAGGGCATCAAGGAGCTGAAGGTGAAGAAGGGCAACGAGACCTTCGCCCCTAGCGCGGAGAACGTGAAGAGCGGCAAGTACCCGCTGTCGCGCGACCTGTTCTTCTACCTGGGCAAGGCGCCCGCGGGCGAAGTGAAGGCGTTCATCGACTTCGCGCTGTCCGCCGAGGGTCAGGCCATCGTCACCCAGGTCGGCTACTTCCCTGTGAAGTAGTTGGCGTCACGCGATTGTCACCCGGCGCGGGGTTCCCATGTTGGATAGACAGGCCGTCATGCAGGAGCAGGACCTCGCGCCCCCGGTGGCGCTGCCCATGCTGTCGCCCGCGGCACGCCGGCGCCAGCTGAAGGAAAAGGCCATCGCCGCGTTGATCACCGCGGTGGCCTTCACGGGCATCGCCGCGCTGGTGCTCATCCTCGTCTTCGTGGCGAAGGAGGCGCTGACGCTCGTCACCGACGCGGCGGCGCGCGAAGAGGCCAGCTTCTCCAAGATGTTCCTTCCCCAGATGGTGCGGAAGGGGAAGCCCCTGGGCTACGTGTGGCAGCCGGTGTCCGGCGTACCCAAGGTCAGCATGATTCCGCTCTTCATCGGCACGCTGAAGACGACGGCCGTGTCCATGCTGGTGGCCGTGCCCCTGGGCATCTTCGGCGCGCTGTTCGCCGCGGAGTTCGCCCCCCGCCGCCTGCGCGAAATCCTCAAGCCCACCATCGAACTGCTCGCCGGCATCCCGTCCGTGGTGCTGGGCTTCTTCGCCCTGATGGTGATGGCCTCCTTCCTCCAGGAGACGTTCGGCTTCACGTCCCGGCTCAACGCCGTGGTGGCGGGCCTGGGCCTGGCGCTGGCCATCGTGCCGGTCATCTTCACGGTGACGGAGGACGCGCTCACCGCCGTGCCGCGCAGCTACCGGGAGGCTTCCCTGGCGCTGGGCGCCACGCCCTGGGAGACGGCCTGGAAGGTGGTGCTCCCCGCGGCGGCCCCGGGCATCCTCGCCGCGTGCGTGCTGGGCTTCGGGCGCGCCATCGGTGAGACGATGATCGTCCTCATGGCCTCCGGCAACGCCGCCATCGTGTCCTGGAATCTGGGGGACTCCGTGCGGTCGCTGTCCGCCACCATCGCCGCGGAGATGGGCGAGGTGGTGGTGGGCAGCCCGCACTACGCGCTGCTCTTCTTCATCGGCGTGGAGCTGTTCCTCTTCACCTTCGTGCTCAACATGCTCGCGGGGGTGTGGACGAAGAAGGTCATCCAGCGGCTCAAGGGAGGTGCGGGGTGAAGCACGCCACACGCAAGGTCGTGGGCCTGTCGCTCGTGTCCCTCACGGGGCTGGCCGCGTTCGTCATGGTGGCGATGCTCGCCCTCATCCTCCTGGACGTCCTCCGGGGCGGCTGGAGCCACCTGTCCTGGCAGTTCCTCTCCCAGGCGCCGTCGGACGGGATGATGGGCGGCGGCATCTTCCCCGCCCTCTTCGGCACCGCGGCGCTCACGCTGCTGATGACCCTGGCGGTGATGCCGGTGGGCGTGCTCACCGCGGTGTACCTGCATGAGTACGCCCGGCCCACCAGCTTCCTGGCCCGCGCGGTGCGCGTGGCGGTGGCGAACCTGGCGGGCGTGCCCTCCATCGTGTTCGGCCTCTTCGGCCTGGGCTTCTTCATCCTCTTCGTGGGCAAGGGCCTGGACCACGCGCTGGGCTACGAGGAGCTGCACTGGGCCCAGCCGGGCATCCTCTGGGCGTCGCTCACGCTGGCGGTGCTCACCCTGCCCGTCGTCATCGTGTCCACGGAAGAGGCGCTGCGCGCCGTGCCTCAGGAGCAGCGCACCGCGAGCCTGGCGCTGGGAGCCACCCAGTCGCAGACGCTGGCGCGGGTGGTGCTGCCGGGCGCGCTGCCGGGCATCCTCACCGGCGCGGTGCTGGCCGTCTCCCGCGGCGCGGGGGAAGTGGCCCCCATCCTCTTCACCGGCGCGGCGTATTTCCTGCCGGACCTGCCCACGAGCCTGAACTCTCAGTTCATGCACCTGGGCTACCACACCTACGTGCTGGCCACGCAGTCGCCGGACGTGGAGGCCACCCGCCCGCTGCTGTACGCGACGGTGCTGGTGCTGCTGCTCCTCACCTTCGCCCTGAACCTGGTCGCGGTCGTCATCCGCACGCGCACGCGCCGCAAGGCCGCTGCCGGACACTGACGCTCTTCATCCCATGCCCCTCTCCTCCGCCACGCCTCGCAACAAGATGGAAGCCCGCGAGCTCACCCTGCGCTACGGCAGCAAGGTGGCCATCAAGCAGGTGAGCCTGCCCATCCTCGAGCACAAGGTGACGGCGCTCATCGGCCCGTCCGGCTGCGGCAAGTCCACCTTCCTGCGCTCGCTCAACCGGATGAACGACCTCATCCCGGGCGCGAACCACGACGGCAGCGTGTTCCTGGACGGCCGCAGCATCCACGACCGCTCGCTGGACGTGGTGGACCTGCGCCGGCGGGTGGGCATGGTGTTCCAGAAGTCCAACCCCTTCCCCAAGTCCATCTTCGAGAACGTCGCCTACGGCCTGCGCGTGGGCGGCCTCAAGGACAAGGCGAAGCTCGCCGCCCGGGTGGAGAAGTCCCTGCGCGGCGCGGCGCTGTGGGACGAGGTGAAGGACCGGATGGAGGAAAGCGCCCTGGGCCTGTCCGGCGGTCAGCAGCAGCGCCTGTGCATCGCGCGCGCGCTGGCGGTGGAGCCGGAGGTGCTGCTGATGGACGAGCCCGCGTCCGCGTTGGACCCCATCGCGACGGCGAAGATCGAAGAGCTCATCCACGAGCTCAAGGCCACGTACACCATCGCCATCGTGACCCACAACATGCAGCAGGCAGCGCGTGTGAGCGACCGGACGGCTTTCTTCTACATGGGGGAATTGGTGGAGTGCGGTCCCACGGAGCAGATCTTCACCAATCCCCACGAGAAGCGCACGGAGGACTACGTCACCGGGAAGTTCGGCTGAAGCCCTCCCGCGCGACGGAACAGGACGACATGGCGGCCACGCACACCGACAAGGCATTCGAGCAGGACCTGCGCAACCTGCGCGAAAAGCTGCTCGCCATGGGGGCCAAGGTGGAGGCCCTCATCTCCCAGAGCACCCGCGCCCTCACCGACCGCGACTCGGCACTGGCGGAGCAGGTGGTAGGGGCGGACCGCGAGGTGAACCGGCTGGAGGTCGACATCGACGACCTGTGCCGCCGCATCCTCGCGCTGCGCCAGCCGGCCGCCTCCGACCTGCGCCTCATCACCACGGCGCTCAAGATCGTCACCGACCTGGAGCGCATTGGCGACCTGGCGGTGAACATCGCCGAGCGCGCCATGGACCTGAACCAGGCGCCGCCGCTGGCGCCGTACGTGGACACACCGAAGCTGGCGGAGCTGGCGCAGCAGCAGGTGAAGAAGGCGCTGGACGCGTTCGTGTCCGGGGACGCGGCCAAGGCGGAGGACGTCCTCAAGGGGGACGACCTGCTGGATGCCCTCTTCCTGAAAATCTTCAACGAGCTGCTGGCGTACATGATGGAGGACTCGCGCAACATCCGCCGGGCCACGGCGTTGATGTTCATCGCGAAGCACCTGGAGCGCATTGGCGACCACGCGCTCAACGTGGCGGAGATGGTCATCTACATGGTGCGTGGCAAGGACGTGCGCCACCCGCGCAGCCGCGACCTGGAGTAGGCGGCTTCACCGGCGTGTCACGGCGAGTTGGCCGTCCCGCCGTCCCGCCGCCCCGGTCCCGCCTTTTGGGACCTCTAGGGTGGCGACATGCTCATCGCATCCAGCCTCCTCCTGGCCGCGTCCGCAGTGGGCCTCGTCGCCCTCCTCCTCCAGGCGCTGTTCGTGCGCCGCCACCGCCGCACCGTCCCCGCTAGCCCCACGCACCGCCCCGGCCTGTCCATCCTCAAGCCGCTGTGCGGCGTGGATGACGACCTGGTGGCGAACCTCGCCTGCTTCGCGCGGCTGCCCTACCCCCACTACGAGGTGCTGCTGGGCGTGAAGGACGCTCGCGACCCCGCCTACGCGGTGGCTCGGGCCGCGCAGGCGAAGTGGCCCCACGTCATGCGCGTGGTGCTCCAGGAGGGCGAGCCCGGCCTCAACCCCAAGGTGAACCAGCTGGTGACGCTGTCGTCCGAGGCCCGGTTCGACTTGTGGGTGGTGAGCGACAGCAACACCCGCGTGGGGGACGGCTACCTGGAGGAGATCGCCGCTGGATTCGAGGACCCCACGGTGGGCTGCGTGACGCACCCGGTGGCGGGACTGGGTGAGAAGACCTTCGGTTCGCTCCTGGACAACCTGCACCTGTCCTCCAGCGCGGCGGCGGGGATGATCGCCGCGAAGCACGTGGCGGACCGGGACATCGTGGTGGGCAAGTCCATGGCGCTGCGCCGCGAGGACGTGGAGGCGCTGGGCGGCTTCTTCTCCGTGAAGGACGTGCTGGCGGAGGACTACGTCATTGGCCAGTGGGTGACGCGCAAGCTGGGCAAGCGCGTGGTGCTGGCGCACGCCCCTGTCTTCAATGTGTCCCTGCGCAAGAGCGTGGACGCCTTCTTCCAGCGCTACCTGCGCTGGAGCGTCATCCACCGCACAGCGGTATCGCCCTCGACGTACCTGGCGCAGGCGCTCCTCAACCCGGTTCCGCTCGCGGTGCTGGGCGCGTTGATCCACCCGTCCGCGCTCACGGGCCTGGCGGCGCTGGCGGTGGCGCTGGGCAAGGTCTGGGTGGACGTGGCGGTGTTCCGCTCGCTGCGGCCCCAGCCCGTTTCCTTGCGCGCGGCTCCCGCGGTGCTGGTGAAGGACGCGCTGCTCTTCGCCGCGTGGTGGCACGGCGCGTTCAGGCGCACGGTGGACTGGCGCGGCACGCGGTTGCGCGTGGTGTCAGGCACGCGCCTGGTGCCGATGCGTGCTCGTGGCACTCCCGCGACGGAGTGGATCCCCAGCAACGGGGTGGGGTGAACGACGCTGGCCCAACTTTTGACGAACCTTCGTACAGCAACCCTCGCCGCTCGAAGAATCGATGCCTATCTCCTTCAACATGCCCTCCCTGAAGCTGGCGCATCTTTCGGATCTTCACCTGGACATGAGCCGCGAGAGCGATGCATCCGCGTCCTCATTGGTGAAGGCCCTGACAGCGCAGGAGGTGGATCACGTGGTGGTGACGGGAGACCTCACGCACCGCGGTTCCCACGCCGAGTTCCAGCGCTTCCGTGAACACTTCTCTCCCTGGATGGAGACTGGACGCCTCACCTTCATCCCCGGCAACCATGACCGGCCCGGCGAGGATGTGGGCAGCGTCTTCATGGAGGGTCGCAAGGTCCACACGGTGGAGAAGGCGGGCCTCTTCCTGGTCTGCGTGGACTCCACCGGTGAGCACAACCGCAACTATTTCCACAGCCACGGCGAACTGACGGAAGGCGTCGTGGACGAAGTGGACCGCGCGCTGGAGCAGGCGCCGAAGGACACGCTGGTCGCGGTGCTGCTGCACCACCACGTGATGCCGCTGCCGCTGGAGAGCTTCCCGGAGTGGATCGCCACGAAGTTCGGATTGCCCCACGCGTCGGAGCTCGCGTTGGGAAGCCGACTGCTGGAGCGCGTGGGCGGCCGGGCTGATTTGGTGCTGCACGGCCACCGCCACATCCCCAGCGAGGCGGACCTGGGCACCCCGGGCGAGCGCTCCTTGCGCGTCTACAACTCGGGCAGCAGCACGGACCTGGGCCGCTTCCGCGTCTTCAGCCACATGGCCGGCCAGCTGGTGGGCGAGCCCGCGTGGTGCCAGGCGTCGGAGCCCGCGAAGCCGCGCACGGCGGTCCACAACGTCAGGCCCGCCCTCCAGTACCTGGTGGGCCAGCTGGGCATGGCGCTGTTCTAGGGCCTGCCCGGCTGCCTGCTGGAGGCTGTCCCTGAGTACAAGTGTCGCGAATGCCAGCAGGGCCCCGGAAGGTTCTCCTCAGGTCAGGAGGATGCTTGGGGCGACTCGCGCTGGATGATGGGGCTCGGAAGGTCCTGGTCGTGGATGACGATGCGGACTGGAGGGAGTTCCTCCGGGTGAGCCTGGAGGACCTCGGCTATGAGACCACCGAGGCAGCGGACGGACAGGAGGCGCTCGACTCGCTGCGGCGGGGCGAGCGCTTCGGCGTCATGCTGCTGGACCTGAACATGCCGGGGATGAGCGGCCTGGAGGTGGTGGAGAAGCTTCCACGCGCGTCCACCAACCCGCGCATCGTCTTCCTCACCTCCGCGGCGGCGCAGGATGTGGGCAGCGCACTCATGTCCGGTCCCCACTACTACCTGCCCAAGGGCGCGAGTCGCGACCAATTGTCGCTCCTCCTGCAATCGCTGGGGGTGTAGGACTGGACGTGTCACCCGCCGCGATGTGGCGGGGTGGGTCCAGCCGGGAGGTCCGCCATCGTCACGGAGCTCGTTATCATCCTCTTGCTGGTCCTGGCCAACGGCGTCTTCGCGGGCGCCGAGCTGGGCCTGCTGTCCGTGCGCAAGACGCGGCTGAAGGAGCTGCTGGAGCAGGGCAGCAAGTCCGCGAAGGCCGTCGCGGCGCTGCGGGATGATCCGGAGCGGCTGCTGGCCACGGTGCAGATTGGCATCACGGTGATTGGCTCCACGGCGGCGGCCTTCGGCGGCGCGAGCATCGCGCACCGGCTGTCGGGGGTGCTGGCCGGGTTGGGTGTGCCGGAGGCCACGGCGAGCCAGGTCGCGTTCGCGCTGGTGGTCGCGCTGGTGTCGTACCTGTCGCTGGTGCTGGGAGAGCTGGTGCCCAAGTCCCTGGCGCTGCGCTACTCCGAGCAGTACGCGCTGACGCTGGGCCGGCCTCTCAAGGCGTTGGCGTGGGTGATGCGGCCCCTGGTGTGGTTCCTCACCGCGAGCTCCAACGTGGTGCTGAAGCTCTTCGGGGACAAGACGAACTTCTCCGAGTCGCGCCTGTCACCGGACGAGTTGCTGCAGCTGGTGGAGGAGGCGTCGAAGCAGGGCACGTTGGATCCGCGCGCGGGGGAGATTGCGTCGCGGGCCTTCGCGCTGGGGGATTTGACGCTGGGCGAGGTGATGGTGACGCGCGAGCACATCATCTCGTTGCGCCGGCACGCGAGCAACGAGGAGATCCGCCAGGTGCTGCTGGAGCACGGGCACTCGCGGATGCCGGTGTACGAGGGCACGCTGGACAACGTGGTGGGCTACATCGTGGCCAAGGACCTGCTGGGCGTGGCCTGGGAGGGACACCTCATCGTCATGGAGGACGTGCTGCGCCCGCCGCTGTTCCTGGTGGAGTCCATGCGCGCCATCGCTGCGATGAAGGAGCTGCAGCGGCGGCGGATGCAGCTGGCGGTGGTGGTGGACGAGCACGGCGGCGTGGTGGGGCTGGTGACGGTGGAGGACCTGGTGGAGGAGCTGGTGGGGGACATCCTCAGCGAGTCCGAGACGCCGGAGGAGCTGGTGCGGCGCGAGGGCCCCACCGTCGCGGTGGTGCAGGGCGAGGCGAGCCTGCGCGTGGTGAACCGCACGCTGGAGCTGGAGCTGGAGGAGAGCGAGGACTACTCCACCGTCGCGGGCCTGTGCATCGCGCTCGCGGGAGGCGCCATCCCGGAGCCGGGCACGAAGCTGCCCATGCCGGACGGCACGGTGCTGGAGGTGATGGAGGCGTCACCGCGCCGCGTGCGCCAGGTGCGCTTCCACCTGCCGGCACAGCCCGCGCAGCCGGAGGCGTGACGGCGGTCCCTCCTCTTCGTGCGAATCCGGACGGGTGCCCTGGGGTGCCGTTGGTAATACCGCACCGGGCACCTATATGCCCGGGAGGGACACCCTGGCCCTGGGGAGGCGCGCGCAGCGGATGCAGTCCTCAGCTCCACGCATCGCATTCGTCATCGAGACGACGCTCGGCAACGCGGTGTTCCTGGACAACCTCAAGCGGGCGATGGCGCGCCGCGACGACATCGTGCCGGTGTGGCTGCCCATCGACGAGCACGCGGATGACGTCTGGGAGCAGCTGCCGCTGGTGCGCTCGCGGCTGTCGGTGCGCGGAGGGCTGCGCGCCCGGAGTGCGCTGAACCAGGCCTGCGCCACGGAACCGGTGCGGGCCGCGGTGGTGCACACGCAGCGGATGGCGCACCTGTCGCACGACTTCATGCGCCGCGTGCCGAGCGTCATCTCCACGGATGCGACGCCGAGCGGGCTGGAGGAATACCTGCGCTACTACGGCCTGCGCACGCAGCACGCGGGCTGGCTGGGCCGGGCGAAGAACGTGTTGCACCGGCGCACGTACGCCATCGCGAAGGGGCTGCTGTCCTTCTCCGAGTTCACCAAGCGCTCCCTGGTGGAGGAGTACGGCGTGCCCGACACGAGCGTGCATGTCGTCTGGCCCAGCGTGGACACGACGCTGTGGCGGCCCGCGCCGGAGAAGAAGCGCCGGGACGGAGTCGTGCGGCTGCTCTTCGTGGGAGGCGACCTGGGGCGCAAGGGCGGCCAGCTGCTCTTGCGCTGGGCGCGCGATACGCGGCGGAAGGGCTGGCACCTGGACATGGTGACGTCCACGCCCTTCGAGGCGCCGCCGGGGGTGCGCGTGCACGTGGGCCTACAGCCGAACTCGCCGGAGCTGATTGGCCTGGCGCAGGCGGCGGACCTCTTCGTGCTGCCGACGATGGCGGACATGTCGTCGTGGGCCATCGCGGAGGCGAAGGCCGCGGGCCTGGCGGTGGTGTCGACGCCCGCGGGCGGCGTGGGTGAGCTGGTGCGGGACGGCGTGGACGGGCGCATCGTGCCAGCGGGGGACTACACGGCGCTGGCGCACATGTTGGACGCGCTGGTGCAGCGCCCGGCTACACTGGAGGCCATGGGACTGGAGGCCCGCCGCATGGCCGAGGCGCACATGGACCTGGACACGACGTGTTCGCGGATGCTCGCGTTCATCCGTCAGGTGACGGGCGTCTGAGCGGGACATGCGCTCGCGCCATCCCGCCCTGGAGCATGTGCACCCGCAGGCCCGGGGCGGTCCCATGGATCGCCAGCTCCGGGTCACCCTGCACTTCCATCCGGATGTCCTCTTCGAGGGAAGCGGCATCCTGACCGCGATGCGGCGTGACGGCCGGTACCGCTCCCAGTTCGAGACGCGCACGAGCAACGGCGGACTCACGGCGTTTCCCGACGGAGCCCGCTGGCGGTGGGAGAGCCGTCTCTTCAATGGCTTCTATGATGCGCGCCACGGCAGCGAGCGCCCCAAGTACGGCTCGCTGAACTTCCGCGGAGAGGCCCATGGGGGCTCACCCCGCTTCGGCTCCAGCTACTTCCGGCTGACGGAGGCAGCGCTGGACCGCTCCAGCTTCTGCTTCCCGGACAGCGTCTTCGAGCCCACGTCCTTCGGGACCTCCGAGCGGATGGCGCTGATTGGCCTGGCGGAGGCCACGCCCTTCGAGGATCCGCTGGACTGGTACGTCGAGGCCCACGTCCATGGCGACCTCCGGATTCCAGAGGACATCGAGGCCCTGGTGCTCGACCCCAGCTACGAGGGAACCCCCATCGAGGACGAAGCGCGCGCGTTGGGCGTCCGCGTGGAATGGCATCCGGGCTACGCCGTCACGCTGAACGAGCTGCGGCCTCACGCGAGCTACCGGGGTGACGACATCCTCCGGCTCGCGGAGCAGCTCGCGGACGATGAACGCCTCACGCCGTTCATCCTGGGCCGGGCACGTGCGGACGCGTCGGTGGAGCCGCAGCAACTCAAGAAGGTCTGGCACTGCCTGGCCCGCTTCGGCCGGAGCTGGGGCATTCGATAAGGGGAGGACCCTGCGCCACCAGCGCGAGCAACGGCGGGCTCACGGTTTCGCCGCGAGGGTGCGGGCGAAGTCCGGCTCCAGGCGCTGGAGCAGTTGCCACTCCAGGTCGCGGTCGCGGTCCGCGGGGACGAGCCGCGAGCCCTGGATGCCATCCGGCTGGTATTCCAGGCGCGGCTCTGACTGATCAGGCCGACTGGGGGCGACCGCGATGGAGCGCTCGTTGCGGTAGTACCGGATGGTGCATTCACCGGAGCCGCGCTCGGTGCCCACCACGAAGAAGGTCGCGTAGTGGGTTCCCAGCGAGGAGGGCGGAGTGATCTGCGCCCACTCCGTCCGGGCCTCGTAGCGGGTGGGATCCGCGATGACCGAGAAGCCCTTGTCCTTGAGCAGTGCAAGCGCCGTGGGCCACACGTCCGCGAGCTGCTTGCGATACACGTGTTCGCGGACCTCATCCTCCAGCGCGACCTGCTGGCGTTGGGCCGCGCAGCCCATGCCCATCAAGAGCAGGACCGGGAGGGCCAGCAGGGAGACCGCGCGGGGCGACGACGTCTTCTGAGGGTTCATGATCCAGGCTCCAGGTGGGATGAGGCAACGCCATCCCTTGGAACGTCCAAGCCCCGCCGGCATACCGCCGCGATTAGCGCACGCCCCAAAAGCAAAGGCCCGGAATCCCTGGGATTTCCCCAGTGATTCCGGGCCCTTACATCTGCGCGCGATGCAGGATTCGAACCTGCGGCCTTTGGCTCCGGAGGCCAACGCTCTATCCAGCTGAGCTAATCGCGCAGAACCGCTTTCCGGTGTCGGAGGAGTAACCGAAGTCCCCAGACGACGCAAGCACGCAATCCTGACAGGCCGTGGCTGTCCGCCCCGCCTGATGGCTCCTGCACAGAGGCGGCGCGCGCCCCATCCGCCCCTTCCGCATGATGGACTAGACCCGGGGACATGAACCGCGCTCCCCTGCTATCCGCTTGCCTCCTCGCCGCCTGCCTGGCCTGCACGGAGTCACCCCAGACGCCCGTGGCGTCCCCCGCCCCGAGCCCGACCATGCCCACCCCGCCCAAGCCCGCCCCTCCCCCTGCACCGCCTGCCTCCAAGCCGAGCGCCCCGGCCGCGGCGTCGTGCTCGGCGAGCCGGCTGAGCCCCATCCCCAAGCCCACCGCGAAGCCCCTGCCTCCGGCCGTGGCGTCCATGCGCGAGCGCATCATCAAGGCCGCCGTCGCGTGCGACTACGCGGGCCTCCAGAAGCTGGGGGACGAGAAGGGCCCGAGCGTGCGCTTCTCCTACGACCCCGACCAGGACATGGCCACCACCTGGCGCATCCAGGAGGAGTGGAAGGACAGCCCGCAGCCGGTGCTGGCGCGGCTGGTCCACGTCCTCAACCTCCCCTTCTACCAGGAGGGCAATCTGTACTGGTGGCCCACCGCCTTCCGTGAAGGCGCCACCGACGCGGACTTCGCCCTGCTCAAGGGCATCTATCCGGACGAGATGATCACCGACATGCGCAAGGAGAAGAGCTACATCGGCATGCGCGTGGGCATCTCCTCGGACGGCGACTGGCAGGCCGCCATCCAGGGCGACTGAATCGCCCCGCTTCAGTCGCCGGTGACGAAGCGCGCGACGGCTTCCTGGACCTCCTCGTCACCCATCATCCCCACGTGGTCCGCCTGCGTCTCCAGCCGGTCCACGTGGAGCGGCCCGGGCGGCATGGCCCGCGCCGTCAGGACCGAACCGTCTCCGTCCGCGAGCACCGGGTCCTCGAACGTGGGCTTCCCGTCGATGAGCCGGAACGACTTGATCAACGGATGCCCCACGCCCACCACCGCCAGCGTGCGGAAGGGCGGCGGCGGTTCATCGTGCTCGGAGAGTGAGCGCGCCAGCTGCGAGCGCGCCTCCAGCATGCGCTCCAGCCACTGGCGATACGCGGGCAGCTCCCGCACCGCCGCGTCCTGGAACACGCCCCACCCGCCGTCGACCCACGCGCCCGGACGGTAGGCATCGAACGTCACCGGCTGGCCGCTCGCGTCCACGAAGAAGTCGCTCTCCATGGGCAGGAGCTGGAACGCGGACGCGAAGGTGAAGAGCGCCTCCGGTGACAGCAGCGACCGGTTGCGTCCCACCGGCGTGCCCAGGGTGAAGTCGTCGAACATGCCCGGCGCGCCCCGGAACGGCGTGCCCAGGAACACCACGCGCTTCACGTGCCGCGCGCCCGCCCACGTGGGCTCGCCCGTGTCGTCACCGGTGCCGTAGCGCAGGCAGTGCAACGTGATCAGCCCGCCCATGCTGTGCGCCACCAGGTTCACCTTCACCCGGCCACCCCGCGCCTCCGCGAGCGAATCCAGCAGCGCGCACAGCCGGTTCGCCGTCACGCGATTGTCCTGCCGCCAGTCGTAGTCGAAGACGACGAAGCCCGGCAGCCGCTCGCGCCCGAACTCCAGGAAGCGCTTGTAGACGTCGTAGCGAGCCACCCACGGCAGCACCGTGAAGCGCGTCACCGGCCCGTCCGCCTCGAGCGGCCCGAAGCCCGGCGTCGCCCGCTGGCCAGGAAACGGCAGCGCCAGCGACCGCTCACCGCGCGTCAGCACGTCGCCCACGGACACCCAGGCCCGCTCATGCTCGCCGTCCGCCGTCGCGAGGAACGACCCGCGGTACCCAGGGACGAAGACCGTCACCTCCTCGCCCGCGGGCGGAGGCACCGCGACGCGGGAGGCCGTGCAGGCGCTCAGGAACAGCGAGACCGCGACCGGGAGGAGGCGCATGCGCCGCAACCTCAGCCTCGCGCTCCCTCCACGCAAGGCCCAGCCATCACGACCCCGGGCGGGTCATGACTGCCCTCGTGGAAAAATATGGATTCAAGGCAACCCGGCTTGCATGCCCCGACCAGTCCCGTGCAAAAGGCACGTCGCACACCCGGTCCGGGTCAAGGGAGTTCGAGCCATGGATGAAATCGTCGTTCAATTGAAGTCACTTGCCCTGACCGAAGCGCTCCCGCTGCTGCTCAAGGTCATTGGGGCGCTGTTCGTCTGGTTCATCGGGCGGACGGTCATCGCCGGCTTCCGCAAGGTGCTGGACATGGGCCTGCAGCGGCGGCAGCTGGACGCCACGCTGATCCGCTACGTCGGTTCGCTGTTCACCGGCACGCTCACGATAATGCTGATCGTCGGCATCCTGGGGCTGATGGGCGTGGAGACCACGTCCTTCGCCGCGTTGATCGCCGCCGCGGGTATCGCCATTGGCGCGGCCTGGTCCGGGCTGCTGGCCAACTTCGCCGCGGGCATCTTCCTGCTGGTGCTGCGCCCCTTCCGCGTGGGCGAAGAGATTGAAGCGGGCGGCGTCGTGGGCATCGTCCAGGAGATCGGCCTGTTCGTCACCACGCTCGACACGTCGGACAACGTGCGGATCGCCGTGGGCAACAACCAGATGTTCAGCGACAACATCATCAACTACAGCCACCACCCGTACCGCAAGATGACGGTGAAGGTGCCGCTGATGCACGGCGTGGACGTGCGGGTGCTTCAGCAGTCCCTGGTGGATCGCATGGCCACGGTGAAGGGCGTCCAGGAGAAGCCCGTGCCGCAGGTAGAGGTCGCGGAGTTCACGTTCCAGGGCCCCATCCTGGCGGTGTGCATCTTCTGCAAGCCCACCGAGTACAACGACACGCAGGCCAACGTGGGCGATGCCATCGCGGAGATCCTCCTGGCCGCGAACTACACCGTGCCCACGGCGGCCCTGCTGACCGCGCCGCCGCCGCAGCTGGCGAAGGCGGGCTGAAAACGCAGTCGGTGACGGGTGGCGAGCAGGCCGGCGTCCGGCCTGCTCCCCCTCCTGGCGGGAGGACGACCCCGCGAGCAGGCTCCCCTCTGAGCGACACCGTGAGTCCTTCCGGTGATGAGTTCGGGGATCCCGCCTCTTCCCATAAATACGCGAATTCATTCGCACTTCCGGCTGGGCGCCCCCATGACAGCTCGGTTGCCCACGGAATAGTGTGGCCAGTGCGGATTTGACCCACCCTCCGCTTCTCGCGAGAGAACGGCGCAGGGCGTCATCCCGGAATCAGCGGCAGGCCTTACTTCTCGCGAACGCCACCGCCCCGGGTGGCGCCCGCGATGGCGTCCCCGAGCGCGGAGTACATGAGATGAGCCAGGATCTGTCGAAGCGGATCGCGAACCTCTCACCGGAGAAGCGCGCAGAGCTGCTCAGGAAGATGGCCGCGCAGAAGGCCGTCGCCGGCAACTCCGTCCAAGGCCTCATCCCAGCACAGGACCGCACGCGCCCGCTGCCCCTGTCCTTCGCCCAGCAGCGCCTGTGGTTCATTGATCAGCTGCAGCCCGGCACGTCCCTCTACAACGTGCCCATGGCGGTGCGCCTGGAGGGCGCGCTCGACGTGGCCGCGCTGGAGCGCGCGCTGCGCGAAGTGGTGCGCCGACACGAAGTGCTTCGCACGACCTTCCGCGAGGACGAGTCCGGCCCCGTGCAGGTGGTGTCTCCGGAGCCGGCGCTCGCGCTGGAGCATCACGACTTCACCGGCTCGCCACCGGAAGCAGCGTGGCGCCTGGCCCGTGAAGCCGCGGCCCGGCCCTTCGACCTCGCGAAGGGCCCGCTGCTGCGCGCGCTGCTGCTGACGTCCGCGCCCAGGGAGCACCTGCTCGTGGTGGTGGTGCACCACATCGTCTCCGACGGTTGGTCCATGACGCTGCTGGTGCGCGAGGTGGCGCTCCACTACGGAGCCTTCGCGCGAGGACAGGCCGTGCCCCTGCCTCCGCTGGGTGTGCAGTACGCGGACTTCGGCGTCTGGCAGCGCGAGTGGATGCAGGGTCCCCGGCTGGAGAAGCAACTCGATTACTGGAAGCGGCAGCTGGCGGGAGTGCCCTCCGCTCTGGAGCTCCCCACGGACCTGCCCCGCCCCGCGGCCCGCAGTGGCCGGGGAGCACGGCATGAGCTCCTGCTGTCGCGCGAGCTGACGGAGGCGCTCAAGGCGCTGGCGCAACAGGAGGGCGCATCGCTCTTCATGGTGCTGCTGACGGGCTGGCAGGTGCTGCTGTCGCGCTATGCGGGGCAGGAGGACGTGACGGTGGGCTCGCCGGTGGCGGGCCGCACGCGCGGCGAGGTGGAGGGCCTCATCGGGCTGTTCGTCAACACGGTGGTGATGCGCACGCAGGTGGAGCCCTCCGCGTCCTTCCGCGCGCTGCTGCACCAGGTGCGGGAGACGGTCCTCGCGGCCCATGAGCACCAGGAGTTCCCCTTCGAGCGGCTGGTGGAGGAGCTGCGTCCGGAGCGCACCCAGGGGCGCACACCGTTCTTCCAGGTGATGCTCACGCTCCAGGCCTCCTTCCGCGGCGCGGCGTCCGTGGAGGGCGTGAAGCTGGAGGCGATGGAGCTGGACACGCTCACGTCGAAGTTCGACCTGATGCTCCAGGTGCTGGAGACGGAAGCGGGCCTCAAGGGCTTCCTCGAATACGACACCGACCTCTTCACCGCGCCCACCCTGGCGCGCATGGCGGAGCACCTGCGCGTGCTGATGGAGGGCGCCGTCCGCCGTCCGCACGAGGCCGTCTCCCGCCTGCCGCTGCTCACCGACACCGAGCGCCACGAGGTGCTCCTCTCCTGGCAGCCGCCCCGCCCTGCCCCGCTGCCGTGGAGCACGCAGCACGGCGCCTTCGAAGCCCAGGCGGACCTCACGCCGGACGCGGTCGCCGCCACGTTCGGGGACCAGTCGCTCACGTACGCGCAGCTGGAGGCACGGGCCTCGCGGCTGGCGCGCCACCTGCGTCGGCTGGGCGTGGGCACGGAGGTGCGGGTGGGCCTGTGCGTGGAGCGCTCGCTCGACATGCTGGTGGCGGTGCTCGCCGTGCTGAAGGCAGGGGGCACCTACGTGCCGCTGGATCCGGCGTTCCCCCCGGACCGCCTGGCGTACATGGTGGAGACGAGCGGGATGCCGGTGCTGGTGTCGCAGAGCTCGCTGGCGTCCATCCTGCCGCCGCATCCGGCGCGCGTGGTGTCGTTGGACGGAGACGCGGAGGCCATCGCGGCGGAGGACGGCACACCGCTGCGCGACGCGGTGCCACCGGAGGCCGTGGCGTACGTGCTCTTCACCTCCGGAAGCACCGGGCGTCCCAAGGGCGTGCAGGTGCCTCACGGTACGGTGGCGCGCTTCCTGGCGGCGTTGCGGGAGGCGACGGGCATGTCCTCGCAGGACGTGCTGGTGGCCGTCACCACGCTGTCGTTCGACATCGCGGTGCTGGAGCTGTTCCTGCCGTTGTCGGTGGGCGGGCAGGTCGTCATCGCGTCGCGGGACATCGCCGTGGACGGTTCGCGGCTGGCGGGGCTGCTGCGGCAGTGCGGGGCGACGGTTCTCCAGGCCACGCCCAGCACCTGGCGACTGCTCCTGGAGACGGACTGGCGAGGCCCGGAGCTGACGGCCCTCACCGGCGGCGAGGCCCTGCCGCGCGAGCTGGCCGAGTCGCTGCTCCAGCGCTGCCGCGTGCTGTGGAACGTGTACGGCCCCACGGAGACGACGGTGTGGTCCACCGCGCACGCGGTGGCGTCGGGCACGGGCAGCGTGCCGATTGGCCGGCCCATCTCCGGCACGCAGGTGTACGTGCTGGACAGCGGGTTGAACCCGGTGCCGCGCGGCGTGCCGGGTGAGTTGTTCATCGGCGGCGAGGGCGTCACCCGGGGCTACCTCCACCGTCCGGACCAGACGGCGGAGCGCTTCATCCCGGACGCGTACGGCGGCGTGCCGGGCCTGCGCGTGTACCGCACGGGCGACCGCGTGCGGTGGGCCGCCCACGGCGTGCTGGAGTACCTCAACCGCGTCGACAACCAGGTGAAGCTGCGCGGCTACCGCATCGAGCTGGGAGAGATTGAAGCGGTGCTGAGCCAGGCCCCGGGCGTGCGCGACGCCGCCGTGGTGGTGCGCGGCAACGGCGCCGACGCGCGCCTCGTGGGCTACGTGGTGGCGCGGCCCGGACAGGCGCTGGAGTCCCAGGCCCTGCGCGCGCTCATGAAGGAGCGGCTGCCCGAGTACATGGTGCCGTCCGCGCTGGTCGTGCTGGACGCGATGCCCCTGACGCCCAACGGCAAGGTGGACCGCAAGGCGCTGCCCGCGCCGGACGTGTCCACGGAAGCAGCACGCGAGTTCGTCGCGCCGCGCACGCCGATGGAGGCCCAGGTCGCGGAGCTCTACGCGTCGCTCCTCCATGTGCCGCGGGTGGGCGCCACCGACAGCTTCTTCGAGCTGGGAGGGCACTCGCTGCTGGCCACGCGGCTGACGTCGCGGTTGCGCACGGCGTACCAGGTGGACCTGCCCCTGCAGGCGCTTTTCGAGTCCCCTACCGTGGCGGAGCTGGCGGTGCGCATCGCGGCCTCGGCGAAGGATGCGCGCTTCGCCGGTCCGCCTCCGGTGGTGCCGGTGCCGCGCAATCGGAACCTGCCCACGTCCTTCGCGCAGCAGCGCATCTGGGTGATGGAGCAGTTCGATCCGGGCTCGGCCGCGTACAACATGCCGTTCTCGCTGCGGCTGACCGGGGCGCTGAACCTGGAGGCCCTGCGCCTGGCGCTGGAGCTGGTGGTGCACCGGCACGAAGCGCTGCGCACCACCTTCCAGCCGACCGAGGACGTGCCCGTGCAGGTCATCGTGCCGCCCGAGCCGCTGGTGCTGCCGGTGGTGGACCTGCGAGCGCTGTCTCCAGAGCAGCGCGAGGCGGAGGTGCTGCGCCGCACGGAGGCCGAGGTGCGGCACCCCTTCAATCTGGAATCGGGGCCGCTGCTGCGCGCGTCGGTGCTGGTGCTGGATGTGCATGAGCACCTGGTGCTGCTGACCATCCACCACGCCGTGTTCGACGGCTGGTCCATGAGCGTCCTCATGCGGGAGCTCTCGGAGGCCTACCGTGCCTTCGTCGCGGGGGCGAAGCCGGTGCTGCCGGTGCTGCCCTTCCAGTACGCGGACTTCGCGGTGTGGCAGCGCCAGTGGCTGTCGGGCGCGGAGCTGGAAAGGCAGATCGCCTGGTGGCGCCGCGAGATTGACGGAATGCCGTCCGTGCTGGAGCTGCCCACGGATCGTCCCCGCGGTCCACGAGGGGCGCATCCTGGCGCCCTGTTGCCGGTCGCCTTCCCCCTGGAGTTGTCGCGCGCCGTGGAGGCGCTCTGCACACGCGAGGGCCTCACGCCCTTCATGTTCCTGCTCGCCGCGCTCCAGGTGCTGATTGGCCGCTACTCCGGCCAGGACGACGTGAGCGTGGGGTCCTCCGTGGCGGGCCGCAACGACGCGGAGCTGGAGGGGCTGCTCGGGTACTTCATCAACACGCTCGTGCTCCGCACCCGGATGGGCGGCGAGCCCACGGTGCGGGAGCTGCTGAGCCGGGTGCGCACCACCACGCTGGGGGTGCTCGCGAACCAGAACCTGCCGTTCGAACAGCTCCAGCCAATGCGCGACCTGCGCGGGTCGCCGTTGTTCAACGTGCTGTTCCTCATGCAGAACATCCCGGAGGTGGACCTCTCGCTCGCGGGCGTGAAGGTGCAGGTCGAGGAGCGCATGGGCGCCTCCGCGAAGTTCGACCTCACTCTCTCCCTGTCGAGGACCGAGAAGGGCTTCACGGGAGAGTTGGAATACGACACCGACCTCTTCGACAGGTCGACCGTCGTGCGGATGATGCGGCACCTGCGGCTGCTCATGGAGGGCTTCGTCGCGCATCCGGACCGCCGCCTGTCGTCGGTGCAGTTGCTCGCGGGAGAGGAGCGCCAGCAGGTGCTGGTGGAGTGGAATGCGACGCGGGCGCCGTTCCCTGAAGCGTGCATGCACTCGCTCTTTGAAGAGCAGGTGCGCCGCGCTCCGGACGCGGTGGCCGCTGTATTCGAGGGGACGCAGCTGACGTACGCGCAGCTGGATGCGCGTGCCAATCAGCTCGCCCATGCCCTTCGCCGTCGTGGCGTGGGGCCCGAGGTCCGCGTTGCACTCAGTGTCGAGCGCTCCCTCGATGTCGTCATCGGTCTGCTGGGCATCCTGAAGGCCGGTGGTGCCTGGGTGCCCGTGGATCCGCTCCTACCTCGTGAGCGTCTGGCCTTCATGCTGGAGGACAGCGCGGCCCAGGTGCTCGTCACGCAGCAGCCGCTCGTGGACCGCTTCCCCGAAGCGCTGCATTCCCGCGCGCTCTGCCTGGATATGGAGCGCGAGTCCCTGGCCAAGGAGCCGACTAATGCGCCCGTGACGGGAGTGACGCCCGCGAACATGGCGTACCTCCTCTACACCTCGGGTAGCACGGGGACGCCCAAGGGCACGGCGGTGGAGCACCGCAGCGTCGCCAACCTCGTCACCCACGAAGCGGTGGCCTACGGCATTGGGCCCGGCAGCCGCGTGTTGCAGTTCGCCAGCCTCAGCTTCGACCTGTCCGTGGAGGAGATTTTCACCACGCTCTGCAACGGCGCCACGCTGGTGCTCGCACCGCTGGAGAAGCTGATGCCGGGCGCGCCGCTGCCCATGCTGCTGCGTGAGCAGGAGTTGAGTGTCGTCAGCCTCACCCCCGCGGCACTGGCAGCCACGTCGTCCGAGGGGCTGCCCAAGGTGCGCACCGTCATCTCCGGCGGCGAAGCCCTGCCCGCGGACGTCGTCGCGCGTTGGGCCCCGGGACGGCGCCTGCTCAATACCTACGGCCCCACCGAAGCCACCGTCATCGCCACCTTCGGTGAGGTGGTGGCGGATGGAGAAGTGCCGTCCATCGGCAAGCCGCTGGCGAACGTGCGCGTCTATGTGTTGGACCCGCACGGCCAGCCGGTGCCCGTGGGCGTGCGCGGTGAGTTGCACATCGGTGGCGTCGGAGTGGCACGTGGCTATGCGGGACGCCCGGGCCTCACCGCAGAGCGCTTCGTGCCGGACGCCTTCTCCGGTGAGGAAGGGGCTCGCCTCTACCGCACGGGCGACGTGGTGCGCTGGCGGGCTGACGGACAGCTGGACTTCGTCGGCCGCATCGACGCGCAGGTGAAGGTGCGGGGCTTCCGCATCGAGTTGGGTGAAGTCGAGAACGCCCTGCGCGCAACCCCCGCTGTGAAGGATGCCGTCGTCCTCGCGCGCGAGGATGCTCCGGGTGACAAGCGGTTGGTGGCCTACGTCGTGGGTGAGTCCCTCGACGTCACGGCCCTGCGCGCGCACCTCAAGCAGCACCTGCCCGAGTACATGGTGCCCGCGGCCTTCGTCCCTCTGGACGTGCTGCCGCTGACGTCCAACGGCAAGGTGGACCGCAAGGCGCTCCCTGCTCCGGACGTGAGCGCGCTTCGGGCTTCGCACGCCTACGAGGCTCCGGCGACACCGCTGGAGGAGAAGCTCGCGGCCCTCTGGAGCGAAGTGCTTCGCGTGCCCACTGTCGGCCGCACGGACAACTTCTTCGAGCTGGGTGGCCACTCGCTGCTCGCCACGCAGTTGGTGGCCCGAGTGCGTGCCGCGTTCGACGTGGAGCTGCCCCTCCGAGCCCTCTTCGAAGCCCCCACCATCGCGACACTCGCGGAGAAGTTGCAGCGCGTCTCTACCGGTACGCGCCTGCCTCCACTCACGCGTGTTCGCACCGAAGGTCCCCAGCCTCTCTCCTTCGCGCAGCAGCGTCTCTGGTTCCTCGACCAACTGGCGCCGGACGATGCTTCCTACAACCTCCCCGTCGCGCTGCGCCTCCTGGGCCGCCTGGACGTCGAGGCCCTGCGCCGCGCCTTCGAGGCGCTGGTGGTGCGGCACGAAGCGCTGCGCACCACCTTCTTTGAAGAAGAGGGCCAGCCCCTCCAGCGCATCCATGCCCCGGCCGCATGGGCGCTCCCTGTGCAGGACCTCTCGTCCCTCGATGAGTCCGCGCGCGAAGCGGAGACGCTGCGGCTTGCCACTCTGGAAGCCCGGCAGCCCTTCCATCTCGTCCATGGACCGCTGCTGCGCACCGCCCTCCTGCGATTGGCTGAAGAGACGCACGTCCTCCTCGTGACGATGCACCACATCGTCTCCGACGGCTGGTCCATGGGCGTCCTCGTGAAGGAATTGGCCACGAGCTACGCCGCATTCTCCGCGGGCCGTGAGCCGTCGCTCGCAGCACTGCCGGTGCAGTACGCGGACTTCGCCCTCTGGCAGCGCCAGTGGCTCCAGGGCGAGACGCTGGAGTCACAGCTCGGATACTGGAAGCGCCAGTTGACGGGTGCTCCCGCCGCACTGGAGCTGCCCACGGACCGTCCTCGTCCGGCCGTGCAGTCACGTCGCGGCGCCACGGTGCCCGTGCACTTCCCTTCGCAGCTGACGGACTCCCTTCGCAGCCTGGCTCAGCGGGAGGGCGCTACTCCCTTCATGCTGCTGCTCTCCGCATTCCAGCTGCTGCTCTCGCGCTACTCCGGCCAGGACGACATCAGCGTCGGCTCTCCCATCGCTGGACGTACTCACGCAGAGGCCGAAAGCCTCATCGGCTTCTTCGTCAACACCCTCGTCCTTCGCACGCAGGTCCAGCCTCAATCGACCTTCCGCCAGCTGCTGGCCCAGGTGAAGGCCACCACGCTCGGGGCCTATGAGCACCAGCACGTCCCCTTCGAGAAGCTGGTGGAGGTCCTCCAGCCCTCGCGTGACTTGAGCCGCAGCCCGCTCTTCCAAGTCATGCTCGTCCTGCAGAACGCACCCGCAGAAGCCCTGCGCGTGCCGGGCATGGCCTTCCAGCCCATCCCTCTGGAGGGCAACTCCTCCCGCTTCGATTTGGCCCTCACCCTCTTCGAGGTGCCTCAGGGCCTCACCGGCTTCCTCGAGTACAGCTCCGACCTCTTCGACGCCTCCACCGCCCAGCGCCTCATGGGCCACTTCGGCGTCCTTCTCTCCTCCCTCGCCGCCCAGCCCGACGCTCGCGTGTCCACGCTGGAGGTGATGACGGCGGCGGAGCGGCAGCATCTCCTCGTTGAGTGGAACGAGACTGATGTCGCCTTCCCGCGCGACACCTGCATCCACCACGTCGTCGCGGAGCACGCCCGACGTACGCCTGATGCTGTCGCCGTGCGCATGGGGGATCGAAGCATCAGCTACGCGGGCCTCGACGCCTGGGCCCATGGCCTTGCTGTCCAACTGCACGCGGCCGGTGTCTCCCGTGGCAGCCGCGTCGCCGTCCTCGCCGAGCGCTCTCCTGAGTTGGTGGCGGGCCTCCTCGCCGCACTCAAGGTGGGCGCCGCCTACGTCCCCGTCTCTCCCGGTGTCCCTCCGGAGCGTCTGGCTTTCATGCTGGAGGACTGCGGTGCTTCTGTCCTCCTCACCCAGCAGCACCTGCGCGACTCGCTGCCGCCCCTCTCCGCTCGCGTCCTCTCGCTTGAAGTGGAGACTGCGGCGCACCAGCAGCCGCTGCTGGAGATGCCCGTGGGCCCGGAGGACCTGGCCTACGTCATCTACACCTCCGGCAGCACCGGACGGCCCAAGGGCGTCGCTGTCCACCACCGCGCATTGATGAACCTCGTCTCCTGGCACCAGCGCACCTACGCGCTGACGCCCAAGGACTCCACGGCCCTCACCGCGGGCGTCGCCTTCGACGCTTCCACCTGGGAGGTGTGGCCTTCCCTCGCCTCTGGCGCCAGCCTCGTCGTCCCGCCCGAAGCCGTGCGTGCGGAGCCATCCCAGTTGCTTCAGTGGCTGGCCCGCGAAGCCATCACCACCTGCTTCATGCCGACGCCTCTGGCCGAAGCCGTGCTGCGTGAAGAGTGGCCTCGCCCCATCGCCCTGCGCGCACTGCTGACGGGCGGAGACGCCCTCCACCACGGGCCGCCTCCTTCATTCCCCGCTGCCCTCTTCAACCACTACGGGCCCACTGAGAGCACCGTCGTCGCCACCTTCACCCCCGTCGCTGCCTCCTCGCGCGACGACGGCACGCGGCCTCCCATCGGTCGCCCCATCGCCAACACCCGCACCTACGTCCTCGACGCCCACCTCCAGCCGGTGCCCGTGGGTGTCCCCGGTGAGCTCTTCCTCGCCAGTGAAGGCCTCGCCTGGGGCTACCTCGGCCAGCCGGCCCTGAGTGCCGAGCGCTTCATCCCGCACCCCTTCTCCTCCACGCCGGGTGCCCGCCTCTACCGCACCGGCGACGTCGTGCGCTGGCGCGCCGACGGCCAGCTGGACTACCTCCAGCGGCTCGACTTCCAGGTGAAGGTCCGCGGCTTCCGCATCGAGCTGGGCGAAATCGAAGCCTCCCTCCTCGCTCACGCTTCCGTGCGCGAAGCCGTCGTCCTCGCTCGTGAGGACGTCCCCGGGGACAAGCGCCTCGTCGCCTACGTCGTAGGTGAGGCGCTCGATGTCTCCGTCCTCCGCGCCCACCTCAAGCAGCACCTGCCCGAGTACATGGTGCCCGCCGCCTTCGTCCCCCTGGAGGCGTTGCCTCTCAACGCCAACGGCAAGGTGGATCGCAAGGCCCTCCCCGTCCCGGACGCCTCGCCGCTCGCGGACTTCGTCGCTCCTCGCGACGCCACCGAAGAGAAGCTCGCGGGCGTCTTCGTCCAGGTGCTGCGCGTGGAGCGCGTGGGCATCCACGACGACTTCTTCGCGCTCGGTGGCCACTCCCTGCTGGCCACCCAGCTCGTCTCTCGCATCCGCGCTACCTTCGATGCGGAGCTGCCTCTGCGCTCCCTCTTCGAAGCCCCTACCGTCGCCGCCCTTGCTGAGCGCCTGCGTACCGCCACGTCCGGCGCACGCCTGCCACCGCTCACTCGTGTCGCTCACGAAGGCCCGCCGCCACTGTCCTTCGCCCAGCAGCGCCTGTGGCTGCTGGACCAACTCCAGCCCGGCAGCGCCGCGTACAACATCCCCGCGGCCCTTCGGCTGAAGGGCCAGGTGGACATCGAATCCCTGCGCCGTGCGTTCGAAGCGCTGGTCGCCCGGCACGAGACGCTGCGCACCACGCTCGTCCAGCATCAGGGCCAGCCCGCGCAGCACATCCACGCGCCCACTGCGTGGACGATGCCTCTGCTCGACGTGTCCTCACTGCCCGATCCCCAGCGGGAAGAAGAGGCGCGGCGCCTCGCGAACGTGGAGGCCCTGCGCCCCTTCGACCTGGAAGCCGGTCCGCTGCTGCGCACGTCCCTGGTGCGCCTGGGCGATGCGGAGCACCTGCTCCTCGTGACGATGCACCACATCGTCTCCGACGGCTGGTCCATGGGCGTCCTCGTTCGTGAGCTCACGGCGCTCTATGCGGCGTTCCACGCGGATCAGGTGCCAGACCTCGCGCCGTTGCCCGTGCAGTACGCGGACTTCGCCGTCTGGCAGCAGGCATGGCTCCAGGGCGAAACACTGGAGGCCCAGCTCGCCTACTGGAAGGAGAAGCTCGCGGGTGCTCCCGCCGCGCTGGAGTTGCCCACGGACCGTCCGCGTCCGCCCGTGCAGTCACATCGGGGTTCAACGGTCCCCTTGCGGCTCGCGCGGCCCGTGTCCGATGCGCTCAAGGTCCTGGCCCAGCGTGAAGGCGCTACCCCCTTCATGCTGCTGCTGGCCGCCTTCCAGGTGCTCCTGTCGCGCTACTCCGGACAGGACGACATCAGCGTGGGCACGCCCATCGCCGGCCGCACGCAGGCGGAGACCGAAGGCCTCATCGGTTTCTTCATCAACACGTTGGTGTTGCGCGCCCGCGTCCAGCCGGAATCCACCTTCCGCGAGCTGCTGGCCCAGGTGCGAGGCACCACGCTCGCCGCCTACGAGCACCAGCACCTGCCCTTCGAGAAGCTCGTCGAAGCCGTGCAGCCCGTGCGCGACCTGAGCCGCAGCGCGCTCTTCCAGGCGATGTTCGTCTTGCAGAACGCGCCCACGGAGGCCCTGAACGTGCCGGGCCTGTCGTTCGAACAGCTCCCGCTCGAATCGGCTTCGGCGAAGTTCGACCTGACGCTGACGCTGCAGGAGTCGCCCCAGGGCTTCATGGGCGTCCTGGAGTACAGCAGCGATCTCTTCGACGCATCGACCGCCCAGCGCATGGTGGGCCACTTCGGCGTCCTGCTGGAGGCCATCGCCGCTCAGCCGGGCTCGACACTCTCTCGCCTGCCGCTGCTCACCGCTCCGGAGCGACAGCAACTGCTCGTCGATTGGAACAGGACGGACGCGGAGTTCCCGCGCGACACCTGCTTCCACGAGGCCTTCACGGCCCAGGCCCTTCGCACGCCTGCGGCCCTGGCCGTCGTCTGCCGCGACCAGCAGCTCACCTTCCAGGAGCTGGACGCGCGCTCCAACCAACTGGCGCGCCGGCTGGTGAAGCTGGGCGTCGGCCCCGACGTGCGCGTGGTGCTGTGCGTGGAGCGCTCCGTGGAGGCCCTCATCGGCATCCTTGGCATCCTCAAGGCCGGCGGCGCGTACGTGCCGCTCGACTCCCGCTATCCGCGCGAATGGCTCGCCCACGTCCTCACGGACACCGGCGCGCCGGTCGTGCTCACCCAGCAGCGCTTGCGCGACGTCCTGCCGCCGCACACGGCGCACGTCGTCTGCCTTGACCCGGACGTGGCGGACTTCGACGGGGAATCCCGCGAAGCGCCCGGCGTGGCCGTGTCCTCCGAGCAACTCGCCTACGTCATCTACACGTCCGGCAGCACCGGCCGCCCCAAGGGCGTGATGATCCAGCACCGCTCCGTGATGAACCTGCGGCAGGGGCTGGCCACCACCGTGCACCAGGGCCGAAGCGCGGCGGAGCGGGTCAGCGTCAACGCCCCGCTGTCCTTCGACGCCTCCGTCCAACAGCTCGTGCAGGTGCTCGACGGCCACACCCTCTGCATCGTCCCCGACGAGGCCCGCTCCGACGCCGGTGAGCTGGTGAAGCGCATCGTTCACGACGCGCTGGACGTCCTCGACTGCTCTCCCGCGCACCTGCGCCTGCTGGTGGATGAAGGCCTGTTGGAGAAGGACACCCTCCCCCAGCGCGCGCTGGTGGGCGGCGAGGCGGTGGATCCCGGCACCTGGAGCCGCCTGGCTCAGCACCCGCGTCTGCGCGCCTTCAACGTCTACGGCCCCACCGAGTGCACCGTCGACGCCACCGCCTGCGCCTTCGACGCCTCTCCCATTCCCACCATCGGCCGGCCCCTGCCCAACGTCCGTGCGTACGTGTTGGACAAGTCCCTGCGCCCGGTGCCCGTGGGCGTCGCGGGTGAGCTCTTCCTCGGTGGTGAAGGCGTGGCGCGCGGCTACCTCAACCGCCCCGACCTGACCGCGGACCGCTTCATTCCGGATGCCTTCACCTCCACGCCCGGTGCACGCCTCTACCGCACGGGCGACGTGGTGCGCTGGCGCGTGGACGGGATGCTCGACTACCTGGGCCGCGCCGACTTCCAGGTGAAGGTCCGCGGCTTCCGCATCGAGCTGGGTGAAATCGAGTCCACGCTCCTCAAGCATCCCCAGGTGCATGCCGCCGTGGTGCTGGCTCGCGAGGACATCCCCGGCGACAAGCGGCTCGTGGCCTACGTGGTGCCCACAGAAGGCACGGACTCCGCACTGACGGCGGACGTTCTCAAGGACTGGCTCAAGCAGTTCCTGCCGGAGCACATGCGGCCCTCCACCTTCCTGGTGCTGGAGGCCCTGCCGCTCAACGCCAACGGCAAGGTGGACCGCAAAGCCCTTCCCGCGCCCCAGGGCATCGCGCTCGCCTCCACCTACGTCGCGCCGCGCACCGCCGCCGAGGAGCAGCTCGCGGCCCTCTTCACGCAGGTGCTGCGCGTGGAGCGCGTGGGCATCCACGACGACTTCTTCGCGCTCGGTGGCCACTCCCTGCTGGCCACCCAGCTCGTCTCCCGCGTGCGCGCCGCCTTCCGCACGGAGCTGCCGCTGCGGGCCCTCTTCGAGGCCCCCACGGTGGCCGCGCTCGCCCAGCGCCTCCAGGTCCAGACGCCGAGTCTCCGCCTGCCCCCACTCACCCGGACGGCCGAAGAGGGTCCACGGCTGCTGTCCTTCGCCCAGCAGCGCCTCTGGTTCCTGGATCAGCTCACTCCAGGAGATGCGTCGTACAACCTCCCGACGGCGCTCCGGCTGACGGGCCAGGTGGACGTGGAGTCGCTGCGCCGCGCCTTCGAAGCGCTCGTCACCCGTCACGACTCTCTGCGCACCACCTTCCGCGAGCACCAGGGCCAGACCGTCCAGCACGTCCATGCACCCGCTACGTGGGGCTTGCCGCTCGTGGACCTGTCCGCGCTGCCCGAGGCCCAGCGGGAAGCCGAAGCCCGGCGGAAGGTCGAAGAGGATGCGCACCAGCCCTTCCATCTGGAAACGGGCCCGCTGCTGCGCACCGCCCTCGTGCGGCTGGCGGCCGAGGACCACCTGCTCCTGGTGACGATGCATCACATCGTCTCCGACGGCTGGTCCATGGGCGTCCTCGTCCGGGAGCTGGTGACGTTCTACGAGTCCTTCACCCAGGGCATCGCGCCGGACCTGTCACCGCTGCCCGTGCAGTACGCGGACTTCGCGGCGTGGCAGCGCCAGTGGCTCCAGGGCGAAACGCTGGAGACCCAGCTCGCCTACTGGAAGCAGCAACTCTCGGGGGCGCCCTCCGCGCTGGAACTGCTGACGGATCATCCGCGCCCGTCCATCCAGTCGCATGAAGGCGCGGCCCTCTCCATCCAGATTCCGAGGGAGACGTCCGAAGCCCTCAAGGCGCTGGCCGGACGCGAAGGCGCCACGCCCTTCATGGTGCTGCTCGCGGCGTACCAGGTCTTCCTGTCGCGCTACGCCGGCCAGGATGACATCAGCGTGGGTTCCCCCATCGCCGGACGCACCCAGGCGGAGACCGAGGGCCTCATCGGCTTCTTCGTCAACACGCTCGTCCTGCGCGCACGCGTGGAGCCGATGGCGACCTTCCGCGAGCTGCTGGCCCAGGTGCGAGGCACCACGCTCGCCGCCTACGAGCACCAGCACCTGCCCTTCGAGAAGCTCGTCGAAGCCGTGCAGCCCGTGCGCGACGCGAGCCGCAGCCCGCTGTTCCAGGTGATGTTCGCGCTGCAGAACGCGCCCACGGAGGAGCTGCGCGTCCCGGGCCTCGCCTTCCGGCAGGTGGCCGCAGAGGCGCGCTCCGCCAAGTTCGACCTCACCCTGACGTTGCAGGACTCGGCGCAGGGGTTCGTCGGGTGGCTGGAGTACAGCACCGCGTTGTTCAAGCAGGACACGGTGGAGCGGATGTCCCGCCACCTGCGCACGCTGCTGGAGGCCGTGGCCTCAAGGCCCGAGCAGTCCGTGGCCGAGCTGACGCTGCTCTCCCGCGAGGAACGCCAGCGCATCCTCGTGGACTGGAACGACACCACCGTCGCCAGTCCCACGGACGTGCCCGTCCACATCCACTTCGCCCGGCAGGTCCAGCGCACTCCTGACGCCGTGGCCCTTGAGCAAGGGGACGCCACGCTGACGTACGCGCAGCTCGAAGTCCGTGCCAACCAGCTCGCCCATCACCTGCGCGCGCTGGGCATCGTCCCGGGTGCGCGCGTCGGCGTCGCCATCGAGCGCTCGTTCGAGCTGGTGACAGCGATCCTCGCCATCCTCAAGGCGGGCGCCGCCTTCGTGCCCGTGGATCGCAATGCGCCCGTGGAGCGCATCGCCACCTTGCTGGAGGACGCGGACGTCGGCGTCGTCCTCACCCACCAGCCCTTCGCCGCCAAGCTGCCCGCTTCTGGCACCCGCGTCTGGCTGGACGCGCAGCAGGACGTCATCGCCGCACGGCCCAAGCATGCGCTCGACATCTCCGTGGATGGCGAGTCCCTGGCCTACGTCATGTTCACCTCGGGCTCCACGGGGCGTCCCAAGGGCGTCTGCGTGCCCCACCGAGGCATCACCCGACTGGTGCTCGGCAGCACCTTCATGCGCTTCGGGCCGGATGAAGTCTGGCTCCAGTTCGCGCCCGTCGCCTTCGACGCCTCCACGCTCGAAATCTGGGGCGCGCTGTTGCACGGCGCGAAGCTCGTGCTCGCTCCGCCCCATGCGCTCTCCCTGGAGGAACTGGCCACGCAGCTTCGCCGCCACCGGGTGTCGGCGTTGTTCCTCACGACCGCGTTGTTCGAACAGATGGCCCTGAACCAGGGCGAAGCGCTCGCGGGCGTGAGTCAGCTGCTCACCGGCGGTGAGCTGATGCCCTGGGCTCGCTTGCGCGACCACCTGGCGCGGCTCCCCGAAGGCGCGACGCTGATGCACGCGTACGGCCCGACGGAGAACACGACCTTCTCCACCACGCTGCCGTTGCATCGGGGAGCGGTGGTGGAAGGTCCGGTGTCCATCGGGCGGCCCATTCCCAACTCCACCGCCTACGTCCTGGATGCCCACCTGCACCCGGTGCCCGTGGGCGTCGCGGGCGAGGTGTACGTCGGTGGCCCGGGCCTCGCCTGGGG
>NZ_JAAAPK010000018.1 GCF_009909105.1 Corallococcus exiguus
CCGTCAGGAACGCCCGCACCTGCTCTGCGTCAATGGCCACCTTGCGCCTCATGGTGGATGCACTCTTTGCCCGACTGACACCTCCGCCGCACTCAGCTACCGAGCGAGCGTATGCTGATCAACTCGCTAAATGAGGGGATCCTTCAGGCCATGGTGTCCAGTCACTTTATCCTCAACTGGGGGCAATCCCCCTTCTGGGGGAGAGGCAGCCGCCCAATGGCGCGCTACAAGACGCGGGCACGCAGCACTTCGTCGAAAGCACCACCAGAACCGACTGCGAGGAACGCTCGAAATGCTGAGGGCCGTTCAGGGTTCTTGGTCAGACAGGCATGTTGAGGCGAGCCGCCTGGTAGAGAAGGTCCAAGCGGCCGTCGACGCGCAGCGTGGCGAAGATGCTTTTCACGTGGCTCTTCACCGTGTTGCGGGAGATCCCCAGCTCCTCGGCGATTCGCTGGTCGTTCCAGTTGCTGAGCATGCCCATGGCGACAGTGACCTCGGTGGGGGTGAGCTCGCACTTCATCTGCTCGGGGAGCGGGATGGAGTTGGGGAGCTCGTTCATCATGAGGGCCCATTTCCGGGGACCCTCGGGGGCACGCAGTTCGATGAACCGGACCACGCGGGAGCAATTCCCGTGCATGCGGACCCAGGTGTCCTTGCCGAGCCGGGCATCTGGCGTCATGCGCACCAGGGCCTCCAGCTGCTCCTTGAGGGGGATGGGAATGCCAGACGAGTGGAGGTCGGAAGGGGCGAACCATTGCTCCAAAAGGACGGCGGCGTTCGGGGAGCGCAGCACCTCGCGGTGGGGTGGCTCCACGACGAGGATGGCGCCATTGGGGCGGCGGTAGAGCTCCTCGAGGATGTTGGCGTAGGTGGCGAGGCCCTGGGTGACACCGCATTTGCGGATGGCTTGGGTCAGGTGCCGGGTGATGCTCGCGAGAGCGTCGGCATTCTGGGCGGAGAACGGCCGTGGCAGGTGTCTATAGAGCGCGAGGGCGGCGACGACGCCGGGGCGGATGGTGAGGAGGACGGCCATGATGTGCTCCATGGGCGGCCCCAGCTCGATGCTGCGTTGGCGGATGAAGCTCCCCTCGAACTCCTTGCGGGACATGAGCTGCGAATCGCGGACGACCCAGTTGGGCCGTTTGATGATGGGCTCCCGGAAGAAGTCATGTTTGATCACCTCGTCGTACCGCTCGAGGATGGGAAGGCGATGGCCCGGAACGTGCCATTCGTTCCCTGGCGAACGCCCATCCTCCATGAGGCACAGCGCCATGGCGTCTGCCTGCGCGAGTTGGAGGAGGTGGGGGCGGAGTGCCTTGAGGGCTTCAGGAAGGCTCAGCGGGTCATGGAGGGCGAGGAGTGCCTCGTCCCTGAGCGAGTACTCGGCGGCAGTGAGATTCGGTAGACGGACCATTCACCCTCCTGGAGTAGGCCACCCCTCAAGTTGTACGAGGTGACCTCTCATCCATAGCCACCGACTGAAAACCTGTCCCCCACTCTCCAGAGGGATTGACTGGAGCGGAACACGGCGTCCCCAGTCGGTGCCTCAGAGCCGGCGCAGGAACGCGATCAGGTCGACCTGGCCCAGATACGTGACGAACGCCGAACCGATACTCATGAACCCGTCGCTCGGAGTGGCCGCGAGCTCCCACACGCGGGAGCAGAGCCGAAGCCGGAAGAGGCAAGTGCGCCGCCTTTAGCAGCGGCGAGGCAGGAGCGATGCGTTGCCTACGGGGTGCAGAGCGACTGACGCGGGCTGGACGGGCTTGCCCACCAGGAGACGCAGGCCTCGACGTTGCCGGTCGGACCGGGCTTCGGCGCGAAGACGTTGCCGTACACGTCGCTCCGATTGACGAAGTGCGTGGTGGACTCGGAGACGGCGATACCATTGTCCGTCACATGAACCCCCATCAGGGGCCACGACCCGCTGGGATTGGTCCCGTACGCGACGTCGGCCTGGGCGAAGTAGACCGTCGGGGCGCCCACGGAGCCCGGCGTGCACGTCGCCGAGTACAGCCTGACGCAGGCGGCGCCCTGGCACTTGTTCTTGAGCAATGTGACGTTGCTGCACACGCCCAGGGGCTGCGTGGGCGGATTGGCGGGGCAGAAGGCCGGACGGGTGGAGGTCCCCAGCAACGCGCAGATGTCCTCGCCCGGCTGGGCGGAGGCTTCGGCGTAGAGCGGGCGCAGTTCCGAGATGTGGACCTTGCGGTCACCGCTGTTCCGGGTCGCGCGCACGACGAACGTCTGGGCGGTGATGGGGTTGATGAATCCCAGCGTCGCGAACTTGAAGCCCTGGACATAGTCGAACGTCGCGGGCGAGCGAGCGTCCTCGACCACCCATCGGTACGTGCTGGTCGCTGCATCGAAGTATTGGACCGCCCAGCTGTTGTCCCAGGGCGTGGAGCTGCTGGGGGCCACGCCCCCGACGATGCCGGCGAACCCCGTCAGCTTGACCGGGGTGGGGAACGTGAACGTGATGTCCAGGGGCGAGCCTGAATAGTCGATGACCGTGAACTGGTTCGGCACGCAGTCGAGCAGACCGATGGTGTTGTAGAGGCCGCTGGGCGGCGGAGAGATGGTGATGTTGCTCGGCGCATTCCCCATGGGCACGAGTGGACAGGCACTCTGGGCCCAGGCCGCGCTCGTCGGAAGCATGATGGCCAGGAACACGGTCGCCAGACGGTAAAGCCATGCGTTGCGCATGCGAAACCCCCTTGGTGATGGTCCACCCAGGGGGAATGCATACGCAGTCATGAGTCAAATCCAGGCCAGGACTCCGCCCCCTCCAGAATAATACACCCCGTGCTCGGCCTTCGGGGATGGGAGGACAGTGCCAAGGAACAGCAGTGAAAGAGAGCGGGCGGATTGAACGTCAAACAGACACATGATTGAAGCCGTTCAGGTCCATGACAACCCAAGACCCCAATCCGACGCTCGCTCCGTTCCCGCGTGTGCCTCAATCCTTGGTGTTTGCTCAAGCGTGGGCAGAGCCGACGCCGGAAGAGGCAAGTGAGCCGCCTGATGCAGTGGCGAGGCAGGAGCCGACCCAGGAGCACCCGCCGCGGCTGGATGGGGCCGGCTTCTGCGCAGGAGCTTTGCGCTGGACGTGTTCGCGTGCGGCAGGTGTGGAGGCAGGCTCGAGGGGGCAGGTGTAGCTGAGGAAGGGGAGAAACACCGCGCCATCCAGATGATGGAGGAGGGGTGGGATGCGTCCCCAATGGGGAGACATGCTGGAGACGCTTCGGGGCCAGAAAAGACCGAGGCCGGAAACCGCTGGGTCTCAGCGGCTTCCGGCCTCGGTCCTTCAGTGTCCCCGACGGGATTCGAACCCGTGTTACCGGCTTGAAAGGCCAGCGTCCTGGGCCTCTAGACGACGGGGACGTCGTCACTGCTTGAGTCGCGGGGGGCTCGAACCCCCGACCCTCGGCTTAAAAGGCCGGTGCTCTACCAGCTGAGCTAGCGACTCGCTATTCTTTTTTTGGCACCGGCTGCGGATCCGCCAGCGGCCCCGCGAGGCGCTTCCTACCAGCAGCGCCCGGGGAGTTCCACTGGCGATCGCAGGCGCCCCTTCCTGACACGCTCCGTCCCGCCCCTGGGTGAACATCCGCTCGCCGGGCACCCGCCGTCCGTCAGCGTCCGGCGCTATACACAGGGCATGTCCCAGGAAGCTCCCGAACCGCCCGACGACGCCGCCGAGGACGAAGAGGCAGGGGAGCAGGCCCCGTTCCGCCGCTACCTCACCCGCGCGGGCGCCGAGCGCATGCACCGCGAGCTGCTCCAACTGCTCAACGAGGCCCGCCCCAAGGTCACCGCCGAGGTCTCCGCCGCCGCCGCCCAGGGCGACCGTTCAGAAAACGCCGAATACATCTACGGCAAGAAGCGCCTGCGGGAGATCGACCGGCGCATCCGCTTCCTCTCGAAGCGCCTGGACACCGCCACCATCGTCACCCCCTCGGAACAGGCGGACCGCTCGAAAGTCTACTTTGGCGCCACCGTCACCCTGGAGGACGAGGGCGGAATCCGCAGCACGTACCAGATTGTCGGTTCGGACGAGATCGACGCCGCCGGAGGCCGCATCAGCGTCGAGTCACCCATGGGACGCGCGCTCCTGCGCAAGGCCCCAGGCGACACCGTGGAGGTGCGGCGCCCGCGGGGGGAGATTGAACTCACCCTGGTGGACATCCGCTACGACTAGGACGCTCCCATGCCCCGGACGCCAGAGCTCACCACCCATGCTCGCCGCATCTATTCGCGCCTGAACAGCGCGGACCTGGCCGCGTCCGCGGGGGAGTCCCTGTCCCTGGAGGACCTGGGCCTGGAGTCCGGCGGCGACCGCGTGGGCCTGGCGTTCGGCACCTACAGCCGCGAGGGCCTGGAGCACGCCCTCCGGGCCTATGGCTTCGCGCAGCGCCTGGAAGAGCGGGTAGGGCCCGTCGAGCTGCGCCTGTCCTGCCAGGACCCGTTCCAGCCGCGCATCACGCTCCTGAGCCGCCGCTATCACGCTGCCGTCGTGGACCTGTCCCTGCGTCAGGCCATGGGCGCGGAGGTCGGCTTCACCCGCTCGGCCGCGGAGGCGCCGCTGCTCTACGTGGACAGCCTCCTTCTGCAGCACCCGGGGCGCCCCTTCGACTGGAACCGTCCGCCGCTGCCGGGACAGCTCCATCCTGGACTCTCGCTGTCGCGCGACCTGCTGGAGCTCCTGCACCTCATGGCCCGCCGCATCGGCGCGGAAGGCGTGGCGCTGATGCCCGCGACCTTCTCCGCCGCGTGCGTCTACGAGCGGCGCTTCACCTTCGCGGACGGCGTCGCGCAGGGGCACTTCAGCGCCCTTCGCCGCGCGGGCCGCGGCTGGCCCCGCTGGATGCTGGCGTGGGCGGTGGAGTTGGGCTGCATGCGGGACGCGCAGGGACAGCCGACCCTCTTCACGCCCACGCCGATGATCAGCCCCCTGTCGCGGCGGGTGGCCCGGCGGCTCGACACGGGCGGTTGGCACAAGGCCTGGCGCCTCCACGCGAAGCAGGCGCTGTCGCTGGACGAAGAGGCGTTGCAGGCGCGCTTCCCCTGGGCCCGCATGCCTCCCGGCCCTCCGCCCGAAAGGGTGGTGGAGGTGCTCGGGTATGATCCGCTGGCGCCCGCGTCGCTCTTCCAGGACGCCAGCGAGCCCGCGCCGGCCCCGGTGCGCTCGGCCGCGACGTCCTGAGGGGCCCGCGGTAGCGCCCCGTTTCCGGAACGCCCGTGCTGTTTCGGACGGACCTTCGCGCTTTCAGACGGGAATGCGGCTGCTGGCCCCTCGTTCGGTGCCTATATTCAGCGGTGTTGGTCCTCCACGGTCGTCGCTCGCCGTCAGCAATCGCACCCGAACCAGGTCAGGTCGCGAAGCCCTCGATGCGAAAGAACTTCATCCTCGACACGAACGTCCTCCTCCATGACCCCCGCAGCATCTACGGGTTCAAGGACAACAACGTCATCATCCCCATCTACGTCATCGAGGAGATCGATCAGTTCAAGCGCGATCTCTCCGAACTGGGGCGCAACGCGCGACTGGTGGCGCGCTACCTGGATTCCTTCCGCGCCGAGGGCTCCTTGAAGGAGGGTGTCCCGCTGCCGCACGGCGGGATGCTCCGCGTGGCCTTCACCGACCGTTCGCTGCCGTCCTCCATGGCGGACAGCAACCTGGTGGACAACCGCATCCTCGCGGTGGCCCTGGACATGATGGAGACCGAGCCGGAGACCCAGGCCGTCTTCATCACCAAGGACACCAACCTGCGGATCCGCGCCGACGCCCTGGGCCTCTCCGCCCAGGACTTCGACACCGAGCGCGTCGAAATCACCGACCTCTACACCGGCTTCACGGAGCTGCTCGTCCCCACGGAGATGGTGGATCAGCTCTACAAGCCCGGCGGTGAAGTGGAGGTGCCGGCCCAGGACCGGCTCTTCCCCAACCAGCTGGTGCTGCTCAAGGACGAGCTCAACCCGTCCCACACCGCCATGGCCCGCTTCAGTGGCGCCAAGGCGCGGCTGGTGCCGCTCGCGCGCAACAGCAAGGAAGGCACCTGGGGCATCCGGCCGCGCAACATGGAGCAGGCCTTCTGCCTGGACCTGCTGCTCAATGACGAGATCAAACTCGTCACGATCGTGGGCAAGGCAGGCACGGGCAAGACGCTGCTCGCCATCGCCGCGGGCCTGCAGAAGGTGACGGAGGAGGGGCTGTACCACAAGCTGTTGGTCAGCCGTCCCATCTTCCCCCTGGGCCGGGACATCGGCTACCTGCCGGGCAGCGTCGAGGAGAAGCTCAACCCCTGGATGCAGCCCATCTTCGACAACGTCGAGTTCCTCATGAACCTGAGCCGCGCGGACAAGAAGGCCGGGCGCGGCCACCATGAGCTCATCGACCTGGGGCTGATGGAGATCGAACCGCTCACGTACATCCGCGGGCGCAGCATCCCCAACCAGTTCATCATCGTGGACGAGGCGCAGAACCTCACCCCGCACGAGGTGAAGACCATCCTCACGCGCGTGGGCGACAACACGAAGATCATCCTCACCGGCGACCCGTTCCAGATCGACAACCCGTACGTGGACTCCACGAACAACGGGCTCGTGCACGTGGTCAACCGCTTCAAGAACGAGAAGATCGCCGGCCACATCACCATGGCCAAGGGCGAGCGCAGCATGCTGGCCGAGTTGGCGGCCAACCTGCTGTGAAGCGCCCAAGGCCCGTGCCTGATAGAGACGAGTCATGACCCAGGACGGCACCGACAAGCCCGACGCCCCCGGCGAGGAGAAGAAGCCCCTCGTCGAGTACCCCTCCGTCTACGAGTACAAGGTGATGGGCAAGGCGACGGTCGAGGAGACGCCCGGCTTCGAGGAGCACGTGCGCTCGCTCTTCCGGCGGAAGCTGGGCTCGGAGGTCTCCCCGGACTCCATCCACGTGCAGCACAGCCGCAAGGGGAAGTTCGTGTCCCTGAGCGTGTCCGTGCTGCTGTTGTCCGAGGAGCAGCGCCGGGGCATCTACGCGGTGCTGCACCAGGATCCCCGCATCGTCTACTACCTGTGAGGCAGGCGGTGCGCGGGCGGATGCCCCAGGGCGCCCGGAGGCGGCCGGCGGCTGGAAGTCCGGCCGGGGTGCGTATATGAGGGTGGAATGAGTCCCGCTGAGCAATTCCCGCTGTACCACCCGCCGGGGGCGCAGCGCGCGTTCGGATCCGACGACGCCACGCGCCGCTTCGCCAAGGTGGCCCAGTTGGAGCAGGGCTCCCGAGTGCTGGTGCTCGGCTGTGGTCCGGAGGGCGGCGCCGCCGTGCTGCTGGCCCAGGAGCTCAAGTGCTCCGTGGTGGCCGTGGACACGGATGAGACCCTGGTGTCCCCCGTCCGCGAGCGCGTGCGCAGCCAGGGCCTGACGGATCGCATCGAAGTGCGCCGCGTGGCGCCGGACGCGCTGGGCATGCTGGACGGCCCCTTCCACGGCATCCTCGTGCCGGGGCGCGTGCAGTACCCGCTGGACGTGTCGCTGCGCGTGTTCCGCCCGCTGCTGGGCAAGCGCGGCCGCGTGGGCTTCACCTTCCCGGCGCGCGTGGGCCGCTTCACGCCCAAGCCCGTGCTGGACTTCTGGGAGAAGCGCCTGGGCGCGCCGCTGCTGCTTCCGCGCGAACTGCTCCAGGCGCTGGAGACCTCCGGCTTCGAGCCGGAGTCCGTGGAGTCGCTGCACGACACGGAGCTGGACGCGCTCTACAAGGACATGGAAGCGAACCTGCCGGAAGGCGCCTCGCCGGAGAGCGCCACCTTCCGCGAGGAGCTGGCCCTGCACCGCGAGCACAACCAGCGGCCGGGCGTCAGCTACGCGTTCGCGGTGGGCCGTCGCAAGGAACCGGGTGAGAAGCCCCCGGCGTCGCGCGACCGCGGCTGAAGTCTGTCGGAGTCTTGATGCGTGGGGGAGGGCCCGGAGACGCGGGCCCTTCAACCGCCGGGACTACTGCACGCCGTTGAAGTCGAGCAGCTCGATGGACTCGGGCGCCACGGACAGCGTGACCTGCTCGCGGTAGCCGGCCGCGTCGCCGCCGACCTGGAAGGGCATGGGGCGCGCGAAGCGGATGGTGACCTCGCGGGCGTGGAAGTCGTGCAGGCCTTCCGGAGCCCAGCGGCCGTTCCAGAGGCGGGGGAGGTTGGCCAGCACCTGCGTGGGCGACACCTGTCCCAGGCGCAGCTGTAGGAAGCCCCGGCGGTCATTCGCGTGGGGGAACATGCGGAAGCCGTAGCCGTAGAAGGGCATGGTGCCCGCGGCGGCCATCATCAGCTTGCCCCGGAAGAGCAGCGCGCCCGGCGCCAGCGGCCCGCCCACCGTCTGGCCCTCCGCGCCCAGGCGGTAGGCTTCCGACGGGCCGTTGACGACTTCGCACTCCACCAGCACGGAGCTGGTGAGGTAGTGCGGCACCGTCTTGAAGGCCACCGCGGAGAAGTAGCCGCCACCGCCGGACATGACCCGCTTGAACAGGCCCTTGCCCAGCGACTCCTTCACGGCGATGTAGTCGTTGAGCACCTTGCCATCCACGCCCAGTCCCGCGAAGGGCGCGCGCTGGCCGTCCACCTGGACCAGGTCCATGGTGCGCACGCTGGGGATTTCCGCCGCGCGGGCGCGCACCACGTCGTTGAGGATGCCGTCGCCCCGGGTGCTGGACGCGTTGACGAACGCCGCGATGCCGTTGCCCGTGCCCAGCTTGAGGATGCCGAAGCGCGGCGCGGTCTGGCCGGCGAACTTCCCGCGCGGGCCCACCTGCTGCAGCACCTCGTTGACGAAGCCCATGAAGGTGCCGTCGCCGCCGCCGGTGAAGACCGTGGGGTAGCCCCGCTCCAGTACCGTCTGCGCGATGCGCCGCGCGTCCAGCGGCGAGCGCGACAGGAACAGGTCCTCCTCCGGCACCACGTGCGACAGCAGCTTGACCACCCGGGCGTCCACCTTGCGGGCGTTGGCGTTCAGCAGCACCGCGACCTTCGGTTCGACGGACGGAAGCGCCGCGGGGGAGCGGCGGAAGTCCGTGGAACGCAGGGGCTGAACCAGCATGGACGACTCCAAAGGGGCGGGGAGCGGTATGACAGCGCTGACGCGGTTCGGACTGTGCACTTTTCTCGCCAACCCCTGACGCGTGGTGTCAGGCGGACAGGTGGAAGTGATTCCGAGGGGTTGAACGGTCCGCTGGTGTCCAAAATGCCCGCCCGGTTGCTACCGCGGGGTGACGGCAGTGTAGAGCGCGTTACGCACCCGTGGCGCTCGGATGGCGTTCCAGTGACACGCGGTCGGCCGGGCCTGCGCACTGCGCTACGCAGCGGGCGTCATCACCTTTGCGCTGGGTGCCCGGGCCTACGGGAAACCCGTCCTCGCGTTTGACACGCCGGGGGGGGTGGTTACGTTGGGCTTACATCGGGATTTCGCAGGAAAAACGCAGTCATTTCCAGAGGATGGGAACCGTGGGCAAGATTATCGGAATCGACCTGGGCACCACGAACAGCGTGGTGGCGATCATGGAGGGTCGCGAGCCCAAGGTCATCGTCAACGAAGAGGGAGCCCCCACCACGCCTTCGGTGGTCGCGTTCACGAAGGACGGGGAGCGCCTGGTCGGTCAGGTGGCGAAGCGCCAGGCCATCACCAACCCGGAGCAGACCGTCTACTCGGTGAAGCGCTTCATGGGCCGCCGTTTCGAGGAGACGACCGAGGAAGCGAAGCTCGTCCCCTACAAGGTGGGCCGTGGCCCCAACGGCGACGCGCGCGTGGACATCGCCGGCAAGCAGTACAGCGCGCCGGAGATCAGCGCGCAGGTGCTGCTGAAGCTCAAGCGCGCCGCGGAGAACTACCTGGGTGAGAAGGTGACGGAGGCGGTCATCACCGTCCCGGCGTACTTCAACGACGCCCAGCGCCAGGCCACCAAGGATGCCGGTGAGATCGCCGGTCTGACGGTGAAGCGCATCGTGAACGAGCCGACCGCGGCGGCGCTCGCGTACGGCATGGACAAGAAGAAGGATGAGAAGATCGCCGTCTACGACTTCGGCGGCGGCACCTTCGACGTGTCCATCCTGGAGGTGGGCGAGAACGTGGTGGACGTGCTCGCGACCAACGGCGACACGCACCTGGGCGGTGACAACATCGACCTGGAGATCATGAACTGGCTGATCAGCGAGTTCAAGAAGGACACCGGGCTCGACGTCAGCAAGGACAAGATGGTCATCCAGCGCCTGAAGGAGGCGGCGGAGAAGGCCAAGATTGAGCTGTCCAGCGCGACGCAGACGGAGATCAACCTGCCGTTCCTCACGGCGGACGCGTCGGGTCCGAAGCACCTGAACGTGAAGCTCACGCGCGCCAAGTTCGAGCAGATGATTGGCCCGCTGGTGGAGCGTTCGCTGGAGCCGTGTCGCAAGTGCCTGAAGGACGCGGGGCTGGACCCCAAGGAGCTCAACGAGATCGTCCTGGTGGGTGGCTCCACGCGCATCCCCATGGTGCAGGAGGCGGTGAAGAAGCTGTTCGGCAAGGAGCCGAACCGCTCCGTGAACCCCGACGAGGTCGTGGCGCTGGGCGCCGCGGTGCAGGCGGGCGTGCTCGGCGGCGAGGTGAAGGACATCCTCCTGCTGGACGTGACGCCGCTGTCCCTGGGCGTGGAGACGCTGGGCGGCGTGATGACGAAGCTCATCGAGCGCAACACCACCATCCCCACGCGCAAGTCGGAGACCTTCTCCACGGCGGCGGATGGCCAGACGCAGGTGGAGATCCACGTGCTGCAGGGTGAGCGCGAGATGGCGGGCGACAACCGCAGCCTCGGCCGCTTCCACCTGACCGGCATGCCCCCGGCGCCGCGCGGCGTGCCGCAGATTGAAGTGACGTTCGACATCGACGCGAACGGCATCCTCAACGTCAACGCGAAGGACAAGGCGACCGGCAAGGAGCAGAAGGTCACCATCAGCCACTCGTCCGGCCTGTCGAAGGACGAAGTGAGCAAGATGGTCGACGACGCGCGCAGCAACGAGTCCGCGGACAAGGCGCGCCGCGAGCTGGTCGAGGTGAAGAACCAGGCGGAGAGCCAGTCCTACGCCGCGGAGAAGATGATCAAGGAGAACAAGGACAAGCTCACCCCCGAGGTGGCGAAGGCCGTCGAGGACGGTGTCGCGGAGCTGAACTCCGTCCGCGAGGGGCAGGACAAGGACGCCATCAAGGCGGCCCTCGAGAAGCTCCAGCAGGCCAGCTACAAGGCAGCGGAGGAGATGTACCGGGCCACCGGCGGCGCGCCGGGCGCCACGCCTCCTCCGGGCGCCGAGCCCTCCGCGGCTCCGGGCTCCAGCGCCCAGCCGTCCGCGAAGGACGACGTGGTGGACGCCGAGTTCCGCCAGTCTTGACGCCGTGAGCCTCCCGCTCCGTGGCGGGGGCTGAAGTCCCAAGGGCCGGTGCTCCGACGAGGGGCGCCGGCCTTCTTCTTTTCTCCGCGGCGGTGGACGGGTGTGCCGGACGCGGGATGAGGGCCGGTAGCAACCCCGCGAATTCACGCGGGAGCGTGTGGCGGAGGCACTGCAAGGGGAGGGTGGGTTCCTCGCTGTCCACCACGAAGGTGTCCCGCCATGTCCCGCATCGACTCCCTGCTGTCCGGCGTCCTCCCCGACCTCGCCGCGCCCAAGGGCGCATCGCTTCCCCTGGCCTCGCGTTTGGAGGCGCCTTCACGGACGTCGGCTGCTCCGGCCAACTCCGTGGAGGTGTTTCGGGGGACCGGCGCGCAGGCCACGACTCCCTCGAGGGCGCCGCAGGTGGCGCCCCGGGCGCGGGAGGGCAACGGCTTCGACTTCGGCGTGGGGGGCGCGTTCCCCCCGAAGCCCACGGGCTCCATCCAGGAGCAGCTGAAGCAGGGGGCGCGGCTTCTGGAGCAGACCCAGGCCGCCGCCTTCAGCGTGACGTTGGACAAGGGCGCCTCGATGGATGCCTACGCGCGCAAGCAGCTGGGGCACCTGGACCCGAGCCCGCCGATTGCTGGCGCTCCCACGGCGCTCACCGACTACACCAGCACCATCCCCGGCGTGTCCGCGAGGGACGCCTTCGAGGCCTTCGTCAGCAACCCGGAGCTGCTCTTCGGGGCGGCGGGCATCTCGCTGCGGCCGGCGGCGAGCGCGCTGACGGATGGCGCCCGGCTGTTCCTGGAGGAGCAGGGGCCGCCGCCGGTGTGGGCGCCCATCGCCGTGAAGCTCAACGAGACGGAGCGCGTCGTCCACATCACCACCCTGGACGGACACCCGCTGCGCGGCACCAACCAGTTCGTCTTCGACGACGACGGCAGTGGCGGCACGCGCATCCGACAGTACTCGGCCTTCCAGGGCAGCTCCCCGGCGACGTCGGTGGGCATGGCGCTGATGGATCCTATTGAACGGCAACACGACATCTGGCGCAGCGTGCACGGACAACTGCATGAGATGCTCAAGCCGCGTTGACATACTGGGCGCAAGGGGACGCTGACGCATGACGACGCTCCAGACGACACCGCCGGGACATGACGTGGTGCTCTACGACAGCCACTGCCGCGTCTGCAGCGGCGCCGCGCGGGAGATGCGCAAGGTGGTGGGCGGGCAGGGTACGCGGCTGCTCTCGTTCCGCGACGAGGGCGTCCTGGACGCTTTCCCAGGGGTGAGCTTCGAGCGCTGCGAGAAGGCCATGCAGCTCATCCAGGCGGACGGCCGCGTCCTTGAGGGAGCGGAGGCCATCGTCCGCGCGCTGGGCCGGCGGCCGTTGGGGCGGCTGCTCTACGTGTACTACGTCCCCGGACTGCGGCAGCTGGCGGACGCGGTGTATGGGGTGGTGGCCCGCTACCGCTTCCGCATCGCGGGTCGCAACTGCCCCGACGGGGCCTGCGCGGTGCACTTCAAATAGGGGGAGGGGCGCGGGTAGCATGCGGCCTTCCCCGCATCCTCCTCTGGCCCTTTAGTGACTTCGCCTCCTCCCAACCTGCAGGCCGCCCAGTCCTTTCGCCGCTTCTTCGGGGAGCTGAGAGAGACGTACCTGGAGCGGGAAACGCTGTTCACGCAGATTGAGCTGGCGCTGCTCTGCCGCGAGCACGTGCTGGTGGTGGGGCCGCCCGGGACGGCGAAGAGCGCCGTCGCCAGCGCCGTCCTGGGGCGCATCACCGACGAGGTGTCCGGCCTGCCGTCGCTGTTCTCCAAGCAGATCGCGGAGACGACGCTGCAGACGGACCTCATCGGTCCGGTGGACTTCAAGGTGCTCACGGAGACGGGGCGCACCGAGTACCTCACCGACGAGGGCATGCTGGGCGCGGTGCACGCGTTCCTGGACGAAGTCTTCGACGGCCGGGACATGCTGCTGCGCTCCATCCTCAACGTGATGTACGAGCGGGAGCTGAAGCACGGCCGCAAGGTGACGGCCGGCCGCACCGAGTGCGTGGTGATGACGAGCAACCGGTACCTCACGGAGGTGCTCGCGCGCTCGCCGGAGCTGCTGCTGGCGTTCGCGGACCGGTTGAGCTTCATCAGCTTCGTGCCCAAGGCCTTCGCCCGGCGGGAGAGCCGGGCCGCCATGCTGCACCGCTTCGTGCACGGGACGCGGCCGGACCTGCGCGCCACGCTGACGCTCCAGCAGTTGGACCTGCTCCAGGACGCGGTGGCCCAGGTGAAGGTGCCCGGCCACGTGCTGGAGGGCGTGGAGATGCTCACGGACGCGCTGGAGCGCGCGCTCGTGGCGCAGGTGTCGAAGCTGCCGGACTACGTGCCCACGAAGTACTTCTCCCAGCGCTCGGTGGTGAAGGCGCTCTGGACGTTGAAGGCCGCGGTGGTGCGCGATCAGATCTACCGCCGTCCGGACCGGCCGCTCGAAGCGACCGTGGAGGACCTGGACGCGCTGCGCTGGTTCTTCCTCCTGGGCGGTCCTCCCGCGGCGGAGGCGGACGCGCTGCTCAAGGCGGCAGTGGACCCTCGTGAGCGGGCGCAGCTGGAGATCGTCCGGCTGGAGCAGCGCACCTTCGACGAGGTGCTGGGCAAGGTGCGGCAGGAGCTGGGCGGTGGCGTGGAGCGCGAGGCGACGACGCTCGCGGCCGCGGACGACGTGAACGCCGCGGAGGGCCTGAGCCGCAACTGGCAGGCGGGTGTGGTGTCCACCACCGCGCGCGGCGTGTTGGGCAAGCTGGTGCCCGGGCCTCGCCACGGTCAGAACCGGGCGCTGCTGCTGGTGGCGGCGCGTGCGCTGGTGGCTGCCCTGGAGCAGCGGCTGTCTCGGGGCATGACGGTGGGGCAGGGGGAGGGGCGCGGCGGTGTGGCGTTGCTCATCGCCATCCGCGACGTCCTGGAGCTGAGCCGGTCGGTTTCGGAGCTGAAGCCGGGCTACCCCGCGCTGTGCGAGTCGGCCGCGCGGTTCCTGGAGCAGGCGCTGGAGATGAGCGCGTCCGCGGCGGAGGGGCTCGCGTTCGAGGACAGCGTCAAGATGGAGTGGCTGGTCGGGCTCGCGGAGAACCTGGAGGAGGAGCTGGGCGTGATGGGCTCGCTGGCGGCGATGCTCAGCGAGGCGGTGCCCTCCCTCCACGAGCGGCTGCGCGACGCGGACAAGGACACGCGCCGCCGGGTGGTGGCCGCGCTCCGGCGCCGCGTTTCGGCGGCGTTCCCCGCCCAGGCGCCCCGGGGCCGCAAGGATCCGCTGGATGCTCTGTCCGCGGACTCGCGGCGGCTCACCCAGCTGGAGAACGCCCTGACGGCGTTGGATCCGTCCCAGGCGGGGTTGAAGCAGGAGCTGCTCCGGCCACTGAGCGTGGCGTACGCGCGCGAGGTGCTGGGCGCGACCCCGTTTGAGCGCATCGAGCAGTACGGCCGCGCGGTGCAGGCGGTGGCGGAGAACCTGCGCCGCGAGGGCGTGACGGCGGAGCCGGTGCTCGCCGAGTGCCGCGACCTGATGGAGAACCGCCTCCGGGAGCATGCTCGCGTGCTGTCTCGCGAGGTGGCCAGCCCGCCGCCGGCACCCAACGCCGTGCTCAATGGCGACGCGTACACCTACTACCGGGGCGAGCTGTCCGCGCAGGCCCCCGACGGCGAGCTGACCGCGCTCGTGGGCCTGGACGGACAGCTGATGGCGGCACGTCCCGCGTCCGCGTCCGCGTTCCTCTCCGACACGGTCCGCGCTGCCGTGGCCGAAGCGGAGCTGTCCTTCATCCAGTCGCGCATCAAGTACCTGCGCAGCTGGCTGACCCAGCTGCTGTCCGCGCTGCCCGCCCCGGAGGCGCTCAACGGCCGTGCCGACGCGGAGCGCACCTTCGAGCGGCTGGTGCGCAGCCGCTTCCCCCAGCTCGCGCTCAAGGAGGGCGAAATGGTGCGGCTCAAGGCCACGCTGAACATGCTGGAGACGCTCCCGGGTGAATTGGGGGAGAGCGCGCGCAAGCTGTCCGCCCAGCTTCGCGGCATCGACGAGGACTTCGGACGCTTCAGCCGGCAGGTGCTGGAGCGGCGGACCGCGCAGTGAGCGCTGGGGCCATGTTCGGAAGGCGGCGCTGAGACGTGCTGGCGCGTCGGCTCACTCCCCTGCGGCAGCGCCTGGATGCGCTCCGCCAGCCCGTGGCGGCCCGTGGCGGCCCGTGGTCCTGGCCCTTCGGCCGCAAGCTGAAGGGGCCGGAGGACATGGGCCTGCCGGTGCTCGTGGCGCTCGACCGCGAGTTGGATCGCGTGGGCGTCCACACCGCCGCGGATGCCCGGCTGCTGCTCGCGCTGGGCACCCAGCGGGGCAGGGCGGGGGCGCTCGCGCAGGGGCTCGCGACGCGCGCGAACCAGGCCCTGGAGGAGTACGAGGAGTGCCTGCGCCTGGTGGAGAAGGCGCACCGCTCCGGCGAGATGCCTTCGGGGGCCCTCACCGCGCTGGACCGCGGCTTCGTGCGGCTGGCCCGCGCGGTGAAAGTGGCGGATCTCTTCAGCCGGCCGCTGGAAACGCAGGGCGGTGAGGACGCGCCGTTCGAGATCTTCGAGCGCCCGGCGGGGACGACCCGGGAGCGGCCCCCAGCCAATGCGCGCCTGGCCGTCGCGGAGTTGCTGGCCGCTCGTGCTCGGGACAACGTCATCGACCTGGTGCAGAAGCGGCGCGATCTGGACCTGGCCCACGAGATGCTGCTTCGCCTGGGCACCACGGACGCGGATCGCGCGCGGAGCATGGCGCTGCGCACCGACGTGGCGGAGGCGCGCGAGCGGGTGCGCGAGGTGCCGCCCACGCGCTCCCTGGAGGCGCTGGTGCGCGGCGTGCGGAAGGCCGCCCAGGAGGATCCCCGGGAGGCCTATCGGTCGTTGCAGGGCCTCTACGAGCGCGCCATCGAAGCGGGAGACGCGGAGCTGGCCTCGGCGGCCCGGCGCGCGCTGACGCCGCTGCTTCCCCCGGAGTCCCGGCTGACGCGGATGGTGGAGGAGGCGGAGGCGGGCACGCGGCTGCAGTGGCTGGGGGAGGCGGATGCCGAGGCCGACTCCGGACGCGAGGCGGAAGACGCTCCGGACGAGCAGCTCGCGGACCTGGCGTTCTCCCTGAAGCCGGAACAGCTGGCCACGTTCGACCTGGCGGCGGGGTGCGCGCGCTTCTTCGACGTGGAGGACGCGTTGTCGGAGGAGATCGTCGAGAAGGATGCCGCCTCCGTGCGGGCCGTCCCGCGCCAGGTGCCCTATCCGACGCAGACGATGTCGTTCGACACGACGGGCAGCCTGGATGAGATCCACCACTTCGTCATCACGGATCCACGGCGCCTGCTCCAGGACCTCGCGGGGCACCGGCAGCTCGTGCGCACGTACCTGGACGACGCGCCGCCCCCCAAGCCGCGCAAGGTGAAGCGCACCGCCGTGCGCGTCTACGTCTGTGACGCCTCCGGCTCCATGCACGGCGCGCGGGCGCGCTTCCGTGACGCGTTGATCATCGCGGAGCTGAACAACCTGCGCGTGAAGGCGCGGCGCGAAGAGAACTTCGATCCGCTCTACTTCAGCTTCTTCAACGACGTGCCCACGGAGTTGGCCCGCGTGGACACCGCCGCGGAGGCGACCCGGCAGATTGAGAAGCTCTTCCGGGACTCTCCCGCGGAGGGGCAGACGGACATCTCGCTGGCCCTCCTGTCCGCCTTCGACTCCATCCGAGCCGCGCAGGGGCGCGACCCGTACCTCGCGCGCGCCACGGTGGTGCTCATCACCGACGGCGAGGACCGCGTGGACCTGGACCTCATCCGCCGCACGCGCGCGCCCATGGGGGCCCTGGACATCGCGCTGAGCTTCATCTCGCTGGGCGAGGAGAACCCGGACCTCAAGTCCCTGGTGCTGGAGCAGCGCGCCGCCGGAGGCCGCGCCTTCTACCACCCGCTCTCCGACGAGGAGATCCGCTGGGCACGCACGGAGTTCGACACGCCCTGGCGAACGCTCCTGCCTCGCGACGTGCCGGCCTCGCTGGAGGCCCTGGAGGCCCTGGCTCCGCACCTGGACGCGCTGGAGGCGGTGGCGGCGGGCCGCGCGCCCGGTGCGGGCGTGGCCGTGGAGGCCTCGTTCGACGCGCTCTTCCCGTCCACTCCCGCGGCGTCCACCGTGCCGGAGACGCCCGGGGCGGAGTTGGTGGCGCGGGTGACGGACATCCTGGAGGCGGTGGGCGAGGCCGCGTCGCTCGCCTCCGCGGACCGGCGCGCGACGGAGAGCGTGGTGCTCCTGCAGCACCTGCTGTCCGTCTACGGACTCACGCCCGCGCGCTACCTGGCCGTGCTGTCCGGCGGAGGGCGTCCGGTGGCCGAGGCGTTGGAACGGGTGCGGTTGCTCTGCCGCCCGTTCGGGTAGGCTTCAAGGCACGCGCCATGTTCGGCTTCCTCAAACGCAAGAAGACCCCCGCGGCGCCCGTGGACCCATTGGCCACGTTCGACCGGCTCATCGAGGACCTGGAGCGTCAGGCGGCCGAGGTGCGCAAGTCCGCCGCCACGCTGCTGGCCCTCAAGGGCGAACTCTCCCGCGGAGTGACGCGCTACACGGCCCGCCTGGGCGACATCGCCGGACGGCGTCAGACGGCGCATGACCGGGGGGACGCGAAGGGCGTGGGAGTGCTGGAGCGCGACCGCGTGCAGACCGAACGTCTGTTGGAATCCACGCGGGAATCGCTGCGGCGCGCGGAGCGGGACTCGGCGCTGCTGCTCGGCGCGGCCGGCGAGTTGGGCGAGCGCGTGGCGGACCTGCGCATCGAGCGGGAGAGCGCATCCGCGCGCATGGCCGCGGGCGGCGTCGTCACGGAGGCGCTGCGCGAGCAGGTGGAGCGCTTCGACCGGGTGATGGCGCTGGATGCGGCCCGCGACGAGGTGGAGAAGGCGCACGCGCTGGCGGACATCTACCGCGAGGAGCACCAGCCCCACGCCGCGCCCGAGCGCGTGAAGTAGGGCAGGGCGCTCAGGTCCGCCGCGCCGTCTGGTGCAGCTCCAGCACGATGTTGCCGCCCTTGAAGAGCCGCACCGCGCCGGAGGTCTGGCTCACCGTGAGCGCGATGCAGTGCGTGGAGGACGTGATGCCCGCGGAGGCCGCGTGGCGCGCGCCCAGACCCAGGGGAATCTTCACCGTGTCGTCGTTGGCGGACAGGTAGCGGCCCGCGGCCAGCACCACGCCGTCCTCGCGGATGACGAACGCGCCGTCCAGCACGGAGAAGTTCTTGATGGCGTCGCGAATCTTCGGGTCGAGCACGTTGCGCTCGGACTCCGACAGGCCCTGGAACGGGTTGATGGTGAGCTGCCGGCTCTTCTCCAGCACGCTCGTGTGGTCGCCAATCGTGATGATGGTCCCGATGGGGTGGCCCTCGAAGCCCTCCTGGCCAATCTGAAGGGCCAGTTGAATCAGCGCGTCCACCACCTGCGAGTTGAACTCCTCGCCCAGCTTCACGCCCTCGATGGCCAGCCGGTCGTCCAGCGATCCTCCGATGCGCATCTGCATCAGCATGTCCGGAGCGCGGCCCACCTTTCCCGTCATGCAGAGCACAAGGTCGCTTTCCTTGAACGCTCCCTGGGACAGCGCGGAGACGAGCGCCACCTTCACGCGCTCCGTGCGCGAGTAGTCATACGCGGGAATGACGAGCGCGCGGGCCTTCTTGCGCAGGAGTTCCTGCGCCAGCGGCTCCAAGGTCACTGCGTACACCAGCTTCTTGCGTGCGGGCTTACCCCGGAGGTCGTCCGGCGAAATGGGCGTGTCGCAGATGTAGAGGAAGTGGTCGACGTCGCTTTTGGCGGCCAGGGAGAGCGCCGAGCGCAAGAATTCCCGATCGAACTTCGTGTTGTCGCTCAAGGCGCCCCTCGTGCACCCACGTTTTAAAGCAGGTCAGCTTGACACTGGGAACTGCATGAATAAAGCTTTCGGGCCCTTTTTTTCGGGGTCAGGCCCCCTCTACCCGTCCAACGGAGCCGCAGGCTGTGAACCAGAAAGATCTCAAGCGTTACAAGAAGATGCTCGAGGACAGCAAAACGAGCCTGCTCGAAAGCGCGAAGAAGACCCTGGTGGAGGAATCGTCCTTCGACACGGACGACCTGCCTGACGAAATCGACCAGGCCGCTTCCGAGTACACCCAGTCCATGGTCTTCCGTCTGAGGGACCGCGAGAAGTTCCTCCTGCAGAAGATCGACGGCGCCCTCAAGCGCGTGGAGGACGGCACCTTCGGCATCTGCGAGCGCTGCGAGGAGGACATCTCCCCCAAGCGTCTGGATGCGCGTCCGGTGACGACGCTCTGCATCCGCTGCAAGGAAGAGCAGGAGAAGAAGGAGAAGTCCTACGGCTGAGGCCGTGGCTTCACCGGGCCGCACGGGGCTCCGATGCCCGTGCGGTCCGCGCCTCTCAAGCGAAGCGCCGTTGCTTCAGGCCGCCGCGGGCTGGATTTCCACCCGCAGCAGCTGACGGCCGATGAGGAAGTGGTCGCCGTTGTCGACGAAGGTCGGCCCCGCCAGGCGGATGAAGGTGCCGTTGGACGAGCCGACGTCGCGCACCATCAGCCGGTCCCCGCGCACCTGCAGCAGCGCGTGCCGCCCGGACACGAAGCCGTCCGTGGGGAAGGCGATGTCGCCCTGCTCACGACCCAGCAGGTTGTCGCCGTCCTTGAGCGGGAAGGCCGCGCCGCGCAGGCCGCCCTCCAGCAATTGGATGAGCCGCAGCCGGTAGCCGGGATCCGGCGAGCCCCACACCTGCGTGCCGCCGGGCCCCAGCGCCGCGGCGGGGATGGGCTCCAGCACCATGCGCTGACGGCCCAGGCGCAGCTCACCGCCGGCGGGCAGCTCGCGCTCATTGCGCAGGCGCACGAAGACGCCGTTGGCGCCGCCCACGTCCTCGATGGCGAGGCGGGCGCCGGAGAAGAAGAAGCGCGCCTGCACGGGCATGATGAACGGGTCGTCGTTGAGCGCGATGTCCGCCTGCTGTCCGCAGGTGAGGGTGTCGCGCTGCATGCGCACGAGCGCTTCAGGGCCGCCGTCCGCGCGCACCACGCGGATGGACACCTGTGGGCGCGACGAGATGTGCGCCACGGCCATCACCATGGTTCCGGAGCGCAGCGCCGAGCCGCAAGCTCGGCAGACAGTGGCATCCCGGGAATTCTCGGTGTCACAGCGGGGGCAATAGTCCACGGCGTCCATGCGAGTTTCCCTTCTAGCAGGCCGGCGCCGCGTTGGGGGGCCCGACAGCGTACGGCTTGCCCCCACCCGAGGGGCATGGTGAAGTCCCGGGCCCACTGACTGGACGCTGACGTGTACTGCCCTTCCTGCGGCGCCGACGCCGAAGATTCCTCCCGTTACTGCCCCGCCTGCGGCGCGACGCTCCTGCGCTCGGCGGAGGGCGGCGACGAATACGTGGGCAAGACGATTGCCTCCAAGTACCGGGTGGAAGCCCTCATCGGCGAGGGCGGCATGGGCAAGGTGTACCGCGCCCGGCAGCTCGCGCTGGACAAGGTGGTGGTGCTGAAGGTGCTGCGCCACACGCTGCTGTCGGACGAGCGCACCGTCGCGCGCTTCCAGCGTGAGGCCAAGGCCGCCAGCCGCCTGAATCACCCCAACTCCATCAGCGTGCTGGACTTCGGCCAGGCTGACGACGGCGCGCTCTTCATCGCGATGGAGTACGTGGCCGGGCAGGACCTGCATCAGATCCTCAGCCGCGAGTGGCCGCTGGGCGAGGCGCGCGTGGTGCGCATCGCCCTCCAGATCCTGAGCGCGCTGTCGGACGCGCACGGCGCGGGCGTCATCCACCGGGACCTCAAGCCCGAAAACATCATGGTGGAGCAGCGCCGCAACGAGCCGGACTTCGTGAAGGTGCTGGACTTCGGCATCGCGAAGATCACCGACTCGCAGGACGAGGGCCCGGCCCTCACGCGCGCGGGCTTCGTGTGCGGCACCCCCGAGTACATGTCGCCGGAGCAGGCGCGGGGCGCGGTGTTGGATCACCGCTCGGACCTGTACGCGGTGGGCGTCATCCTCTACCAGCTGACGACGGGCCTGCTCCCCTTCGAGTCCGACTCGGCGGTGGGCTTCGCCACCAAGCACCTCACCGAGGAGCCGCCCCCGCCCACGCGCCGCCGCCCGGACGCGCGCATCTCCCCGGGCATGGAGCGGCTGATCCTCCGCGTCCTGTCCAAGGACCCGGATGACCGGCCGGCCAACGCCGGGGCCTTCAAGGCGGAGCTGCTCGCCGTCGACAAGGAGCGCCGTCGCGGAGGGGCCGCCGCCAACGACACGGGCGGACGCCGTCCCCAGGCCTCTGGCGTGCTGGCCCCCATCCCGCGCAAGTCCCAGGCCGCGCACAACGCCGCCCGCAACAACACGGCCTGGAACGACGTGACGGTGGAAGCCACCGTGCAGGGCCTGCCGCATTCGCGCACCCCTGTCTCCGAGGAGTCCACGCTCGCGCAGGAGGGCACACGGACCTCCGTGGCCGCGCCCGCCTCCGGTGGCGGCGACGGCATCATCCTCTTCTTCAAGGCGCTCACCACCGTGCTGGTGCTGGGGGCGGTGGGCTTCTTCGTCTACTACTTCGGCATTGGCGCGGGCAGCGGCTCCGAAGGCAACCAGTACGTGGCGCCGCCCAACGCGCCCCGGTTGCTCACCTCCGGTTCGGATCAGCCGGACTACCTGCGGCAGATCCCCAGCAACGCGCGCAACGTGGACAAGGCGCGCAAGCTGACGCAGGACGGGGACCGCGACGTGATGGCCGGGGAGCTGGGCCGCGCGACCTCCAGCTACAAGGAGGCCTTCAACTTCAACCCGGAAGCGGAGCTGGCCCTCAAGCTGGGTGAGCTGTACTGGCAGCGCGACAACACGGACGAGGCCCGCGGCTGGTGGGTGCGTCACCTGACCGACATGCCCGACTCGCGTGCGCGCGCGTACATCGAAGTCCGGCTCGGCAGCCCGGTGGCGCGTCCCTCGTCGCCCTGAGTGCCGGTAGTACCCGGCCCGGACCGACTCGGCCCGGTGCCGCGCGGGCCGCTTCCCGTCAGCCCAGCGTCTCCACCTGCATGACGTGCTGGCCCAGGCGGACGCGGTCGCCCGGACGCAGGGGCCGCTCCGTCGCGGGCGGGATGCGCACGAAGGTGCCCAGGCCGCCAGAGAGGTCGCGCAGCATCGCGCCGGTCGCCGTGGGGCTCAGCTCGCAGTGCCGGCCGGCGAGCCCCTCGTCATTCGGGTACGCCAGGTCGCAGTGGGCCTGTCCGATGGTGAGCAGCGCCGCGGCCGTCACCACCGCGCGGCCCGCCCTGCCACCCATGTGAACCTCTTCCACGCCGTACAGCGCCTGGCCGAGCGGCGCGGGCGAACCATACGGGGTGGGCCGGCCCGCCACGGGTGCGGGGGACTCCACGCGGCCGGTGAAGCGGAACAGCCGTTGGCCCGCGCTGAAGAGGGCTCGCGGCGCCAGCGGCTCCGTGCCGGCGAAGGTGACGTAGACGCCCGACGCGCTCGACTCGTCGCGCACGTAGAGGGCGCCGTCCTTCACCAGGAAGGTGGCGTGCAGCGGCGACACGAAGACGTCGTCCGGGAAGAGGATGGCGCCGCGCTGGCGGCCCACCACGCAGCCCGTCACCGGCAGCTTGTAGCGCTGGCCGCGCGTCGTCCCGGCGATCACCGCCAACCCGAAGCGCGACGCCACGGGCGGAGGACGCGCCGTGGCGCCCGTCGTCGCGGGGGGCGTACCCGCCGGAACCGGCGCCGTGGCTCCCGTACCGCCGCGAGGGGGCAGGGCGTTGTCCGGCACGGGCGGAGGCGGGCGGGTGTTCGCGGGCGGCAGGGCCGGCCCGTAGCCTGCTCGGGGAGGAGGCGGCGTCCCCGTGGCCGGCGGCGCGGCCCGGCGGGCCTCCACCATCAGCCCCTGGGCGGCGGTGGGCGGCGGGGTGCGCGCGGAAAGCTTGAGCCCGGGCGGCACCGCGCTGGGCGGCGGAGGCGGCGTGGGGGGCGCGAAGGGCTCGCCCGGGCGCGTGAAGCTGGAGACGGCGGCGGGACGGCCCGCGCCAGGGGGCGGCGTCACCGGCCGGGGCGGGGTCGTGGCCGCCGGACGGGGGGCCGGAGCGGCCTCTTCCATCGCCTGGCCGCACAGTGCGCAGGTGGCCGAGCGTGCCGGGTTGAAACCGTCACAATTCGGGCAGACCACCGGGAGCGCGGACAGCAGAAGCTGAGACATGGGCAGAGGGCCAATCTAGGGGGGCGTGAAACGCCGGGTCAACGAAAGCCTCGGACCAATTTCCAGGGCGCCCGGGCCTCCAGGACCCGGCGGGGCACGCGATGTTCCAGGGTAACGTTGCCCCTGCTGTTTGAGGCAGTTACGATTGTCACCGCCTCGATGATTCGCCTGAACGACATCCTGCAGCGGGTTGCGTCGTACCACCCGGACCCCGACCTGGACATCATCAAGAAGGCGTACGTCTACTCGGCCAAGGTCCATCAAGGGCAACTCCGCAAGTCGGGAGAGCCCTATCTCGTCCACCCGCTGGAGGTGGCGGGCATCCTCGCGGAGCTGAAGCTGGACGAGGCGTCCATCGTCACCGGCCTGCTCCACGACACCATCGAAGACACGCTCGCCACGGCGGAGGAGCTCACGGAGCTGTTCGGTCCGGAGGTCGCCCAGCTGGTGGACGGCGTGACGAAGCTGTCCAAGTTCTCCGCGTCCGCGACGCTCTCCCAGGAGGAGAAGCAGGCGGAGAACTTCCGCAAGATGATCATCGCGATGGCGCAGGACATCCGCGTCATCCTCGTGAAGCTGGCGGACCGCACGCACAACATGCGGACGCTGGATCACATGTCCGAGGAGAAGCAGGCCCGCATCGGACAGGAGACGCTGGACATCTACGCGCCCCTGGCCAACCGCCTGGGCATCTCCTGGATCAAGACGGAGCTGGAGGACCTGTCCTTCCGCTACGTGAAGCCCCAGGAATTCTTCGCGCTGGAGGAGCAGCTCAACAAGCGCAAGAAGGAGCGCGAGGCGTACATCGAGGACACCTGCGACCTGATGCGCGCCAAGCTCCAGGAGCGGGGCCTCAAGGGCGACGTCAGCGGGCGCTTCAAGCACGTCTACAGCATCTGGAAGAAGATCAAGTCGCAGGGCATCGACTTCGATCAGATCCACGACATCATCGCGTTCCGCATCATCGCGCCGTCGGTGCCCTCCTGCTACGAGGCGCTGGGCATGGTGCACCAGATGTGGAAGCCGGTGCCCGGGCGCTTCAAGGACTTCATCGCCATCCCGAAGCCCAACATGTACCAGTCCCTGCACACCACGGTGATTGGTCCGTTGAGCGAGCGCGTGGAGGTGCAGATCCGCACCTCGGAGATGCACAAGATCGCCGAAGAGGGCATCGCGGCGCACTGGGCCTACAAGGAAGGCCGCGCGCCCATCTCCAAGGACGACGAGAAGTTCGCCTGGCTGCGCCAGCTGATGGAGTGGCAGCAGGACCTCAAGGACCCCAAGGAGTTCCTGGAGACGGTGAAGGTCGACCTCTTCACCGACGAAGTCTTCGTCTTCACGCCCAAGGGCGACGTGCGCAGCCTGCCGCGCGGCGCGACGCCGGTGGACTTCGCGTACGCCATCCACTCGGACGTGGGCGGCCGGTGCGTGGGCGCCAAGGTGAACGGCAAGATTGTTCCCCTGCGCTACAAGCTGAAGAACGGCGACACGGTGGAGGTGCTCACCAGCCCGCAGGCGCACCCGTCCAAGGACTGGCTCACCTTCGTCAAGACGAGCCGCGCGCAGCAGCGCATCCGCGGCTTCATCAAGCAGCAGCAGCGCGACAAGAGCCTGCAGCTGGGCCGTGAGCTGGTGGAGCGCGAGTTCAAGCGCTTCCAGCTCAACTTCAACAAGCTGGTGCGCTCCGGCGAGGTGAAGAAGGTCGCCGAGGAGCTGGGCTTCCGCGTCGAGGACGACATGCTGGTCGCCATCGGCTACGGCAAGGTGACGCCGCAGCAGCTGGTGATGCGCCTGGTGCCGCAGGAGAAGCTGGCGCAGGCGGAGCCGCCTCCGCGTCCCACGGACGGCAACGGTACGGGGGCGAACGCGTCCATGCTGCCGGGCCTGTCGCGCATGACGGACCTGGCCAAGCGGCTGGTCGGGCGCAACAGCCGCAGCGGCGTCCAGATTGGCGGCGTGGACGACGTGCTGGTGCGCTTCGGGCGCTGTTGCAACCCCGTTCCCGGAGACCCCATCGCGGGGTTCATCACCCGGGGGCGGGGCGTGACGGTGCACACGGTGGGGTGTGAGAAGGCCCTGGCCACGGACCCCGAGCGGCGCGTGGACGTGTCCTGGGACGTGAAGGGCGACTTCAAGCGGCCCGTCACGCTGCGCGTGCTGACAGCGGACCGGCCGGGCCTGTTGGCGGACATCACCAACACGTTCTCCAAGAAGAGCGTCAACATCTCCCAGGCGAACTGCCGGGCCACCGGCGACGACCGGGCGGTGAACACCTTCGAGGTCACCATCTCCGACCTCAAGCAGCTGACGGACCTGATGCGCTCCATCGAGCGGTTGACGGGCGTCTACTCGGTCGAGCGAATCTAGCCCTGTCCTGTGCTACAGCCCGCGGCGGACCCGCGGCCCCCGTCCTCCTTGGGGGCCGCCGCAACGCGAGGTGTGCTGCATGGCGCGCAAGGCAATCCACTCCGACGACGCCCCCAAGGCGATTGGCCCCTACTCCCAGGCCGTGCAGGTGGACGCCGGGAAGATGACGTTCCTGTCCGGCCAGATTCCCCTGGATCCGAAGACGATGGAGTTGGTCCCCGGTGACGTCGTCGCGCAGGCCGAGCAGGTGATGAAGAACCTGCAGGCCGTGCTCGCCGCCAGCGGCCTGGACTTCAGCCACGTCGTGCGCTGCACCATCTTCCTCACCAACCTGGGTGACTTCGCCAAGGTGAACGAGGTGTACGCCCGCGCCTTTTCCGGCTCGCCGCCGGCCCGCGCCACCGTGCAGGTGTCCGCGCTGCCGCGCGGCTCCCAGGTGGAGATCGACGCCATCGCCGTCTCCTGACGCCGCACCAGGGACTCGCTGGAAACACGAAGGCCGCCGGTTCCCGCTGAGGGAGCCGACGGCCTTTGTGCTTCAACAGCGGGGGAGGGCTACTTCGCTTCCGCCGCCATCGCGACGCCGGCCTTCTTCAGCTCCTCGTCGATGACCTTCTTGAAGGCCTCGAAGGGCTGCGCACCCACCAGCGTGCGGCCGTTGATGAAGAACGTCGGGGTGCCGTTGGCGCCCTTGGAGGAGCCATCCGCCATGTCCGCCTCGATCTGCTTGTCGAACTTGCCCGACTCCAGGTCCGTCTTGAACTTGTTCACGTTCAGGCCGATTTCCTGGGCGTACTTCTCCAGGCTGGCGCGGTCCAGCGCGCGCTGGTTGGCGAAGAGCTTGTCGTGCATCTCCCAGAACTTGCCCTGCTCGTTCGCGGCCATGGAGGCCACGGCGGCGAGCTTCGCGTTCTGGTGGAAGGGCAGGGGCTGGTGCTTGAAGGCGAACTTGACCTTGCCCTTGTAGACCTTCTCCACCTGCTCGATGGTCGGCACGGCGCGGCTGCAGAAGGGGCACTCGAAGTCGGACCAGGCGACGATGGTGACGGGCGCGTTCTTCGGGCCACGCACCGGGGCGTTGCCCACCTCCACCTTCTGCACTTCCGGCTCGGCGGGCGCCGCGGGGGCGGCCGGAGCGGCGTTCACGTTGTCCTGGTTCAGCTTGGCGTAGAGGTCCTCCGCCTTGGTGCCGGCGGCGAGCGCCTTGTCGGCCTTGGCGATCTCCTGGTCGATGAGGGGCTTGAAGGCCTCGAAGGGCTGCGCGCCGGAGAGGAAGCGGCCGTTGATGAAGAAGGCCGGCGTGCCGTTGGCGCCCACCGCCATGCCCGCGGAGGAGTCCGAGTCCACCTTCGCGGAGATCTTGCTCGACTCCAGGGCGGCCTTGAACTTGTTCATGTCCAGGCCCAGCTCCTGGGCGTACTTCTCCAGGTCACCGCGCTCCAGGGCGCGCTGGTTGGCGAAGAGCTTGTCGTGCATCTCCCAGAACTTGCCCTGCTCGTGGGCGGCCATGGAGGCCTGCGCCGCGATCTTCGCGTGCGAGTGCATGGGCAGCGGCTGGTGGCGGAACACCACGCGCACGTCCTTGCCGTAGGTCTCCTTGATCTTGTTCAGGGTCGGCACCGCGCGGCTGCAGAACGGGCACTCGAAGTCGGACCACTCGACGATGGTCACCTTCGCGGTGGCCGGGCCGAAGGAGGGGGAGTCCGCGGGGACTTCCACCTTCTTCGCGGCGGCGGCGGGCTCCGCCTGCTGCTGGGCGGGGCGGGACGGGGCGCGCTCGACGCCCTTCTCGATGGTGCGCGCGTACACCTGCGACGGCGCGATGCCGCTCTTCACCAGGCCCTCGGCCTTGGCGAGCTCCTCGTCGATGAGGGCCTTGAAGTTGTCGATGGGCTGCGCGCCGGAGAGGAAGCGGCCGTTGATGAAGAAGGCCGGCGTGCCGCTGGCGCCCATCTGCTGGGCCAGGGCCTGATCCTTGTCGATGGTGGCGCCCAGGCGCTCGTCCGCCATGTCCACCTTCCACTTCGCCACGTCCAGGCCGATCTGCTTGGCGTAGCCCTCCAGGCTCTCCCCATCCAGCTTCTTGTTGTTGGCGAAGAGCAGGTTGTGCATGTCCCAGTACTTGCCCTGCTCACCGGCCGCGAGCGCCGCGAGGGCCGCGGGCTTGGCGTGCGGGTGGAAGGACAGCGGGTTCTGGCGCATCACGACGCGCAGCTTGTTGCCGTAGTCCTTCAGGAGCTGCTCGACGGTGTTGTGCGCGCGGCTGCAGAACGGGCACTCGTAGTCGGAGAACTCCACGATGGTGACGAGCGCGTTGACGCTGCCCTTCGTCGGGGCGCCTTCGACGGGCACCTTGAAGACGGTGGGGTCCACGGCGCGCGCCGCGGGCTTGTTCGCCGCCTGCGCGATGGAGGGCGTATTGCCGGTGGAGGGCTTCGAGCCGGTGGCGGCACGGCCGCCAACGAACCCGAGCACCAGGCCGACCAGCAGGGCCACGATGACATTGGGCTTCATGGGTTGGGAATGCTCCTGCGCCATAGGTCCGACTCCGGGCCCCAAGCGGGTGTCTGGGTAGGGAAAGGGCGGGGTACTTAACAGAGGGAATTCCAGACACGCAAGCCGCGATGACCGCCTGCGTCCGCCCGTTATCCAGAGGCCTCGAAGGGGCGGACAACGACGTTGGGGACAGCAAAATTCCCTCTCAGCGCGCGTGTCGTGTCGCTTTGGCAGGCGGGGTTCCAGGCCCCATGACAGGATGCACGCGAATGGAAGCCGGTGTGCGCGTGGATACGTCCGGGGCCCTCTGCCCGGTGCCCATCCTGGAGATTGCCAAGGCGATGCGCCGCCTGCCGCCCGGGACGCTGGTGGAGCTCGTCTCCACCGACCGCGGGCTGGAGGCGGACCTGCCCGCGTGGTGCGACGCGACGGGCAACGAGCTCGTCCGCATGGAGCGCAGGGGAACCCACTATGTGGGCTGGGTGCGCAAGGCGGGGTGAGCGTCCGTGGGGCGCGGGCCTACAGCAGCTGAAGGACGCGGTCCTCCAGGCGGCGGCCGCGGCTGACGCCGAGGATGAGCACCTGGTGCTGGATGAGGTGGCCGACGGTGTGGCTGATGACCTCCTCGGCCTTGTGGGCCTGGCCGTCGAAGCGCACGCGCAGCACATCCGTGCCCTCCATGCGCGCGTCGGTGACGCCGGGCAGGGAGGTGATTTCGGGGATGATGACGTCGCCCCGGGCGATCTGGACGCGGAACTCGGCGCCCTGGCCGGTGAGCTCCGACATGGTGCCGACCTGCGCGAGCGAGCCCTTGTCGAGGATGGCGGCCGCGTCGCACAGCTCCTCCAGCTCCTGGAGGTTGTGGCTGGAGACGACCACCGTCTGCGTGCCCTTCATGTCCTTGATGATCTGACGCACCTGCGCGGCGATGCGCGGATCCAGGCCGGCGGTGGGCTCGTCCAACAGGACGAGCGGCGGGCGGCCCATCAGGGCCTGGGCCATGGCGGCGCGCTTGGCCATGCCGTGGCTGAGCGCCTGGGTCTGGACCTTCCAAGCCTCCATCAGGCCGACCTTCTCCAGGGCGCCGCGGGCCTCGTGCTCGGGCTGGGGCAGGTCCGACAGGCGGGCCCAGTACATGAGCAGCGCGCCCACCTCCCAGCCGGGGGGCAGCACCGCGTCCTGGGGCAGCGCGCCCACACGGCCCTTGAGGGCGCCGGGCGCGGTGGGGGACACGCCCATCACCTGGAGCGAGCCCTCGGACGGGTAGAGGTAGCCGCACATCATGGAGAAGGTGGTCGTCTTGCCGGCGCCGTTCGGGCCGATGAGACCGAAGACGTCGCCCTGCCGCACCTGGAGGCTCACCGCGTTGACGGCGACCTTGGGGCCGAAGTGCTTGGAGACGTTGTTCAGCTGGATGGCCAGGTCGCTCACAGGTCCCTCGCGCGCAGGACGCCGTAGGCGCCGAAGAGGAAGACGGCCGCGAAGGCCGCGTAGGCCGCGCCGCTCATGGCGAACTCGGCGAGCTTCGGGTGCAGCAGGTTGCCCGAGTAGTACGACGGGGACAGGTAGCGCAGGAAGCGCAGCACGTTCTCCTCGCTCACGGAGCGCCCCACGGAGTCCATCAGCCAGAAGACGAAGAGCAGGATGAAGTTGAAGACCAGGCTCACCGCGGGGCTGCGGAAGAGGCTGGAGCACAGGGTGGTGAGGGACACGTACGCGAGCGAGAAGACGACGGTGGCGCTCCAGAACTTCAGGAGGTTGAGCACCAGCACGCCGAAGGCGAAGTCGTCGTTGATGATGCGCGCGTAGATGAAGATGGCCAGGTCGATGATCAGCACCAGCCCCACCAGCAGCGTGGCCTGGGAGAGGAACTTGCCCAGGAGCACCGACGAGCGGCGCGCGCGCACCGTGAGATAGCGCATGGAGCGCGGCCCCACTTCGCCGCTCACCTGGTCGAAGCCCATCAGCGCGACGTAGGCGGGCAGGAAGAAGAGGGTGATCTTGAAGACGATGAGCACCACGATGGGCACCTTCGCCAGCGCCTCCATCATCGCGGCGTCGTTGCTGGCGAGGAAGCCCAGCACCCCCTGGTGCATCTGCTCCGCGGCCTGCGCGGCCATCTCCGAGTCCCCGCCGGATTCGGCGAGCTTCGCGTTCACCTGGGCCTGCAGCTCCCGGGTGACGAAGCCCACCACGAGCAGCACCAGCGCGGAGAACATGCTGTAGAGGCCGAGCAGCACGATGGCCCGGCCGCTCTTCATGGCCCGACGCAGCTCGGCTGCCCAGATCACCAATGTCTCTTTGAGTCCGTCCAAGGTGCACAGGACCCTACTGGACCTCCGGGCACCTTCCCAGGTTTCTCGCGGACGAAGGCAGCAGTCGAGGAGGCAAGCCGTGGACAGCGCGCTCTCAGCGACTAGGATCCGGCGGCTTGCTCCCTGCCCCCCAAGGAGAGCCCCGACGCATGACGATTCGCCGCCTCTTCGCCGCCCTGCCGCTGTTCCCCCTCACGCTGCTCCTGGGCGCCTCCGCGCCCGGGCCGGACGCGAACACCGCGCCGTCACCCGCCGCCCCGTCGGATGCCCAGGTGCTGGCGCAGTCGGTGAGCGCCCTGGGAACGGACGCGGGGCCCGTGGGCGCCCGTGCGCTGGTGGAGAAGGTGGAGGCCGAGCAGCGCGCCCAGTCAGCTTCGCTGGACGCGGGGGGCTCCGCGAGCGTCGCGCAGGCTCCAGATTCCGGGACCGCCGGTGAAGCCGTGGCGGTCACTCCGCCCGAGGATTCGCGCCCGGTGGATGCCCGCGCGCTGGCGGAGGCGCTGGCTTCGAAGGACGCCGCCGCGTTGGAGCCCGGGATGGTGCCTCCGATGCCGGTGCCCTCGCGGGAGAAGGCGCCGCCGTTCGGCAAGCTCCAGGGGCTGCCGCGCGCGCAGGACCTGGTGGCCCGCGCGAAGCTGGAGGGCAACAAGCTGGTGGTGAAGGGCGGCAAGAACGCGCCGGATCAGGTGCTCACCATCGACCCTGGCCTCCAGGCGTCGCTCACGAAGATCATGCAGAACTACCAGGTGCCCTACGGCGCCGCGGTGGTGCTGGAGCCCTCCACCGGCCGCGTGCTCGCGATGGCGGAGCACTCGGAGGCGAAGCCGGAGCTTCGCGGGCTGCCCATCCGCGCGGTGTACCCGGCCGCGAGCATCTTCAAGATCGTCACCGGCAGCGCGCTCCTGGAGGCCGGCGTGTCGGCCGACACCGAGGCCTGCTTCCACGGCGGCAAGCGTCGGCTGAACGAGCGGCAGCTGGAGGACACCGAGCGCGACGGCGCCTGCTATTCGCTGGCGCTGGCCATGGGCAAGAGCGCCAACGTCATCTTCGCCAAGATGACCAGCAAGCACCTGACTGCGGACTCCCTCAAGCGCATGGCGGCGCGCCTGCGCTTCAACCGCGAGATTCCCTTCGCGCAGCCGCTGGACGTGTCGCTCGCGTACATCCCGGAGGACGGCTTCGCGCTCGCCAACACCGGCGCGGGCTTTGGCGACGTGTACCTGTCCCCGCTGCACGGCGCGCTGCTGGCGTCGGTGGCCGCCAACGAGGGCCGTTGGGTGGACCCCGTGCTGGTGGAGCCGGAGCCCTTCATGCCCCTGCCGGAGCCGGAGCCCGTACTCACCCCCACCGCCGCGCATGAGCTCACGCGGATGCTGGAGGAGACCGTCACCCACGGCACCGCGCGCGGCGTCTTCCGTGAGCGCGGCTTCCAGGTGAAGGATGCGGTGGGCAAGACGGGCACGCTCGCGGACCGCGAGCCCTTCCGCGACTACTCGTGGTTCGTGGGCTTCGCGCCCAAGGACAACCCGCGCGTGGCCGTGGCCGCCCTCATCGTGAATGACCCGAAGTGGCGCATCCGCGGCTCCTACCTGGGCCGCGAGGCCCTGCGCCTGGCGTTGGAGCGCATCCCCGCGCCGGTGGAGTTGACGGCCCCCGCGGGCGCCGCCGGCAAGCACTGAAGCGGGACGTCAGGACAGCGGACGCGCGGTGAGCTTCACCAGCCCCGTGGCCACGAAGCCCTGGAAGAACTTCAGGGCCTCCAGCTCCTGGAGGGGCGACACGTGCACGATGGCGGCCACGTCCCGCCGCCCGTCGATGCGCGACAGCAGGTAGCGCTCCGGTGACGTGAGGGGCAGCGTCTTCAGGTGCGCGGGCGTCACCATCAGCGCCGGCACCCGCGACGGCTCCATCAGCGCCTTGCGCAGCTCCGCGAGCAGCCTGCCTTCCGCTTCGCGCAGCAGCTTCGTGGTGTGCTCGCTGGGCGCGATTTCGTGCGCGCGCCGGGCCAGCGCCTCGCCGTCGCGCAGGTTGCCCGCGTCCAGGAAGAGCTGGGCGGCCTGGAGCACCTCGTCGGAGGAGGACTCGGAGCCGATGACGCCGCCGGAGTCCAGGGCGTCCTCGTCGTCCTCCTCCACCACGACGACGGTGGGCGCGCCGGGATCCGGGGAGGGCAGGGGCGCTTCGTCGGACACCCGCAGCGCGTCCTGGCGGTAGAGCGCGTACAGCCGTTGGTAGAGGAAGAAGTCGGTGGCGTGCAGCGCCAGCGCCATGCCGTCGATGCTGAGGCCTTCCTTCGCGAGCTGCACGATGCGCTCGTCCATGCTGCCGGCCTTGCGGTCCGTCAGCTTGCGCTCGTCCACCTCCAGGCGCACGCGGCCGGAAGGGAACACCGCGCGGATGGCCTGCCAGGCCGTCTCTCGGAACTCGCCCTCGCGGTGCACGTCCAGCAGGTCCACGCTGACGTCCAGGCCCTCCAGCTCTGGCGCATCGTCCGTGGGGCGGAAGTCGAAGCCGCCTTCCTCCCACGTGAAGGCGTCCAGCAGCATCTCCCGGAACTTGTGGGAGAGCACCGTGCGCACGGTGGCTTCCGACACCGTGCCCGTCATGATCAGGATCTTCCCCAGCAGGATGTGCGTCTCCGCCTGCGTGGAGAACGCGCGCTCCAGTTGATCCTCCGTCAGGTGACCCTGGTTGATCAGGAACTGGCCGAAGTACTCGCGGGGCTGGTTGGAGCTGGCGGTGATGACGTTGCCGTCGCGCAGCAAGAGCTGCTTGCGCACGTCTCCCCGCTCCACGTTCAGGGTGCCGGTGGCCCGGCGATTCCCGAGGTGGACGACCAGGTCCTTGAGGGGCATCGTCGAAAAATCACCACACACGCCGCGCATCGAGCGCCCATCCTGCAACGCATGCGAGTCGATATCTACTCGAAACCCCGGTGTTCCCTCTGTGTGAAGGCCATTGCCGTGGTCGAAGAGGTGCGGACCCGGCTGCCGTTCGAGCTCTACGTCACCGACATCCTCCAGAGCCCGGACCTCTTCGAGGCCTGGCGTTACGACATCCCCGTGGTCCTCATTGATGGGGTGCCCGCCTTCAAGCACCGGGTCGACGCGGAGACCCTGGAAGTCCGGATCCGCGAGGTGATGAATGGCATACCCATTGCTAAAACCGTGGGCCAGGATGGGTAACGAAGTGCCCTTCCCTAAGAAATCCAAGGGGATACGGAGGGCGCGAAAGTAGCGGGGCTGTAAATCTGGGCAGGCGGGCAGGGTGGCGGGGCAGAAAATGCTGGAAGGGAGGGCACGGCGGTGGGTGTGAAGCGCAAGGGAGCGGGAAAGTCGGGCCAGCCGCCTACGGTGCTGCTGGTGGAGCCTCGCGCGGAGGACCTGGAGCGCACCCGGGCGCTCCTGGGGGAGGCTGGTTTCCGAGTGGTGCCCCTGACGCGCTTCGACGCGGCGGTGCCGTTGTTCGAGGTGATCCGTCCGGATGCCGTACTGCTGGCCGCGCAGCCGCCGGACTACGCGGCGATCCAGACGGCGCGGCGCCTGCGTCAGGTGGGCAAGGGCACGGTGCCGATGATGTACCTGGTGGATTCGCACGACCGGGACGCGTGGCGCTTCTGCGTGGAGAAGGGGCAGTGCGTGGACGTGGTGCCTCGCACGGTGGATGGCGCGGAGCTGTCCATGAAGCTGCACGCGCAGATGCGGCTCAAGCAGTCGGTGGAGCGCGCGGCCGCGGGTGAAGAGGCCGGCACGGCGCTGGCGCTGCACGACCCCGTGACGGGGCTCTACAACCGGCCCTTCCTGCTGGCCCTCATCGGGCTGGAGGCACGGCGGACGGAGCGCTACGGCGGGACATTCTCGGTGGTGGCGGCGGAGGTGACGGGTTGGAGCGCGCTTCGCAAGGAGCACGGCAAGAGCATGGCGGAGCGGCTGCTCGTCTACAGCGCGGTGGTGCTGGGGCAGACGGTGCGCGAGGCGGACGCGGTGGCGCGGGTGGGCGACAGTCAGTTCGCCATGCTGCTGCCGGGCACGCCGGCGGAGTCGGTGCCGGAGGTGCTGGCCCGGGTGGAGGCCCGGTTCGAGGCCGCCCGGTTCCAGATGGAGGGTCGCGTGGTGCGTACGTCGCTGGAGCTGGGAGCGGTGAGCTTCCCGGACACGGTGGGGGCTCCCACCCAGCTGTTGGCCGCGGCACTGCAGACCTTGAGGCGTACACGCGAGCTTCGGCGGGCAGCCGGTCCAGCCCGTCTGATGTCGGTTTGATTCAGTTCACGAGGGTTTGATGCACAGGGCGAGCGGAGGCGTGGGGATGGATCGGATCGCGGTGCTGGTGGTGGATGACGAGGAGTCGGTGCGCACGTTCCTTTCCGAGCTGCTGGGGAGCTCGGGGTACCAGGTGCGCTGTGCTTCGAGCGGTTCGCAGGCGCTGGAGATGCTCTCTGGCGGCTCGTTCGACGCGGTGCTGCTGGACGTGGTGATGCCGGAGATGAGTGGTCTGGAGGTGCTGCGCCGCTACCGGAGCACGGGCGGCGCGGCTCCGGTCATCGTGTTGAGCGCGCTGTCGGGCGCTGACGACGCGGTGCGCGCGATGAAGATGGGCGCCTCCGACTATCTGGCGAAGCCCTTTGGCAACGACGAGCTGCAGGACGTGCTCGCGCGCGCCCTGGGGACCCGCGTTCCGGAGCGGCAGGCGACCGCGCCCGCGCCCCGCGTGGTGTTGACGCCCGCCGAGGCCGCGGCGGAGGCCCGCGTGCTCATCTCCACGTCGCCGGCCATGCGCCGCGCGCGTGCGCTGGTGGAGCGCATCGCGGACACGGACGTGCCGGTGCTGCTGCTGGGTGAGTCCGGCACGGGCAAGGAAGTGATTGCCCGGGAAATCCATGCGCGCAGCCAGCGCCATGGCCGGCCGTTCATCAAGGTGAACTGCGCGGCGCTGCCGGGCGAGCTGCTGGAGAGCGAGCTGTTCGGCCACGAGCGCGGCGCCTTCACGGGCGCCACGGCGGAGAAGCCGGGCAAGTTCGAGCTGGCGGATCAGGGCACCATCTTCCTGGACGAGATTGGCGAGATGGCCATCCGCCTCCAGGCGAAGCTGCTCCAGGTGTTGCAGGACGAGGAGTTCTTCCGCGTCGGCGGCAAGAAGAGCGTCCGCGTGGACAGCCGCGTGGTGGTGGCGACGAACCGCGACCTGGAGAAGGAGATCGCGCTCGGCAACTTCCGCGAGGACCTGTACTACCGCCTCAACGTGGTGGCCATCCGCCTGCCGCCCCTTCGCGAGCGCCGCGAGGACGTGGTGCCGCTCACCGACCACTTCCTCAAGAAGTACGGCAAGGGCTTCATGACGAACGTGTCCGAGCTGCCCTCGGAGGTGCTCCACGCGTTCAGCGACTACGAGTGGCCGGGCAACGTGCGCGAGCTGGAGAACATGGTGCGCCGGCTGTGCGTGCTGAAGGACCCGACCCTGGTGCTGGATGAAATCCGCGCCGGTGGCCGTGCTCCGGCGAGCGCCCCGTCGCTGCCCACGTCGTTCGGCGGTGGGGACGAGTTCAGCCCGCCTCCGTCGCGCTACGTGGACGAGTCCGCTCGCGTCTTCGCGGCTCCTCCATCCGCGCACGCGACGGCTTCGGGCGCCGGTGTGCAGGTGCTGGAGATGCCCGCGCGCGGCGTGGTGATGACGCCTCCGCCGGTGATGACGGATGCAACGCCGTTCAACGCCGTGGCGCCGCAGCGCTACGCGAACCCGTTCGATGCTCCGCAGCCTCCGCCTCCGCCGCCTCCGGCCGGGGAGCTGTCGCTCAAGGACATCGGCAAGCGCGCGGCGATGCTCGCGGAGCGCGAGGCCATCCTCGCGATGCTCCAGCGCACCGCGTGGAACAAGCGCCGCGCGGCGGGCAAGCTGCGCATCAGCTACAAGGCGCTGCTCTACAAGATCAAGGAGTGCGGCATCATCGACCCTCGCGCGAGCGCGGAGTTCTAGGCCGCGACTGACAACGTGAAATGACGGCCCTTCTTCCGGATGACGGGAGGAGGGCCGTTCACTTTGGGCGTGGGCCTTGCGCGGGGCGGGCGTTGCCCGGTATCGCGGAGGCCATGACCGCTCCGCTCCTCCTGCTTGGCTGTGGTTACACGCTCACGCGGTTCGCGGTGGCGGAGGCCCGCTCGGGCCGGGAGGTCCTGGCCACGACTCGGGACGCCGCTCGCCGTTCGGTGCTGGAGAGCGCGGGTGTCCACGTCGTGTCGATTGACGACGCGCTGTCACGGGTAGAGGGCGCGCACGTCGTGACCTCCGTTCCTCCGGAGGCCGGGTTGGATGCCCGCTTCGCGGAAGCACTGTCCCGCTCGCGTCCCGCCCGGCTCGTCTACCTGTCTTCCACGGGCGTCTATGGCTCCGCTCGCGGACACGTGGATGAGTCCACGCCGGTCGACAATACCTCCACGGTCTCCCGCGCACGCCTGGAGGCAGAGGACCTCTTCCTCCCCCTGGGTGCGAGCGTCATGCGCATCTCGGGCATCTACGGCCCGGGGCGCGGCACGTCCGGACGCTTGAAGGCGGGCACGCTGCGCATCCCTGACTCGGGTGGAGGACGGCTGTCGCGCATCCACGTGGACGACCTGGTGGGCGCGGTGCGCGTGGTGCTCGAACGCGGCGCTCCTGGGGAGGTGTACTGCGTGGCCGACCGCCGCCCCGCGACGCAGGAGGAGACGGCCTCGTGGCTCTGTCAGCAGCTGGGCCTCCCCATGCCGCCGCGCGTGCCCTTCGAGTCCCTCCATGAATCGCTGCGCGGCGACCGCGCCATCAGCGCCGCGAAGCTGGAGGCCCTGGGCTGGACGCCGCGCTACCCGGACTTCACCACGGGCTTCCTCGCGGCGATGGAGGAGGAAGCGCGCGGCTGAGAACTACTCGGGTGACTCCGCCCTCAGGAGCTGTTGCAGGTCGAGCTCCGACCAGTCCAGCTCCTGCTCCACCTGCTGGAATGCCGCGTCCCCGATGGTGCCGTTCGCCCGGAGCTCCGCCAGCTTCCGCCGTCCCGCGGCCATCGCGGTGCGCACCGTCTCCGCGTCCGCGGTGGGCGGCCCCCAGGGAGAGCTGGGACTCGCGGAGCCCATGAGGGCGTGTTCATCCAGGAGCTGGCGCGCGCGCCGCAGCTGCAGTTCGTACCTGCGGCGAACGAGGGTCGCCATCTCCGTGCCTTCGGACTCGTTCGTGGCCTCCAGCCCGGCGCGCAGCGTCTCCACCCGGGCGAGCCGCACCTCGTGGTCCACCTCGCCGTCGTCGTCCAGCTTCAGCCGCGTCATCAGGGGCTTGAGCGTCATCCCCTGCACCACGAGCGTCCCCAGCACCACGGAGAAGGACGTGAAGAGGATGAGGTCCCGGTAGGGGAAGGGCGGGCCGCCTTCGCCTCCCGTGGGCAGCGCCAGCGCCGCCGCGAGCGTCACGATGCCTCGCATCCCGCACCAGCCCACCAGCACGGCCGCGCTCGGCGAGAGCGTGACGGGGCTGGACTTCGACTTGCGCTGTCTCCAACGGTTGAACGCCGCCGCCCCCATCACCCAGGCGATGCGCGCGAGGATGGCCGCGCCCGTCACCACCGCCGCGATGGCGCCGTACTCCAGCCACGTCTCCCGGTCGAAGCGCGCGACGATGCCCTTCAACTGGAAGCCCACGAGCACGAAGGCCAGCACGTTCAACACGAATGTCGCCACCTCCCACACCGCGTAGGACGGGATGCGGATCCGCGCGGGCGTCACCACGGAGGCCGTGCGGGAGATGGTCATCGCGTAGACCACCGTCGTCAGGATGCCGGACAGGTGCAGCCGCTCCGCGAGGATCCACACCGCGAACGTGCTGCCGAACTGGGTGATGACCGCCGTGGACACGTCCTCGACGCTGGCGTTGATGCGCAGGCTCACCCGCGACAGCACGACGCCCAGGAGCACGCTGGCCACCGTGACGACGAGCAGCGTGGGCACCGCGCTCCAACCCAGCACGCCGCCCGCGGCCACGGCCCCCAGCGCGAGCCGGTAGATGAGCAGGGCGCTCGCGTCGTTGAAGAGGCTTTCGCCCTCCAGGATGACCATCAGCCGGTGCGGGGGCTTGAGCTGCTTCAGCACCGCCGTGGCCGCCGCCGCGTCCGGAGGCGCGACGATGGCGCCCAGCGCGATGGCCGCGGCCCAGGGCATCGCCGGCACCATCCATTTCACCGCCACCGCGACGGCGATGACCGTGAGCACCACCGCCCCCAGGGCCAGGCTCGCCACCGGCCGCCAGTTCGCGCGCAGGTCGCGAGGCGACGCGTCGAACGCCGCGTCCAGCAGCACCGGCGCGACGAACAGGGTGAGCGCCAGCTCCGGATCCAACACCAGCTCCGGACTGCCCGGCACGAGCGCCAGGACCGCCCCGGCGAGCGCCACCAGTGCGGGGTAGGGCGTGCCAAGCCGCCGGGACAGCGCCGCCAGTCCCGCGCCTCCCAGCAGCAGCGCGATGACGATCTCGAACACCAGCATGAGGGCCTCGGGGAGGAGTCCACCCTGGACTTCCGGCGACGTAGCGCAGGAGGGCCGGCTGGGGACAGTGGCGAATTCCGGACGACGGAAACCTGCGTCATGCGGGAGGCCGCCCGCGTCATCAGCCGAACGCGATGGGTGCCATCAGCCGGGGAAGGGGCGCACCTTTGCGAGGCGTGGGCCCCCGGTGACAGGCTTGCGCTTTCGGGCCGCGTGAAGCGCGCGGCCTTGCGAACCCTGTCCGATGGGGGAACCGAAGATGTCCAGGTCGTTGCTGTTGGCGTCGTTCAACGAGGGCGTCCACCGTTCCATGTCCGGCAACCACGAGGCCGCGCTCCAGTCGTTCGAGCAGGTCCTCGCCGTGGATCCGCGCCACTTCCCCGCGCTCACCTCGAAGGCCTTCGCCCTCAAGCAGCTGGGGCGTACCGACGAGGCCTTGAAGGGCTTCCAGCGCGCCATCGAGCTGGATCCCTCCGCGGCGGACCCCCACCGCGAGGCGGCCCTCTGCCAGTTGGAACTGGGAGAGCCCGAAGCCGCCTCCCTCCTGATGCACCGGGCGGTGCAACTCAACCCCACCCCCGGCTACCGCGAGGCCGCCGCCATCGAGGTCTACCACCTGGGTAACGCGCTGCTGACCCAGGGCCGGCGGCCGGACAAGGCCCGGTACCGGCTGGCCCGCCAGGTCTTCGAACTGGCGCTGGAGCTGTCCCCTGCCTACGTGGAGGCGGCCAAGGCCCTGGCCGACGTGTGGGAGCACCTGGGTGACTCTACCCAGCAGGAGCACTACACCCTGCTGGCGACCCGGCTGCGCCCCGCCTCCTCCTGAGGCGCCTCGCGTCAAATTCCATACAAATGCGGAGGGAAAGGGCGGGATGCCGGTGTTGAATGCCGAAGCGGCCCCCCACCAGGAGAACCCCCCGCATGATCGTGATGCTCGAGCCGGATTCCCCGGAATCCGTCGTGAACGCCGTCCTCCAACTCGCTTCGCAGTACGAGGGCGTCACCCCGCGTGCCCACGTCGTCCAGGGCGCCGAGTCCACCATCACGGAGCTGTATCTGCTGGGCTCCACGTCGCAGGTGCCGCTGGAGCCGTTCCAGCAGCTGCCCGGCGTGCGCCAGGTGGTCCGCGTCTCGCAGAAGTACCGCATCATCGGCCGACACGGTGGCCAGCGCACGACGGCGGGCTTCGAGTACAACGGCGTCAGCTTCGGCGACAACTCGGTGAACCTGTTCGCCGGGCTGTGCGCGGTGGATTCGCTGGAGAGCGTGGACGCGATGATGGCGGCGCTCGCTCGCTGCGGCATCAACACCACGCGCATGGGCGCGTACAAGCCGCGCACCAACCCGTACGAGTTCCAGGGCCTGGGCGCGAAGTGCCTGCCCTGGGTGTTCGACTCCGCGGGCAAGCACGGCATCAAGGTCGTCGCGATGGAGGTGACGCACCCGCGCCACATCGACGAGATCAACGACGCGCTGAAGAAGTCGGGGGCGCCCACGGGCGTGATGCTCCAGGTGGGCACGCGCAACGCGCAGAACTTCGAGCTGCTCAAGCAGATTGGTCAGCAGCACGCCTTCCCGGTGCTCTTCAAGCGCGGCATGGGCATCACGCTGGAGGAGTCCCTCAACGCGTGCGAGTACGTGGCGAGCGAGGGCAACCCCAAGATCGTCTTCTGCCTGCGCGGCGTGAAGACGCACCTGGGCGACCCGCACCGCAACATGGTGGACTTCGCGCACGTGCCGGTGGTGCGCCGCCTCACGCGCATGCCGGTGTGCGTGGACCCCTCGCACGCGATTGGCCGCGCGGAGGCCCCGCCGGACGGGCTGCCGGACATCTTCCACGCCATTGGCCAGGGCCTCATCGCGGGCGCGTCCATGGTGCTGGTGGACTTCCACCCCACGCCGGAGAAGGCGCTGTGCGACGGGCCGCAGGCGCTGCGCCTGGAGCAGCTGGGCGCCCTCCAGCGCTACACGAACATCGTGCGCGCCGCGTACACGGAGGCCGTGAGCAACGGCGACGGGACGCAGGCCGCCGCTCCGGCCAAGGCCGTCAGTCGCTGAGCGCGTAGCTGCCCAGCACCCGGAGCGACGTGCACATGCTCCGGGCTTCGCCCAGGGCTGACTTCACCGGCGCGGAGTCCACCGCGCCGTCCACGTCCAGGCACCAGCGGTAGTCCCAGGCGCGGACGCCGCCGGGCCTCGACTCCAGCCGCGCGACGTTCACCCCGTGCGCGGCGAAGGCCGTGAGCACGCCCGCGAGCGCGCCAGGGCCGTCGTCGAGCGTGAGCACCAGCGACGTCTTCCACCGCGAGCCCAGGTTGGGCGGCACGGCCGGGCCCACCGCGAGGAAGCGGGTGGCGTTGTCCGGCGAGTCCGCGATGCCCTCCGCCAGCACGGTGAGGCCGTAGAGCTCCGCCGCGGTCCGGCTGGCGATGGCCGCCGTGCCCTCCAGCGACTCTTGTGCCACGCGGCGCGCCGCCACGGCGGTGTTCGCTTCGGGCATGGGGTGCAGGTGGTGCTTTCGCAGCCAGCCTCCGCACTGCGCCAGCGCCTGCGGATGGGACAGCGCGCGTGTGAGGCCCTCCAGCGTGCGGCCCGGCGGCGCGAGCAGGCAGTGACGCACGGGCAGGCGCAGCTCGCCGGAGAGGGCCGGGGTGAACTCCAGGAGCAGGTCCACCACCTCCGCCACAGGCCCGGCGAGCGCGCTCTCCATGGGCACCACGCCACCGTCCACCGTGCCTTCGGCGACGGCCTCGAAGACAGCGCGGAAGGTGGGGCAGGGGATGCGTGTCACGGAGGCGCCGAAGAGCGCGCCCGTGGCTTCGTCGCCGTACGCGCCGCGCTCACCCTGGAAGGCGATGCGGCGGGGGGCGGCGTCAGCCATCGATGGGCTCCGCGCGCGGGTACGTGCCCAGCACGCGCAGGGACGACGTGAGCGGGCGCAGGTCCTCCAGCGCGGCCGTTACCGAGGCGGACGCGGCGTGGCCCTCCACGTCCAGATAGAAGCGGTACTTCCACGGCGCACCGGGGATGGGGCGCGACTCCAGCTTGGAGAGGTTCACTCCGCGCTGCGTGAGCCGCTGCAGCACCTGGCCCAGCGTGCCCGGGCGATGCTCCAACACCACCAGCAGCGACGTCTTGCACGGCACGTCCGGCGCGAGCGGCGTGGGCTGGCGCGAGACCTCCACGAAGCGCGTGAAGTCCGAGCCGGGCTGCAGGTCGCTGGCGAGCACCTCGAGCCCGAAGCGGCCCGCCGCGGACTCGCTGGCGATGGCGGCCACGGTCCTGTCATTGCGATCCGCGACCATCTGCGCGGCGACGGCGGTGTCTGGCCCAAGCACGGTGCGGGCCCAGGGTACGTGCGTGCGCAGGAAGTCCTCGCACTGCGCCAGGGCCTGCGGATGGGACAGCACCTCGCGCAGGTCCTCCAGCTTCGCGCCCTTCACGCCCAGCAGCCGGTGGTCCACCTGGCTCACCACCTCGCCGGTGATGACGCCATCGCCCGCGGCGAGCACGTCGTACGTCTCATTCATGCTGCCGGCGGTGGTGTTCTCGATGGGCAGCAGCAGCACGTCCTGCTCACTCTGCTTGAGGGCCTCCACGGCCTGGCGGGCGGTGTCGAAGCCGGCGAGGAGCACGCCGCCCGGCCGGTGGCCGTAGCGCTGGCGGGCGGCCAGGTGGCTGTAGGAGCCCTCGACGCCCAGGTACCCCACGCGCAGGGGCGTGGTGTCCAGGCGGGTGACCAGGGCCTGCTGCCGGGCCACGGACATGTCCAGGATGACGCGGTAGAGGCGCTCCACTTCGTGCGGATCCAGGCCTCGCTCCGCCGCCCGGCCGCGCAGCTTGCGCAGGAGCAGGTCCTCGCGCTGCGGATCCCGGAAGGGCCAGGCCGTCACCAGCTTGGCGCGCGCCACGTCGTCGGCCAGGGCCATGCGCCGCTGGAGCGCATCGAGGACGTCCTCGTCGATGCGCTCGATTTGGGTCCGCAGGGTCTCCAGGGAAGGGATGTCCGCCATGCCCGGAACATAACAACTCGCGTCGAAGGCGCGGACTCCTCTGACGCGCTGTCACATTTCCAGGCGCCGGGCGAGGTCCGAAGGGACCGGGTAGACGGACTCCTTCGGCAGGTGGCGCGTGGCCTGATCCGCGCGGCCGTCGTCCAGGTGCTTGCGCAGCTTCTGGACCAGGGGCGTGAGGTCGGTGATGGACACGGTCCAGTCATCGACGAAGCGCTGGATGACGGCGCGGCTCAAGCCCACCTGGATGCTGTCGTGGGGCAGGCCCGCGCCGCGCAAGCTGCGCTCCGGGTCCCACTGGATGTGGACGGGTGCGGTGTCGAAGGCCTTGCGCCACGCGTCCGGTGAGCCGTGGGCCTTCGGCTCGAAGCCGGTGAGGACGCCGGAGGCCAGGGCCTCCTCCCAGCCGGAGCGCTTGATCCGCACCGCGAGCGTGCGCTCCTGGCCGCTCTTCCGGCCCCAGTTGGAGCGGTGCATGAGCCACAGGAAGCTGGGTTTGATCCACGTCATCCGGCCCACGGAGAAGGGCGGGCCGAACTTCTGCTGCTTCACGGCCACGTCCGCGATGGCGTCCGCGTAGGCCTGATACACGACGATGGTGGCTCGGTCGAAGTCGGCGCGGACTTCGCGGGCTGCGCTCATGGGCGGGCTCTGGGTTTGGCTTTCGGCTTCGGCTTCGGCTTCGGCTTGGGTTTGGCGGCGGCGGTCGTCGGGAGCTTTGTCTTGCCCATCTTGAGGACGAGCTCGAAGTGCTCCGCGGGGGTGGGCGTCACGCTGAGGCGGCTGCGGGTGATGAGCGGGAAGTCCTTGAGCGCGGGCGTGGCCTTGATGGTGGCCAGGGGCACCGGCGTGGTGAAGGCCACCACGGGGCCCACGTCCACGGAGGCCCAGTCCTCGCCGGGGGCGGTGGGGTCGGGGCCCGGCTTGGAGAGGACGCACGCCACGCCGACGACGGCCTTGTCCTCATTGGAGTGGTAGTAGAGGCACAGGTCCCCGGGCGTCATGGCCCGGATGTTGTTGCGCGCCTCGAAGCTGCGCACGCCCGTCCACTCCGTCCTGCCGTCCTCCTCCAGCTTCGCGTACGCGTAGACGGAGGGCTCGCTCTTGATCAACCAGTACCGCGGAGTCGCCATGGCGGCGCACCCTAGCTCAGGGGGGCGTTTCCTGCGCCAGCGCCGCGCCCTGTTGCTTGAAGAGCTCGAAGACCCGCTCCTCGTCCATCGCCGCGACTTCACGCCGTGTGGGATCCGCTTCCGTGTAGCCCACACGCCGGGCCGCGTCGTCGAGTCCCGGGAAGCGTTTCCGCGCCTCGGCCCAGAGGGTCCGGTCGTCTTGAGCCATGGATCAGGGAAGGGGAATCAGGATGCTGGCGCTCGACCCCGGGGAAAGTGAATCCGGCAGTTCGTTGAAGGAGAGGACCGCTCCCCGAGGAAGCCAAATGGGGCTCTCCGTCTGGGTGAATACGTCCACCACGGGCAGGGTCCGGATGTAGACGCCGTCCAGCGGTGTCCGAGTGGAGCGTGCGGGCTGGCCGTAGGTCAGGGCCGACATGTCGATCTGCACGGGGCAAAGGTCCGGATGGACGGACAGCACGAGGGCCTCGCCCTCGCGGATATCGACCTCGAAGTCGCGGGAGCTGTCGACGCTCAAGTCCTTCAGGAAGACGGCATGTCGACCGCTGGGGACCGGAAACGCGAGGTGATGGTCGGCGTGGAGCACCGGCGCCACGGGCTGGTCATCCACGCGCAGGACGATGTCGCGGTCAGGTTGTGGGCCCGTGGCCACGACGTGGAGGAGCCCACCCTCGGGAGCGGGAGGGCCATCGCTGTCGCTGAGCGCGAACAGCCCCCACAGCACCAGCGCCGCCGCGAGAAGCCCCAGCGCCACCTTCGCGTAGCCCGGCGAGCCAGAAGGGTCGTCTGGCTCCGGTCGTGCGTGGCCAGTCGTGTGCGCGGTGAGGAGGGAGAATACCCACCACACCACGAGGACCACGACAAAGATGGCCAGGGCCTCCAAGGCGTTGCCGTCGATGATGGGCCGGATGAGCCTGATCATGTTTCCCCCCTTGAAGTGGCCTTCCCGCCACCTCAGAGGGGTTCAGGGCACGTCTGGTTTTGGAGCGTCAAGCCACGGGGCTCACACCCCACAGACCCACGGTTCCATCCCCCTGGGCCAAGGCAATGAATCGGCCATCGGGTGAGAAGACCGCATCTCCGGTAGGGAGTTCACTGTCGTCCGAGTGGTGGAACAGCACCTCCCCGGTATCGAGGTGGTGGACAACCAGGCCACAGGAATCAGTGGAGGAGACCATCAGTTCCCCGTCGGGGCTGAGGTCGAGGTTGCTCACGTAATAGTTGTAGTCGTTGAACGTCTTCAGGACGCGACGTTCATTCACATCCATCACCACGACCTCGTGGGCGCCTCGCGCAACCAGCAGAGGCTGCGTGGGATGGAATGCAACGCCCGCCGCGATCCGAAACCCAAGGGGATGAACCCAGGGGCGGGAGCTCGCCTTCAGGTTCCAGAGGTAGAGATACGCCAGGTCGTGGTCGTAATCCGTCACCACCACCGCCGCGAATTGAGAGTCACGGGAGAATGTGCACGCCTTGACCGAGACGTGCCACTCAGCGCCGTGCAGGTCACGAATCCGTTTCCAGCCCGCCACGTCCCAGAGGAGGGCCTCGCCACGTTCCAGGATGGCCAGCAACATGCCGTCCCGGGACATGGCCAGGCCTATGGCGGGCGCGGAGAGGGTTTCCTCACGCCAGAGCGAACCGTCCGTCGCGGACAAGGCCATGAGCCGAGGCCGCCAGGTGACCGCGGCCTCCTCGACCGGCGGCCCCGCCGTCACGATGTGAGTCGAGCCGTGGAAGAGGGCCTCGGTGGGCTCCATCTTCAGCTCCACCGAGCCGCTGGCGACGTCCGTTGCCGTGTCCAGGTTCCACCACCGCAGGCGGGAGTCGGCTTTCGCGAGCAGCCAGGTGCCTGACGGGTCAAAGCAAAGCCTTTCCCAGCGGACGATGCCGAGCTGGGAACCCAGCTGCCGCACACGCTTCAGGCCGGGCGTATTCGCAGGAGTGATGACCGCACGGGTCAGGTCTGTCTGGCTCATGTCGTGTAGGCCGGAATGGAAACGCGCGTACGAAGGAAGACTCCACCCGTGAGGTCCCTGGCGGATGCGGCCATGGGCAGGGCGTGGACGATCGAGGAGACGCGGCCTGACGACCGCAAGGACCTCTTCGAGGCGTACCTCACGGCGGCGCGGCTCGGGAAGATGGAGGCCATGACGAACGTGGGGCTTCATTTCCTCTACGGAGATGGCGTCCGGCGTGATCCAAAGCGCTCCCGGATGTGGACGGAAAAGGCAGCCGGACTGGGGGACGACGTGGCGGCCTTCAATCTGGGCCTCGCCTATGACTATGGACGGGGGATCCGAAAGGACAAGACCCTGGCTGAAGCCTGGTATCGCCAGGCCGCCGCGATGGGATTCGCTGTCGCCGAGGGAAACCTGGCGTATCTCCTGTTCGCAAGCACCGAGGCCCAGCAGCAGCAGGAAGCGGTCCGGATCTACCGGAAGCATGCACGGCAGGGACACGCGATTCCGGCCTACAACGTCGGTCTTGCGTATGAACTGGGAAAGGGCGTCCGCAAGAGCCTGAAGCGAGCCAATGCGTATTACGAAATGTCCGCGAAGGGCGGTTACGCGGAAGCGCAGTTGGCCCTGGGCTACAACTATTCCAATGGCGTGGGCCTTCCAACGGATGCCTTGCGCGCCTTTGCCTGGTTCCGGCTGGCGGCGGGGCAGGGGCATCCCAGCGCGTCGTTCAACCTGGGGCTGATGTTCGCGAACGGGGAGGGCGTGCCCAAATCCAAGGCGCGTGCCATGCGTCACTTTCGTGATGCCGCGAGCCAGGGGCATGTGAAGTCCGCTCGATGGTTGCGGAAGCTCCAGAAAGCCTGATCACCCCACGTTGGTCTTGCTGAATACCCGCAGCGCCTCCGCGACACTCCAGGCCTGGGCGAAACAGCCTCGCGGACGGTAGGGCTCCGTCGCATCGAAGATCTCCGAGATTTGTCCAATCCCCGCGTGAGACAGGTGGTCCTCCATTCCAGACAGCAGGGCCCTCGCGGCCTTGATGTCCGGGGACACCTTCAACGTCGCGTCCACATAATGGCCAATCAGCCAGCCCCACACCGTGCCCTGGTGGTAGGCCGCGTCGCGGGCCCGCAGGTCTCCGTCGTACTTCGGTTTGTAGTCCCTGCTCCCCGGCGCCAGACTGCGCAGGCCCACCGGTGTCACCAGTTCGCGGCGCACCACCTCCAGCACCTGCGCCCACTTGTCTCGCTTGAGCACCGGATGCTTGAGCGAGATGGCGAAGACCTGGTTCGGCCTCACGCTCACGTCCTCGCGGCCATCCTCTCCGTCCACCACGTCGTAGAGGCACCCGCCCGCTTCATTCCAGAAGCGCTGGTTGAAGCTGCCCTGTGCCTTCTCCGCCGCGGCCCGGTATGGCCCTGATTCCAGCCCCAGCCGCTCCGCCCAGCCCGCCATCAGGCGCAGGGCGTTGAACCACAGCGCGTTGATCTCCACAGCTTTGCCCCGGCGCGGCGTCACCACCCAGCCCTCCACCTTCGCGTCCATCCAGGTGAGCTGGTAGCCCTCCTGTCCCTGTCGCAGGAGCCCGTCCGCGGGGTCCACGCCGATGTGGAAGCGCGTGCCCTTCTGGTGGTGCGCCACGATGTCCCGCAGCGTCGGGAACAGGTCCTTCAACAGCGCTTCGTCTCCCGTCTCCTCCAGGTAACGGTCCACCGCGTGGAAGAACCAGAGCGTCGCGTCCGCCGTGTGGTAGACGCCCTCGTTTTCTCCATCCGGGAAGTAGTTCGGAATCAGGCCGTCCCGCACGTAGTGCTCGAACGTGCGCAGGATGGCCGCCGCCTCGCGGTAGCGCCCCGTCGCCAACGTCAACCCGTCCAGGCTGATCATCGTGTCCCGGCCCCAGTCCGTGAACCACGGGTAGCCCGCGATGACGCTCCTCGCGTCCAATCCCATCGACCGTGCCCACGCTGCGTCCGCGGGCCTTGGCGGGTCGATGATGAACTGGTCCGCCGCCAACACCAGCCGCGCCGGCACCCCCGTGCGCCCATGCTCCGGGGCGCGCTCCAACAGGCGCTCCTGCCTCCCCAGCTCCCGTTCGAACACCTCCTTGGGATTCCGCTCCAGCAGGTGCCCCGGCGCCTGCGTCGTGAGCCCGAAGTAGAGCGCGCTCCCGGGCTTCAGCGTCGCCGTGAAGTAGCCCGGCGAGTGCTGCACCTCCGTGAAGTCATAGCCGCGCGCCTTCTCCGTCCGCAGGTGCTGCGGCTGGGACGTCTCCGCCAGGCTCACGTACGGCGTGGGCCCGTCCGCATACAGCCGCATCCGCTGAGTCGGACCGTCCTCTCCGTTGCGCAGCTCCACCAGCGGGCCTCGCAGCGTGACGATGGGCTCCCCCACGGCCTTCAACAGTGGCCCGTCATGCGGGCGCATGACCGGGAACGGCCGCAGGTGCAGCGTCACCTCCGGACCGGACAGGTGCTCCCACGCGAGGAACACCGTGTCCTCGCCGTGCACCATCACGCAGCGACGCCTCAGTCGCGCACGCCCCACCGCGTACTCCCAGACGGGAATCAGTCCCTCCAGGTGGAAGTGCCGCAGGTGCCTCGCGCCGTCCTCCACCGTGGTGCCGTCCTCGTGCTCCTCGGACGTGAGCCGGTAGCGCTCCCCGTCCACCAGCGCCGTCTCCTCCATCCGCGCCATCAGCACCGTGCGGCCCAGCTTCTCCAACGTGGGGATGAACAGGCCGTGGTAGCGGCGCGTGTTGCAGCCCACCACCGTGCCGGAGGCGTAGCCCCCTCGGCCGTTGGTCAGGAGCCACTCGTGGTTCACGCCGTTGCTGAAGTCGGCGCCTTCCGGGAAGTCGAACGACAGGCGGGGCAGGGCAGGGGCTGATTCGTTCACGCCTTCGTCTCCTCCTCGCCCGTCCCCCTGGGCGGAGACGCGCGGGAAAGGGTAGGAAGCAGGAATCCGTCGGACATCGTTCTCGTGGAGAGGTTGCTCATGCATCCCCGCGCCACACAGCGCATCCCCCGGTCCCCGGACTCGAGGGGAGGTCAGGCGGGCAGCCAGGCCCTCGACGCTGCCTCGAGCGCGCTGGAATCCGTTCACGCGAAGCCCTTGCGACCGTCCCAAGGGGACCGCACCTCACCCAGAGCCTTCGGGCGCGCCCCGATTTCCCGAGGAGACACGCCGTGGGCATCGTGAAGTCATCGGGCATCAGCGGCCGGCAGCACAACCTCGCCGAACAGGTCTTCTCCCGTGCCGCGGGCGCACCGCTCGTGCCGGGCAACGACGTGCACCTGCTGCGCGACGCTCGCGAAAACTACCCCGCGTGGCTGCGCGCCATCCAGCAGGCCCAGCGCTCCGTCCTCTTCGAGAACTACATCATTGAAGACGACGACGTGGGCCGCGCCTTCGCGGACGTGCTGGCCGCCCGTGCTCGCGACGGCGTGCAGGTCCGCGTCCTCTATGACTGGCTGGGCTGCCAGGGCACTGCGTCCCGCCACTACTGGCGCACCCTGCGCGACGCGGGCGTGGAGGTGCGCTGCTTCAATCCCTTCCAGTTCGACCGGCCCCTGGCGTGGCTGGGCCGCAACCACCGCAAGACGCTCACCGTGGACGGCGAGGTCGGTTTCGTCTCCGGCTTGTGCGTGAGCCACAAGTGGGTGGGCGACGAGCAGAAGGGCGTGGCCCCCTGGCGCGACACCGGCCTGGAGATTCGCGGCCCCGCAGTGGCGGACCTGGTGCGCGCCTTCGCCCAGGGGTGGAGCACCGTGGGCCCTCCTCTAGATGAAGAGGGCTGCCTGTCCGCTCGCGCCTCCCTGACCATGGGCGACGTGTCCCTTCGCGTGGTGGCCGGCGTGCCCTGGAGCGCGGGCCTCTTCCGCGTGGACCAGCTCATCGCTTCGCTCGCGCGCAAGCGGCTGTGGCTCACCGACGCTTACTTCGTGGGCACCGCCACCTATGTGCAGGCGCTGCGGGCCGCGTCGCGCGACGGCGTGGACGTGCGGCTGCTCGTGCCCGGCAGCAGCGACATCCCCGCGCTTCGCCCGCTCACCCAGGCCGGCTACCGCCCCCTGCTGGAGGCCGGCATCCGCGTCTATGAATGGAATGGCACCATGCTCCACGCCAAGACGGCGGTGGCGGATGGCACCTGGGCGCGCGTCGGTTCGTCCAACCTCAACCCCGCCAGCTGGCTGGGTAACTCCGAAATCGACGTCGCCGTGGAGGACGCGCCCTTCGCCCGGTGCATGGAGGACATGTACCTCCAGGACCTGGAGCACGCGACGGAGGTGGTGCTCAGTGGAAGGGCGCGTCGCATGAGCGCCGCGCCTCCGCTGCCGCGTGCACAGCGTGGGACTCGCGGCCGGCGGGGCAGCATGAGCCGCGCGGCCGCGGGCGCGGTGCGCCTGGGCAACACCGTGGGCGCCGCCGTCACCAACCACCGCGAGCTGGGCCGCACCGAATCCAAGGTCGTCTTTGGCGCGGGCGTGGTGCCGCTGGCCCTGGCCGGCGTGGCGCTCTACTGGCCCCACGTCGTGGCCGTGCCGGTGGCGCTCGTAGGCGCGTGGGCCGGTATCGCCTTGTGGAGCCGGGCCGTGCGCCTGCGCCGCCAGGAGTCGCAGGGCACCGCACAGCAGCCGCTGCCGGAGCAGGAGGTTCCGCCGCGAGCCTCCGTCCAGGAGCCGCGCGAGCTGCCGGACGCGCAGGCCTCCCACGCTCCGGAAGCCGAGCCTCGTCAGCCTTGAAGTGAAGGGGAGGGCAGGGCCCGGATACGACACGGGCCCACGGGCCGGCAGCGGGGGAAGCCTGGCTCCCCACTTCGCTGATCCGGCCCGAAGGCCCTGTGCTTCCTACAGCGTTTCAGTCAGCGCTGACTTGTGGCGCTACGCCTGCTTCGCGACGCCCGCGGGCTCCGCCGCCCTGCCGCTCAAGAGCGAGCTGCCGCCGTACAGGGCCAGGCCGACCATGCCCAGCACGCCCGCTTCGACGCCGTTGCCCAGCGAGGCCCCCATCAGACCCACGATGCTGGTTCCGAGCATGAACACCACCCCCACCGCCCCTGCCACCTTGCCCATCCGCTGTCCCCCTCTGGACTGAATTGGACCCCTGAACCACTACCGCTGTCCGACGCCCAATCCCTTATCAAGTCCCGTGCCAGGGCCCTGGCTCGGGGGTCCCAGGGGGAGCCCGAAAGGGCGTGGAAGGTACGGGGCTCACGTTGGGCAATCCTCTTCCACCCTGTGGAAGCGATCGGCAGAAAGCACAGGGGCGAACACCGGGGTAGGACCGGAATTTTTCCCGGATGCGCCCATGTGCGCCTGATGTGGCACGCCGTAACCCACTGCATTCCAAGGGTTTTCCCTCCCCCCAGCCGCTGGCACACGCGCTGCTAAGAGCCTCCGCCAGAAGCGAACCACCCGGCCCTTCAGGGCGTGTGAACGGTGGATCGCACGGAACATCAGTGAACGAAGGAGAGCGGAAGATGGGAATGCGGCGCACGGGGTTCTGGACGGTGATGGGGATGCTCCTCCTGTCGGGTTGTGCTCACCAGCAGACGCTGAAGGTCGACAACGCGGAGCAGCCCTACCGCATCGGCCGCGAGGACGTGCTCGACGTGAGCGTGTGGCGCGATCAGGAGCTGTCGCGCACGGTGCCGGTGCGCCCCGACGGTTTCATCTCCATTCCGATGGTGGGGGAGATCCAGGCCGCGGGCAAGACGCCCACGGAGCTGGCGGAGGCGCTCAGTTCGGGCCTGCAGCCGTACGTGCAGGAGCCGCGCGTGACGGTCATCGTCCGCGAGGTCAACAGCAGCCGCGTCTTCGTCACGGGCGAAGTGGCCCACCCGGGCGCCTACCCGCTGCGCGGCCGCGTGTCGCTGCTGCAGGCCATCGCGCTGGCCGGCGGCTTCACGGACTTCGCCAACTCGGACGGCATCGTCGTCATCCGCACGGACGGCAAGGGCGGGCAGATTCCGGTGCGCTACAGCGACCTGGTCTCCCCCGACGGCGAGAGCGTCATCCTGCGGCCGGGTGACACCGTCGTCGTCCCGTGATGCGGGACGGGCTCGAAACCATCAAAGACAGGCATCGGGAAGCAGCGAACATGGGCGTGGGCGTGGGTCAGGACGGGAGGGCGGCGGTGAGGGGCAACTGGAAGCGGGCAGTGATTGCAGGCTGTCTCATCGCCGCGCCGGCCGCGCAGGCGGCCACCATCCTGGAGCCTCGGCTCCGCCTCACGGCGGAGGAGCGCTTCGACAACGACATCCGTCTGGGCGGGACTGGCACCAACGGGCAGTTCATGACGAAGCTGTCTCCGCGGCTGGGCCTGGACGTGAAGAACGAGCAGCTGACGCTCGAGTCCTTCTACGCCACGGACCTCCTGGCCCGGCACGGCTCCGGGACGACGACGGTGGACCACCGCGCGGGCGTGGGCTTCCGGGACGTGCTGTCCCGGCGGCTGCGGCTGGACGCCAGCGCGCGGGTGTTCCGCGTCACCGACCCCACGTCGCTGCCGCGTGACGGCCTGGCGCGCTCCACGGCGCCCACCTTCTATGCACAGACGAAGGTGGGGCTCACGGGGCGCGTGTCGGAGCGGCTGGACGTGCGCGGCAACTACATGTTCGAGGCGACGCGCATCATCGAGCCGGGACGGGTGGCGGGCTACGCGCACACCCCGTCCGTGGAGCTGTGGTACCGCACCACGCGCCGGCTGTCCTTGGGCGCCGAGTACCGTTACCAGGGCTTCCTGTACGACCAGGACTACAGCCAGGCGCACGGCGCTTCCGCGGCCCTGCGCTACCGGCTGACGCGGCCCACCACGCTCACCCTCCGGGGCGGGCCGGTGCGCTACCTGCCTTCGGACGCGACGCGCGGCGGGTGGATGCCCCGCGTGGCGGTGGAGCTGGTGCGCGAGGGCGAGCGCAGTGACTTCGGTTTCGCCGTGGGCCACGACCTGGTGGGCGCGAGCGGTTTTTCCGGCGCGGTGTGGGCGGATTACGCGTCGGTGATGGGGGCGCATCGTTTCACGCAGAAGCTGTCGGCCTTCGGGGCGGCCAGCTTCTTCCGGAACGGCACGGCGCCCGGTGAGAACTACACGCAGTGGCGAAACACCACGAACGTGTCGCAGGGCTATGCGGTGGGTGGAGGCGTCGAGTACCGGCTGAGCCGGAAGCTGGCGCTGCAGGGCGCGTTCGACCGCATCGCGCAGGTGGGTGCGGCGGATGTCGCTGGGGCGGGGGACCTGACACGCAACGTGTTCGCCCTCCGTCTGGTCATGACAGCTTGGTAGGCAACCTTTGAGAGCTACGAGGATGGAGGAGCGGATCATGGAGCGTGGGATGACGGCGGACCAGTTGCTTTCGGCGCTGTGGCGCCGCAAGGCCCTGGTGGGGGCGATCGCTGCAGCAATCTTCGTGTTGGGTGCGGCCATCGTGATGACCCGGCCGAGCATTTATGAAGCGTCCGTGGTGGTGCGTGTGGAGCCGCAGCGCCCTGGCGAGGAGATGGTCCAGCGCACGGTGAGCGAGCTCATCGAGCAGCGGCTCGTCACCGTCCGCCAGGAGCTGCTGGCGCGGCCGGTGCTGCAGAAGGCCATCGAGGAGATGAACCTCTACCCGGAGCTCGTGTCCGATAAGGGCATCGAGGCGGCGGTGGAGCAGATGCGCAAGGACCTCACCGTGCGCGTCGAGGGTGAGACGGCCTTCGAGCTCACCTACGCGGGCCGCGACCCGCAGGTGGTGGCGCAGGTGGCCAACCGCCTGCCGGCCATCTTCTCCGAGGAGACGCTGAAGATCCGCCAGACGCAGGCGGCCCGCGCCACCGACCTCTTCACCGAGGAGATGGTCGCCATGGGCAAGGCCGTGTCCTCCTGGGAGACGAAGATCTCCAAGTTCAAGGTGGACCACCTGGGCGAGCTGCCCGAGCAGATGGAGATGAACATGCGCGGCCTGGAGCGCATTGGCGCCCAGCTGCAGATGAAGTCCGAGGAGCTGCGCACCGCCGAAGCGCGCCGCTCCGACCTGGCCCGTGCTCGCAACGCCGCGGACAGCGAGGCCGGCCGCCTGGAGGCCACGGAGAGCGGCCTGTCCCGCACCCTCACGCAGGCCAAGACGCAGTGGACGCCGGATCACCCGGAAGTGAAGCGGATGGAGCGTGAGCTGGGTGACATCAGCGCCCAGCGCAAGGACGCCGAAGGCCGCATGTTCGCCGAGCGCAACGAGCGCACCCGCGTGTCCACGCTCATCAGCAACGTGCAGAAGGACATCGTGGACCTCCAGAAGCAGGCCGAGGCGTACCAGGCGCGGCTGAACAACACCCCGCGCTGGGCCCAGGAGCTGGCGGTCATGAACCGGGACTACGAAATCGCCCGCACCAAGTACCAGAGCGTGGTGAGCCGCAAGGTGGAGGCGGAGATCGCCCAGGAGCTGGAGGCCAAGAGCGCCAAGAGCCTGTTCAATGTCATCTCGCCCGCCGGTGTGCCTTCCTCGCCTGCTCGCCCTGACCGCATGACGGGCCTGCTCATCGCCGCCCTGGTGGCCCTGTCGCTGGGTGTCCTGACTGGCACCGTCCTGGAGATGCGCGACGACAGCCTGCGCGATGGCACCGAGGTCCGCGAGCGCATCACGCTCCCTGTCCTGGCGGTGGTCCCGAACATGCAAGGCAAGACGGAGAAGCGGATTCTGATGCCGATGGCTGGGAGCAAGAACAGCGTCTCCTCGCCTACTTCCCTGAACTAATTGCCGACCCCATACGGAAAGGATTGGAGAACTCAGATGGATTCGACGATGGAGCGGGCCGGTAACTTCCTCCCCCGCGTGGATGAGAGCGCGGCTTCCTCGAACGCAGTGGACCGCCGGGTGGTGACGCTCACGGCCCCTGCTTCCGCGGCCGCCGAGCAGTACCGCACCCTGTATTACCGCCTGGAGCGGATGCGCGAGCAGCGTCCGATGAAGGTGGTGGCGCTCACCTCCGCGATGCCCGGCGAGGGCAAGACGGTGACGAGCGTGAACCTGGCCCTGGCCGCCGCCCGGGCGAACCCGGAGCGCCGCATCCTGCTGGTGGACGCGGACCTGCGCCGGGGGCAGGTGGCCCCCACGCTGGGCATGCGCAACAAGGTGGGCCTGGCGGAGCTGCTGGCCGGTGAGTGCGACGTGCGCGACGTGGTGCGCCGTTTCAACTCCACGCGGCTGGCGGTCATCCCCGCCGGCTCCACGCCGGAGGAGAGCACCCAGGTGCTGGCCAGCGCCCGCATGAAGCAGTTCCTCAAGGCGGTGCGTGAGGGCTTCGACGAGGTGTACGTGGACCTGCCGCCCACGCTGCCGTTCGCGGACGCGGCCATCCTGGGCCACCAGATGGACGGCGTGCTGATGGTCATCCGCGCCAACGTCACCCCCTCCAAGGTGGTGAACCAGGCGGTGGAGCAGCTGGCGGGCGCGGCGCTGGTGGGCTGCGTGCTCAACGGGGCGGAAGTGAACGCGACCCCGTACCTGAAGAACTACGTGAAGAAGTAGCAGTCGGTTGTCGAGTTGAAGTGATTCGTGGCCCGACCCGCTCCTCGCACCGATGAGGTGCGATGGGCGGAGGGCCTGGAGCGGCGGCGGGTTGGGGTTGGAGGAGTCACGTGCTTCGCGTTTTCCACCACTATTTTTCAGCCAAGAAACTGACGTTCTTCCTCGCCGAGTCCTCGGCGATCGCGCTGGCCTGTGTCGCGGGTGCCGCGGCCTGCGCGGCCCTCTTCGCGCCCCTGGGTTCCCAGCCGCCGTTCGCCACGCTGTGGCCGACGTTGGTGGGACTGGGCCTGGCCTTCGTTGTCACCTTCCAGTTCACGCTGTACCTGTTGGACCTGTATGACCTGCGCATCGCGGCCGAGGACCGGACGCGCGGCTACCGCTTCCTCAAGGCCGCGGGCGTCACCGCGATGGTGGCGGGTGGCGTGATGCTGCTCCTGCCGCTGGCCCTGCCGGTGGTGCTGCCTCCGGGCACGCTGCTGGGTGGCGCGATGGGCGCCCTGGCCGGCACCCTGGTGGTGCGCGTCTCCATCCGGGCGCTGGTGGGTGAACCCGACGCGGTGCTTGTCGTCGGTGATGGCCTCAAGGCCCGCGCGGTGGCGAGCGCCATCGAAGACGGCGGCGAGGGTTCCTTCCGCGTGGTGGCCCTGGTGGACCCGCGCAAGGTGGAGGAGCCGCTGGACGCGATGGCGGCTCGGCTCAACGCCTCCTACGTGGTGCAGGCCGCGGATGACATGCGCGGCGCCAACTGGGTGGACTCGCTGCTGCGCTGCCGGCTGGACGGGCGGCGGGTGTACGACGCGGCGGGCTTCTGCGAGCGCGTGCTGCGCCGCATCCCGGTGCAGTTCTTGCGAGCGAGCGACTTCGCCTTCGCGGATGAGATGACGGTGTCGCCCCTGCGCCGGGCCTTCAAGCGCGTGTTCGACGTGGCGGTGGCGTCGCTGCTCCTCCTGATGGCTTCGCCCTTCCTCATCCTGGTGGCGCTGGCCATCAAGCTGGACTCCAAGGGCCCCGTCTTCTACCGGCAGGACCGAGTGGGCCTGGGTGGCCGCGCGTATCCGCTCTGGAAGTTCCGCAGCATGCGCACCGACGCGGAGAAGAACGGCGCGGTGTGGGCGCGCTCCAACGACGACCGCGTCACGCGGGTGGGCAAGTTCATCCGCAAGACGCGCATCGACGAGATTCCGCAGGTGTTCAACGTGCTGCTGGGCCACATGAGCTTCGTGGGCCCTCGTCCGGAGCGCCCGGTGTTCACCGAGCAGCTCAAGCAGCAGATTCCGTTCTACGGCGTGCGTGAGGCGGTGAAGCCGGGCATCACGGGGTGGGCGCAGATCCGCTACCCCTACGGCGCTTCGGTGGAGGACGCGCGCAACAAGCTGGAGTTCGACCTGTACTACGTGAAGAACGGGTCGCTGTTCCTCGACGTCGGCATCATCTTCCACACCGTCCGGCACGTGCTGTTGGGGCGGGGTGCTCGGTAGCTCGGTTCAGTAGTAGGCGTTGATGACCGTCCGCGGCCTCCGGTTGTCGGGGGAGGCCGGGATGCCAAGGGTGGGTAGCCATGGATTGGGATGGGCGAGGGGGTCGGAACATGGTGGGCATGGACGTGGACGCACCGTTCTCAGAGCAGTGGAACCAGGACGACGCGCGCAACAAGCAGCAGGCCGTGGAGCGCAACGAGCTGCTGCAGGCGCCGAAGAACCGTCCCACGCGCATCGTCGCGATGGGCGGCGGTACGGGCCTGCCCATGGTGCTCAAGGGGCTGGCCCGGCGCGCGGCCCCCAAGGGCGGCCAGCCAGGCGTGGACATCACCGCGGTCGTGGCGATGAGCGACGACGGCGGCAGCTCCGGCCGCCTGCGCCGCCAGCACGGCGTGCTGCCCCCGGGTGACATCCGCAACTGCCTGGTGGCGCTCGCGGGTGGCAAGAGTGCACTGAAGGACGTGTTCCAGTACCGCTTCGGCGGCGCGAAGGGCCTCGCCGGCCACGCGGTGGGCAACCTGCTCATCGCCGCGCTCGCGGAGCTGAAGGGCGACTTCCTGGAGGCGGTGCGGCTGTCCGGGGAGCTGTTGGGCGCGCAGGGCCAGGTGCTGCCGAGCACGCTCGCGTCGGTGCAGCTCGTCGCCCAGATGCATGACGACACGGAGGTCGTGGGCGAGCGCAACATCTGCCGCGCCCAGGGCCGCGTGCGCCGCGTGTCGCTCAGCCCTCGTTCTCCTCCGCCGGTGGACGGCCTGCTGGAGGCCATCTATTCGGCGGACCTCATCGCCATCGGGCCGGGCTCGCTGTACTCGAGCGTGCTGCCCAACCTGCTGGTGGACGGCGTGGCCCAGGCGCTGAAGGAGACGCGCGCGCTGAAGGTCATGGTGGCCAACCTGATGACCCAGCCGGGTGAGACGGACGGCATGAACTGCCTGGACCACGTGCAGGCCGTCATCGACCACGTGGGGCCGGTGCTGGACGCGGTGCTCGTCAACGGCCGGGCGCCCAATGAGGATGCCATCCAGCGCTATGCGCGCAAGGGCTCCTTCATGGTCACGGCGGAGACGCGGGAGCTCTTGTCCTCCGGCGTGATTCCGGTGCAGGCGGACCTCCTCAAGGAAGGTTCCAAGATCCGACACGACAGCCGCAAGGTCGCTGCCTGCCTGCTGAAGATGGCGCGCAGCGGGTTGTAGGCCGCATTGGCCATCACCACCTTGGGGCCCGCGAACATGGAAGCCATTCAACTATCGACTGCCCCCCAGGTCGTGGAAGTCAACGACCGGGCGGACTTCATGTCCCTGGAAGCCGAGTGGAATCAGCTCGTGGAGACGACCTCCCACGAGCTGTTCTACCGGCATGAGTTCCTGCGGCTGTGGCTGGACAACTTCGCCGCCGGGGCACGCATGCGCGTGCTGCTGATGCGCGGCGAGGATGGAACGCTCACCGCCGCGCTGCCGCTGGTGGAGGAGCGCACGTCGATGTACGGCGTTCCTGTCCGCCAGCTCACCTCCGCGGCCAACGCGCACTCCTGCCGCTTCGACATGCTGGCGCGGGAGCCGGATGCCGCGGCCCAGGCATTCCTCGCGCACCTGCGCGCGACGGGCGGCTGGGATGTGCTGCGGCTGACGGACGTGCCGGACGGCGGCGTGGGCTTCCGCCTGATGGAGGCCGCGAAGCAGGCCCGCTTGCCGGTGGGCGAGTGGGAGTCATTGCAGTCGCCCTATGTGCCGCTGCCCGCGAAGAAGGACGCGTACTTCGCGAAGCTGCCGTCCAAGTTCAAGGCCAACTGCCGCCGCCGGCGCCGCAAGCTGGAGGAGAAGGGGAAGGTCACCTTCGAGCGCATCTCCGGCGGGCTGGACCTGGAGGGCACGCTGGAGGAAGGGCTGCTGCTGGAGCAGAGCGGCTGGAAGGGCGCGAATGGCACGGCCATGGCGCAGGACGCGAAGACGCGCGGCTTCTACACGGAGCTGGCGCGGGACTCGGCCTACCGCAAGCGGCTGGCGCTGTACTTCCTGCGCGTGGACGGGCGCGCGGTGGCGTTCCAGTACGGCCTGGAGTTCGGCGGGCGCTACTTCCTGCTGAAGCCTGGCTACGACGAGTCCCTGAAGGAATGCAGCCCGGGGCAGCTCCTGATGGAGGAGGTGCTGGCGGACTGTCTGGACCGGGGGCTCACCGAGTTCGATTTCCTGGGGCCGGACATGGTGTGGAAGCGCGACTGGACGGATCAGGTCCGGCGGCACACCTGGCTCTATGTGTTCAATGACACCGCCTTCGGCCGGGCCCTGTGCGCGGCGAAGTTCCGGTGGGTACCGGCGGCGAAAGAGGTGGTGGCGCGATGGAAGAAGTGAAGACGACCGACAAGATGTTCGTGCCGTCCCTGCCCACGCTGTGGCCGGGCATGCTGATGGCCCCGCCGCGTCCGGGGGCGCTGCCGCCGTTCTCGTCTCCCAACGCGCGGTACTTCTACTTCGCGCGCAACGCCGTCTGGCTGACCATCAAGATGTTGCGCCTGGACGGCGGCGAGGTGCTGATGCCCGCCTACCACCACGGCGTGGAGGTGGAGGCGGTGGTGGACGCGGGCGCCATTCCGCGCTTCTACCGCGTGGGCAGCCGCTGGGACGTGGACGTGGCGGACGTGGCGAAGCGGATTACGCCGAAGACGCGCGCGCTCTATCTCATCCACTACGCGGGCTTCCCGGGGCCGGTGGACGCCATGCGCAAGCTGGCGGACGAGCACGGCATCCCGCTGATTGAGGACTGTGCGCTGTCGCTCCTGTCTTCGGACGGCGCGACGCCGCTGGGCACCACGGGCGACGTGGGCATCTTCTGCCTCTACAAGACCCTTCCGGTTCCCAATGGAGGTGCGCTGGTCGTCAACGGCAAGCGTTCGTACAGCCTGCCGGAGCCGCCGTCGCCGCCGCTGGCGTCCACCTTCAGCCACACCGTGTCCGCGCTGCTGCAGAACATGGAGCTGCGCGGCGGGGCGGTGGGCCGGGGGCTGCGCGGCCTGGTGCGCTCGGTGGGGCACGGCACGGTGAAGGCCGCGAGCATCGAGCGGGTGGCCACGGGCACGCAGCACTTCGACCGGCGGCACGTGGACCTGGGCATGAGCCCGCTGACGAAGCGGATTGCCCTGGCGCAGGACCTGGAGTCCATCGTCGAGGCGCGCCGCCGCAACTACTTCCTGCTGCTGGGCCGGCTGCGCGACGTGTCGCCGCCGCTCTTCAACCAGCTGCCTCCGGGCGTCAGTCCTCTGTTCTACCCGATGGTGGTGCAGGACAAGGAGCTGCTGCTGGCGAAGCTGCGAGAGAAGGGCATCGACGCCATCGACTTCTGGAAGCGCTTCCATCCCGCGTGCGACCCGTCGGAGTTCCCGGAGGTCGCGCAGCTGCGGCGCACGATCCTGGAGATTCCGTGCCACCAGGATCTGTCGCCGGAAGTCATGGGGCAGGTGGCGGACGTGGTCCGGGAGGCGCTGAAGTCCGAGCGCCGGCCGAGCAAGCGCGCGTCGTGAGGGAACAGGGGCTGGCTCCCGGGTTGCAATCGCCCCCGGGGGCCGGGGCATTGCTTCGGGAAAGGCATCAGGGTGACGCGGTGATCCGCGAAGACGAGTTGACGTCGGGGCCGAGGTTGGCGCCGCGGCTGGACGTGGCAGCGGTGGGCAGTGCCTCGCAGCTGGCGGGGATGCGGGCGGAGTGGAACTCGCTGCTGGACGCGAGCACGGCCGGTCCGTTCAACGCGTGGGAATGGCTGTATCCGTGGTGCCGGCGCATCTCGCCTGACGTGCGGCCGCTGGTGCTGACGGCGCGCGACAGGCTGGGCACGCTGGTGGGCCTGTTGCCGCTGGGCTTGGAGCACCGCTGGGTGAATGGCATGCGCGTGCGGCGCCTGGGCTTCCTGGGTGAGACGCACGTGGGCAGCGACTACCTGGACGTGGTGGCGCGCAAGGGCCGTGAGGCGGAGGTGGCCCGGACGTTCTTCAACGTGCTCCAGGGGCTGCGCGACGAGTGGGACGTGCTGGATTTGACGGACCTGCGCGAGGGTTCGACGACGCTCGGCGTGGCGCGCGAGGTGTTTGGCGACGTGCGCGTGACGGAGCGCTACGTGTGCCCGTACGAGACGCTGGTGCCGGGCGAGCCGTTCGATGCGTTCCTCAAGCGCACGGGCCGCCGGGACAACTACCTGCGCCGCCGCAAGTGGCTGGAGAAGCAGGACGGCTACCGCATCGAGCGCACGGACGCGCCGGGTGCGCTTGCCGGGCCGATGACGGACTTCTTCCGGCTGCATGCGCTGCGCTGGTCCTCGGATGGAGGGTCGCAGGGCATCAAGGGCGCCGGGGTGGAGGCGTTCCATCGGGACGCGACGCAGTGGTTGGCGGAGCGGGGCCGGCTGCGGATGTACACGATGAAGGTGGGCGGCCAGGCGGTGGCGTCCGTGTACGGCATCCTGCATGGCCAGACGTTCGTGTACTTCCAGTCCGGCTATGACCCGGCGTGGCGCAACCGCAGCGTGGGCCTGGTGCTGGTGGGCGAGACGTTCAAGGACGCCATCGACATGGGCCTGACGGAGTACGACTTCCTGCGAGGCACGGAGACGTACAAGTCCGACTGGGTGACGAAGCAGCGCCAGACGGTGTCCCTGCGCGCGCACGGCGCGGGCTTCGCGGGCACGTGGTTCACGCGCTCCGAGGAGTGGGCCCGCCAGACGCGCAACGCGGTGAAGGGTGTGCTGTCGGATGAACTGGTGGAGAAGGTGCGCCGGTTCCGTCGGCGGAAGGCCGCGGTGCATTGACGCTCGGTGGCGGCGTGGCGGATCCTGGCGGGTGCCATGGAGAAGCTGCGCTGCGCTGTCCTGGATGACTATCAGGGTGTTTCAACGCGGCTCGCGGATTGGTCTTCCGTGAGCGGACAGGTCGAGGTGACGGTGCTCCGCGAGCACTTCTCCGGTGAGGAGGAGTTGGTCGCGGCGCTGTCGCCGTTCGACCTGCTCGTCGTCATGCGGGAGCGCACGCCGTTTCCGAAGTCACTGCTCGAGCGGCTGCCACGGCTGCGGTTGCTGGTGACGACGGGGATGCGGAATGCGTCCATCGATGTGGCCGCGGCCACCGCGCGCGGCGTGACGGTGTGCGGGACGGCGAGCGCGACCGAGCCTCCGGTGGAGTTGACGTGGGCGTTGATATTGGCGCTCGCGAGGAACGTGGTGGGGGAGAGCACGGCGTTCCGGCAGGGGGGCCCGTGGCAGCACTCGGTGGGCGTGGACCTGCACGGGAAGCGGCTGGGGCTCCTGGGCCTGGGGAAGATCGGGAGCCGGGTGGCTCGCGTGGGTGCGGCGTTCGGGATGGACGTGATCGCTTGGAGCCCGAACCTCACGGACGCGCGGGCCGCTGAAGTCGGGGTGACGCGGGCTTCGTCGAAGGAGGCGCTCCTGGAGACGAGCGACTTCGTGTCCATCCACCTGGTTCTGGGCGAGCGTTCGCGGGGGCTGGTGGGGCGTGCGGAGCTCGCGAGGATGCGGCCCACGGCGTACCTCATCAACACGTCGCGCGCGGCCATCGTGGATCAGGCGGCGCTGGTCGAGGCGCTCCAGCAGGGTGTCATCGAGGGCGCGGCGGTGGATGTCTTTGAAACAGAGCCGGTGCCCACGGACGACGTGCTGCGGACGCTGCCGAATCTGCTGGCGACGCCGCACCTGGGATACGTGTCCCAGGGGAACTACGCGACGTACTTCCGCGAAGCCGTGGAGGACATCCGGGCGTTCCTCGACGGCGCGCCCATCCGCAGGCTGGGATGAGGCTCAGGGAAGGTTGTCGGGTTCGCTTGTGAAGAGCGCGTGAAAGAGCGTCGTCTTCGGAGGGGACTTCCAGCCCACGAAGACGGGCGCTGGGTGGTTGGCGATGTCTGGTGGCAGCAGGCTCAAATCCATCGCGGACTCCATGAGTCTCGCCATCGTGACCGCGGGCTCTGTGGCGGGAGGCTCCAGGTCGAGTTGCCGGAAGATCCGGCGCTCGCCGTACTCAAACTGGACCCGATACACGGTGTAGACGGGCGCGATGATGCTGGCGCAGCCGACGTAGACCCAGTGCAAGCCGGACCGCTCAGGAGAACGCCTTGGGTAGATGGCGCACCAGAAGCATCCATCCCGAGACGTCGTGATGTCTCCGATGGCGTTCTGGGCAAATGCCTGATCGAGTTGATCGATCAATACGTCCCAGGGCCCAGGCTCCGCGAGCTTCTTGCGCCAGAGCGCATGGAGCAGATGTGCTTCGGGGCTGGGTTCCTGATTGGGATCTTCCTCAGAGGGCCAGTAGGTCCGCGCAATCTCCAGCAACTTCTCTAGGGATGGAACCATGGGCTACATGCCTCCGCTGGTGGTTGGCCCCGAAGGTGTCACCACGACGGGCTTGATGCCCATGGCACAGACCTTCGTGACTCGAGCACCGTCAATGGCCGCCTTGAGCGTCAGGTCGTAGAAGGTCTTGAATTCCTCGCAGGCAATTCCGATGGGCGTGGCTGGCGTCGCGCCAGAGAAAGTGGTCCTCGCTGCCTGATTCGCGCAACTCGCGGAGAGGCTTTGGGCTTGTTCCATGGAGATCGCTCCCTGCGCACCGTTGACGATGGGCATCTCCACGCCGAACTTGCAGTAGAGCAACTCTCCCGTGTCACGGGCGATGCCGACGTGGAGACAGGCTGCCATCCAGCCACCTGGTTTCTTTCCACGCTGCTTCACCACTTCATGAAAGACGAAGTGACGGGGGCGCAGGGCGCCCTCTACATACGTCGCGGAACCGCCTGTCGCGCAGGCGGATGACAACGCGACGCCGCACAGCGTGACCGCGGCCTTCCAGAAGCCTGACACACCCATGGCCCACCTCCAGGGGTGACACACTTCACGGGGCCGGAAGTCCGGCCCCTCACAGCGCACAGCCTACTGCTACGGCTGAGCGACCTGCTCGCGCAGCTGGGCGATGGCGGGGGCCAGCTGCGGGGGCTGCATGTTCTTCGGCACTTCCACCGTGAAGCGTTCGAAGTGCTCCAGCGCTCCGGCCTTGTCGCCCCGGCGCAGCGACAGGCTGCCCAGGAAGATGAGCGCCTCCTGCGCGTCCGGCCACGTGTCCACCAGCTCCATCAGCTCCTGCTCCGCGCCCTGCAGGTCGCCCTGCGACGCCGCGCGCAGCACGCCCCGGTGCACCCGCAGCTCCACGTTGAACGGATCCACCGCCAGGCCCTTCAGCGTCACCTTCAGCGCTTCGTCGAACTGCTGCTGACGGATGAGCTCGTGGCTCAGCATCGACGCGGCCTCCACGTCGCCCGGGTTCGACGCCAGCCGCTGACGCGCCTGCTCCAGCTCGTCGTTCATCTCGGGCATCTGCGGCATCTGCTGCTGGGCCATGCCCGGCGGCGTCGCGCCCGTGCCCATCTGGCCTTCTTCGCGCGGCTTCTGCTCGGAGACGAGCAGGTAGCCCAGCCCTCCGAAGAAGACCACCACGCCCGCGCCCCACAGCGCGCCCACCATCTGCGGGTTGCGCGACGCCCAACCCGAGGGCGCCGGCACGTTGCGCGCGGGCGCCTTCACTCCCGCCGCCTGCCGCTTCTGGTGCTCGTCCTTCGCGCGCAGCGCCGCGGCCGCTTCCTTCTCCAGCCGCGCCTTCTCCGCCGTGTAGTGCTCCGCGGTGAAGTGGTGCTTCTCCGCCTCCAGCGTGCGCAGCTGCTCGATGAGCGACTGCGCCCGCTGCGCCAGGTCGTCCGCCGTTCCGTCCGCCTTCGCCGTGGTGTCCGACGGCAGCGCGCTCCCCGTCTTCATCTTCATGTAGAGGAGCCACGCGGCCGCCAGCACGAAGGCGACCGAGAGGACGATGATTCCGGGCAACCAGTTGGTGGGCTCGGGCTGCATGGCTTAGCGCTCCAGCTCCCGGCGCACGGCCTGGAGGTAGGGGTCCGCTTCGTCCGTGGACGGCGCGGGGGTGGAAGGGGAGGGGGCCGGCGCGGCTTCCGCGGGCGCGGCGGCCTCTGGCAATGGCTGACGCTGCTTCAGGATGACGAAGAGGCCGCCCAGCACCAGCGCGACCGGCCCCAGCCACACGAACCAGTTGAAGCCCTCCGCGCGCGGCTCCAGCAACACCCACTCGCCGTAGCGCGCCACGAAGTAGTCGACGATTTCGGTGTCCGTCTTTCCGTCGGAGACCAGCTCGCGCACCTTGTCCAGCTGCGCGCGCGCCATGGACGACGGGCTGTCCGCCACCGACAGGCCCTGGCACACCGCGCAGCGCAGTTTCTTCGCCAGCTGCTGCACTCGCGCCTCCTGGGCCGGCGCGAGAGGCTCACTCGCGGCCTGCTGCGGCGCGAACTGCCCCGTGGCAAGGCTCAGGGCGAGGGTCAACGAGACGAGGACGGCATTCATCGGGGGCTCCAGCGGGGGCCGTCCCTAACTACCGCCCCCTGACGGGTATTGCACACGGAATCCTGGGCCGCACGCCCGCCGCCCGGGCAGCCCTTCCGATTGAAGCCAGCGGCCTAGCCCCGGTAGCCCGAGTCGGGCTCGGTCTCCAGGTCCTGGTCCGGATCGTACGGGTCGTCCTCCGGCGGCAGGTACTCCGCCGGCTCGTCGCGGCCCAGCGCGTGGCGCACGGCATGGAAGCCCACCGCCCCCAGGCCCAGGAGGAACGCGATGGGGCCCACCGCGAGCTTCACCCCCGCGAGCGCCCAGAGCAGGCTCACGCTCACCGCGCCCACCGGCACCCACCGCAGGAAGGCCGGGCGCTCCACGTCCGTCCGCAGCGCCGCGAGCACGAGCAGCGACAGGAGCGCCAGCAGCGGCAGCTCCGACAACGGCAGGTCCCAGCCCGAGCGCGACGCGACGCCGCCCCCCGCGCTGTAGAGAGAGTCGTCCGAGGGCCGCGTGGTGGGAATCACGCGCAACTCGGCCGGCACGCTGCGCACGCCGCCCGGCACCGGCGCGTTGTCCGGCAGCGCCGAGCCGTCCGCCATCACCTTGCCCCACGACAGGAAGAGCGCCACCACGCACACCGCCACGCCCGCCAGCGCCACCACCCGGGGGAAGCGCAGGAGCGAGCGCAGGTCGAAGTCGCGCGCCACGCCGTCCGGCTCCGCGATGACCAGCTTGTACTGCTCCACGGCGATGAGCGCCGTCCCCGCCGCCCAGATGGGGAAGAGCAGGTTGAAGCCGGACAGCAGCCGCACGGACAGCGCCAGCAGCAGCAGCGTGAACGCGGCGGGGATCTCCGGCCGCATCAGCACCAGCGGCACGGAGTCCACCCAGCCGGGCGCGTTGCCGTCGCGGCGCAGCTCCCGCGCGACGAGCGCCACGCAGCCCACCAGCGACAGCAAGGTCCCCAGCACGCCCACGCTGGGGAAGAAGGGCAGGATGGACAGCACCAGCGAGAACGCCACCAGCCCCACGCCCAACACGCTCTGCGAGTGGCCCGGCACGTCCTTCAGCCAGGGGGGGCCCGTGTACGGATCCTCGTCCTCGAACTCCTCCGGCGGAGGCTGTGCCTTGGAGCCGCGTGGGGGCTGAGCGCCGCTGGCCTGGCGCCGGTCTTCCTCCTCTTCGTCCAGGATCTCCGCCGCATAGGCCGGCTCGGTCATGGGACGGCTGGGGCGGTTGCTCCTGGCGCTGCTGGCTCGGGGCGGGGGCGCGGGACGTGCGGGCATTTTCGCGCCGCAGTTCTCGCAGTACATCAAGCGGACGTCCGCCGCGCTTTCACCGCACTCGGGGCACTGCATGGGAAGCCCACCTCGCTGGAGCAGGGGCCGGGGGAAGCCCTCGCGAACGACGCCGACAGATGGGACTTACTACGGATTCCAGGCCTCCCGCGAGGCGGCCCCGGGCCTCCCTCTTCCGGCTCCCGGGTGCCTGCCTTCCAAGCGGGCGCAAGTTGACTCAGTTTTGACGCGCGGCTTCCGCGGTGGGACGGGCCGCCGGCTGGGTCAGCTCCTGCACCCGGGTGGCCAGCGTCTTCGGGTCGATGGGACCCACGTGCTTGCCGCGGATGATGCCCTGCGCGTCGATGAAGTACGTTTCCGGGACGCCCGCGACGCCGTAGTCCACCGCCATGCGCGAGCGCTCATCCATCAGCTGCGGGAAGCTCGCGCCCATGCGGCGCAGGAAGTCGCGCGCGTTGGGCTCCGTGTCCTCGAAGACGACGCCCATGAACACGGCCTGGGAGCCCAGCTCGCGCGCGCCCCACTCGAGCACCGGGTGTTCGTACTTGCAGGGCCCGCACCACGACGCCCAGAAGTTGATGACCACCGGGCGGCCCTTCAGGTCCGCCAGCTTCACGGCGTCGCCGCCGTCCAGCGGCTTGAGTGTGAAGTCCGGCGCGGCCGCACCCTTCAGCATGAAGGGCACCTCGTGAGGGTTCCGCCCGAAGCCCTGGAAGAGGACGAAGAGCAGCGCCGCCCCCACCGCGGCGAACACCAGCGGAAGCCGCCAGCGCTTCATGCCGCACCCCGCTCGGCGTCCGTGCCCGGCAGGGGAGGCGAAGCTCCCACCGTCGGCGCGTCCGCGCGCAGCACCGCCGCCCGGCGCGAAGGCCATACGGCAATGAGCGTGCCCAGCATCAGGAGCGGCAGGCTGTACCAGATCCATCCCACCAGCGGGAACACCCAGACGTTGAAGCTCGCCGTGCCCGTCGTCTCGCTGAAGGCCATCAGCGAGATGTACAGGTCCTCCTTCGGCGACTCACGCACCGCGGGCGTGCCCACGGGGTCCGTGCTCCGCTCGTAGTAGTTCATGCGCGGGCGCGCCTCCGTCACGTCGCCGTTGGGCGCCGTCACCTCCAGGCGCGCGGCGACGAAGGTGCGGTGCGGCTCCTCGCCGCTGGACAGGCCCAGGTACTTCAGCTGGTAGCCGTCCAGCATCATGGTGCCGTCCTTCTTCAGCGTGCCGGACGTGTGCTTCACGTACGCGCTGGAGGCCGCCACGGCGACGATGATGAGCACGATGCCCAGGTGCACCACGTAGCCGCCGAAGCGCCGGCGCGACTTGCTCGTCGCGGTGGTCAGCGCCGTGACGAAGCCCTCCTTGCGCTCCGTCATTCGCACGCGCACCGGCACCACCAGCTCCCGCAGGGTGATGAGGGTGACGAAGCCCGCCAGGCCGAACGTGAGCAGCGGGTACACACCGCGCAGCCCCGCCGCGTAGCAGGCGATGGTGATGACCACGCCCACCGCCGCGGGGATGAGGAACTGCCGGCGCAGCGTGGCCTTGTCCGGCGTGCCCCACGGCAGCACCGGGCCCACGCCCATCAGGAAGAGCACCGCGATGCCGCCCGGCACCGCCATCTTGTTGAAGTACGGCTCACCCACGCTCACGCGGATGCCGCGCACGGCCTCCGACACCAGCGGGTAGAGCGTGCCCAGGAGCACCGTGAAGGTGATGGCCACGAACACCAGGTTGTTCACCAGGATGCTCGCCTCGCGCGACAGCAGCGACGAGAGCCGGCCCTCCGGCGCCAGCAGGTGGCCGCGCGTGGCCAGCAGGCCAATGCACACCACCAGCAGGACGGCGATGAAGACCAGGAACGTGGGCCCGATGTCCGACTGGGTGAACGAGTGCACCGAGTTGAAGATGCCGGAGCGGGTCATGAACGTGCCCAGGATGGTGAGCACGAACGACGCGAGCGCGAGGCTCAGCGTCCACAGCTTCAGCATCCGCTTGCGCTCCTGCACCATGGTGGAGTGCATGAACGCCGTCGCGGTCAGCCACGGCAGGAACGACGCGTTCTCCACCGGATCCCACGCCCAGTAACCGCCCCAGCCCAGCACGGCGTACGCCCACCACGAGCCCAGCACGATGCCCAGCGTGAGGAACATCCACGCGATGAGCGTCCAGCGCCGCAGGGGCGCCATCCACGCTTCACCAATCTCCCCGCGCAGCAGGCCCGCCACGGCGACGCCGAACGGCACCGTCATGCCCACGTAGCCCGCGTAGAGCATGGGCGGGTGGATGATCATCAGGAAGTGGTTCTGCAGCAGCGGGTTCGGGCCTGGACCGTCCGCCGGAACCGGCGACACGGCGCCCCAGGGGTTGGCGGGGCCCGCGATGAGGAAGGCGAAGAAGACGCCCACTGCCAGCATGGTGCCCAGCGCCAGCTGCATGTAGCGCGCGTGCTCCTTGCGGTGCACCCAGGCGAACGCCGCCAGGTACACGCCCATGATGAGGCCCCAGAAGAGGATGGAGCCTTCCAGCGCGCTCCACAGCGACACGATGGTGTAGATGAGCGGCGTCGCGCGGCTGCCCACCTGGGCCACGTACTTCACGCTGAAGTCGTGGTTGATGAGCGCTTCCACCATCACCAGGTTGCTGCCGATCATGCACGCGGCGAAGCCCCACACCGCGCGCAGCACCCAGGGGTAGCTGGCGTCGTTGCGGCGCATGCCGCCCACCAGGCCCAGAATGGCGCCGAACGCGGCGAAGGCCAGGCCCGCGAGGACCAGCCCATAGCCCAACATTCCGTTCACGGCGCCCCCGGCGGCGTCGCGGTCGCGGTGGTGGCACCTTCAGCCAGCGTGTCCTGCCACTTGCGCGGCTCCTCGCCTTCCTTGGGCGCGCGGTACTCGTTGGAGTGGTTCACCATCAGCCGGTTGGACGTGAAGACGCCGGACTTGTCGTAGGTGCCCTCCACCACGACGCCGATCTTCTCGCGGAACATCTGCGGGGGCGTCTCCAGCGAGCGCACGTGCACGCTCTTCGCGTTCGCGTCCGGGCCGTCCGCCACGCGGAAGTCCAGCGTGGTGTGGCCTTCATTCCACTGGATGCTGCCCGGCTGCACCACGCCGCCCAGGCGGATGGTGGCCGTGTAGGCCTTGTCGCCGTTGGAGATCAGCTCCGACGGGCTCCAGTAGTAGACGAGGTTGTCCCCGATGTTGCCGAAGGCGATGAAGCCAAGGCCAGCGCCGGCGAAGAGCAGGGCTCCCAGCGCGATGAGGCGGTTGCGGTTGACGGGCGTCATGGGCTCACTCCTTCGAATCGGCAGCGGCGCGGGGACGGCGCGCCCAGAGGGACACTGAGTAGAGCACGAAGGCGGCCACGGAGATGCCGTAGCAGGCCCCCACGTATCCCCAACCACCCTGGACACGGCCACTGCCCACCTGGGCCAGCAGCATCAGCGACGTCAGCGAGGTCATGTTCAGGCCACCTTCGAGGAATGGGTCGCGCGCTGCGCGGGGTCATCCGAGGGCAGCGCGTCCGGCAGCGCCACCTCCGCCTGCCGCTCCGCGAGCGCGATGCGGTAGCGGTGCACCATGAAGACGATGAGCAGCGCCAGCATGCCGAACGCCGACACGCGCAGCGGCAGCACCATCTGCGGGTCCACCGTCTTGGGGCTGGACTGCACCTGATGGAGGCTGCGCCACCAGCGCACGGAGAACCACACGATGGGCAGGTTGATGGCACCAATGATGGCCACCACCGCGCTCCACACCGCGCGCTTCTCCGGGTCTTCGACGAAGCGCCGCAGCACCAGGTAGCCGGTGTAGGACACCAGCAGGATGGCCTCGGACGTCAGGCGGGGGTCCCACGACCAGTACACGCCCCAGGTGGGGCGGCCCCAGATGGAGCCGGTGATCATGCCCAGCGTGCCGAAGAGCAGGCCGATTTCCGCCGAGGCCTCCGCCATCGCGTCCGTCTTCCATGACTGACGCAGCAGGTACGTCACCGCGGCCACGAAGTTGATGAACATGGCCATCATGGCCATCCACTGGAGCGGCACGTGGACGTACATGATGCGCTGTACTTCGCCCATCTCCCGGTCCGGCGGTGCCCACGCAAGGCCCAGCCACCAGCCCGCGCCCAGCAGCGCCAGCGTCACCGCCGGCAGGCCAAACTTGACGAACTTGTTCATCCTTCAGTCCTCGATGACCCGGGGAAACAGCAAGAAGCCCACGCCCCAGTAAATCAGATTGAACCCCAGCAGAAGCCCCTGCCATGAGCCCAACTGCTGCATCGGGTCACCCTGGAGTACGAGCGTGGTGCCCTTGGCGGCGGAGAGGAGGGCTGGGATGACGAGCGGGAACAATAGCAGAGGCAGCAGCACATCCCGGGCCCGGGCATTGCTGGAGATGGCCGCGTACACGGTCCCCGGAGCGCTGAGCGCCATGCTGCCCAGCACCAGGATGCCCGCCAGGTCACCGACCCCGGTGACGATGCGCACGCCATAGAGGGCGACCATCACCGGCACCAGCACCACCGCCAGCGCCAGGAGCAGCAGGGCGTTGCCCAGCGCCTTGGACAGGAAGATGGCGCGCGCGTCCGCCGGGGCCAGCCGCACGCCGTCCAGGCAGGCGTTCTCCGTCTCCACGCGGAAGGACTCGCCCAGGGACAGCACGCTGGCGAAGAGGATGGCCAGCCACAGGTAGCCGCCCGCGTTGCGCTCCAGCAACTTCGTGTCCGGGCCCAGCGCGAAGGAGAAGAGCAGCAGCGTGGCCATGGCGAAGAACACCAGCGCGTTGAGCCGCGCGCGGGTGCGCCATTCGATGAGCAGGTCCTTGCGCATCAGGACGAGCGTCGTCGTCAGCAGGCCCGGGCGGCGCTTCGTGTTCGGGGGGCTCATGCCGCCACCGCCCGGCCGTCCTGGAGGTGCAGCCGCTCCTCGCACAGGCTCAGGCCCTGCTCGATGAGGTGCGTGGCCAGCACCACCGTGGTTCCGCCCGCCTTCAGCTCCGCGATGACGCCCTCCATGTCCTGGATGCCCGCCGGGTCCAACTCACCGAAGGGCTCGTCCAGGAGCGCCAGGGCCGGGGCCTTCATCAGGAGTCGCGCGATGGCCAAGCGCTTGCGCATGCCCGCGCTGAAGCCTCGCACCGGGCTGTCCGTGCGGCGGTTGAGGCCCACGCGGTTGAGCAGCGCGTCCGCGACGTCCTGCGGCGCGTCAACGCCCAGCAGGCGCCCCAGCACCATCAGGTTCTGCTGCGCGGTCAGGTCCTCGTAGAGGAAGCTGGCGTGGGACAGGAGCGCCACGTCGCGGCGCACGGCTTCACGGTCCTGCACGGCGTCCCGGCCCAGCACCTCCACGCGGCCCGCGGTGGGCCCGAGCGCGGTGGCGACGAGGCGCAACAGCGTCGTCTTCCCGGAGCCGTTGTGGCCGGTGAGCAGCAGCGAACGGCCGGCGGGCAGCGCGTAGGTGAGCCGCGCCAGCGCCCACCGACGCCCATAGCGCTTGCTCACGTCGTGGAGGGCGAGCGCGGGCGCTGAACCAGAGGGGAGAGGGGGCATCGGCGGGCCGTTTCGTAGCCGGAAACCCCGTTGTTCACCAGTGAAACCCCTGGGGTCGCCCGCCGGAGGACAAGAAGAATTTACGCCTGCTTCTTCCGCCGCTTTCGCCGGGGGACTGAAAGGTTTTCGCCACGGGTGGGCGCGCGACTGCCCTGGTACACCCAGGTACGACCTCCAAAGGGGCGTTCCTGCCCTTGGAGGCACGGGGTTTCCCGGGGTTACGGGTGATTTCCACCACCTACCTGCCCTGGCATCCAGCATGCACACAGGCGGCGCGGGGCCCGTTCCATTGGGGGGAGCGGGCAGACGGCGAAAGCCGCGAGGGAGGCGTGATGGCAGGCAGGGTGTTGCGGCGGGCGGCGAAGGCGGCGGCGGCGGGGTTCCTCCACTACAGCGGGGCGCGCAAGGCGATGGCGGCGTACCGCCGTTCGCAGTCGGGTGGCCGGCGCATCCTCATCGTGAGCTACCACCGCGTGGTGAGCGACTTCACGGGGGAGCTGCAGCGCTCCATCCCGGGGCTGCTCATCTCCCAGGAGACGTTCCGTCGTCACCTGGAGCAGGCGCACGCGGCGGGCTTCGAGCTGGCGAGCCTGGGTGACGCGGTGGACGTGATGGCGGGCCGCCGCGCCGCGAAGAAGGACCTGTTCGTGGTGACGTTCGATGACGGCTACCGCGACGTGTACCGGCATGCGTACCCGGTGCTGAAGCAGATGGGCGTGCCGGCCATCACCTACCTGCCCACCGCGTTCATCAACACGGACAAGCGCTTCAACCACGACCGGCTGTTCCACCTGCTGCGCTGCGTGCAGGAGCGCCGGTTCCGCCCGGACTACTCCACCATGCCCGGCCCGTCCGTGCAGCTGTTGGGGCCCATCCTCTCCGGGCAGAAGACGACGTCCGCGGCGCTGGACGACTTCATCGGAGAGCACCCCACGCGCGTGCTCACGGGCATCATCGACGCGCTGGAGCGGCAGCTGGGCGGCGGCTCGGACCTGATGCCCGAGCAGGGCGACGTGATGAACTGGGACGAGGTGCGCCAGATGGCGCGCGACGGCTTCGAGTTCGGCGCGCACACGCTGGGCCACACGGTGCTGACGCTGGAGCCCACGGCGGTGGTGGAGAAGGAGATCGTCGAGTCCAAGCAGACCATCGAGCGCGAGGTCGGTGTCCAGGTGAAGGACTTCGCGTACTGCAACGGCTGGTACTCGGACGAGATGATCCGCGTGCTCAAGCAGAACGGCTTCCGCTCGGGCGTCACCACGGAGGACCTGCCCAACCGCGTGGGCGGCGACCCGTTCGCCCTCAAGCGCAAGGTGATGTGGGAGAACTTCAGCCTGGGGATGATGGGGGACTACTCGTCTGCACTCACGGTGTGCCAGTTCGATGACTGCTTCGGCGTGCTGGGCATGAGCCACCCGGTGCTGGGCCACCGTCCGCACATTCTCTCTCCGGCCGTCAGCGGCGCCCCCAACATCCTGGTCCAGGAGGCGGCCGCCGCGGAGGTCGCGCTCGCGAAGGCGACGCCGGTGGAAGTCGTGGACGTGACAGCGCCGGTGATCGTGACGGATCCGCGGGTTGCGGCCGCGGTGACGGGTGCGCAGGTCGTGGTGGCGCCGAACGTGGCCATTGCCCCGGAGGCGGCGCAGCCGGAGGAGCTCCAGTGAGTGTGTCACCCAAGCCGGCCCCGTCCCCGTCGTTCCTGGGGCGGGCCGGCCCGTTGGTGTTGGCCCGGTTGTTCACCGCGGGGCTGACGCTGTCCATTCCACTCGTGCTCGCCCGGGTGCTTCGCCTGGACGAGTACGGCACCTACTACCAGCTGTTCCTCATCGCCACGACGCTGTCGTACGTGCTGCCGTTCGGCGTGGCGCAGAGCCTCTACTACTTCCTGCCCCGCGCGGAGGCGAAGCGGCCGTACCTGGGCCACGCGCTGCTCTTCGTGACGGGCGCGGGCGTCGTGGCGGCGGGCCTGGTGTGGTTCTTCCTGGGCCATGTGGCGGCCTACTTCAACAACCCGGCGCTGATGGAGCACCGCGCGGCGCTGGCGCTCTACACGGCGTTCTTCCTGGGCAGCTACCCGCTGGAGATTTCGCTCACCAGCCAGGGGAAGACGAAGGCGTCCGCGGTGGTGTACCTGGCGTCGGACGCGGTGCGCTCCGGCGTGATGGTGCTGCCGCCGCTGTTGGGCTTCTCCCTGCACGGGATGATGATCGCCGTGGCCTGCTTCGCGGGCCTGCGCTACGTGGCCACGTGGGTGGTGTCGCTGCGTGGCTCCACCGGGCCGCTGGTGGACTGGAAGCTGTTCAAGGAGCAGCTGGTGTACGCGGCGCCCTTCGGCGCGGCGATGTTCCTGGCCATCCCCCAGCAGAACGCGCACATGTACGCGGTGGCGGGCGTGGTGGCCCCCGCGGTGTACGCGCTCTACCGGGTGGGCTGCTTCCAGCTGCCGGTGGTGGACCTGCTCTACACGCCCACCAGCGAGGTGCTGATGGTGCGCCTGGGCGAACTGGAGCGCGAGGGCCGGCTGGAGGAGGGCGTGGAGGCCTTCCGGGAAGCGGCTGGAAAGCTGGCGTACGTGTTCCTGCCGTTCGCGGCGTTCCTCTTCGCGGCGGCGCCGGAGTTCGTGGGGGCCATGTTCGGCCAGAAGTTCCTGCCCGCGGTCCCCATCTTCCGGGTGAGCGTGCTGGGCGTGGTGCTGTCCATCCTGCCCATGGACGGGACGCTCCGGGCCCGGGGACAGACGCGGGCCATCTTCGCGTCGTACCTGGTGAAGGCGGTGGTGACGGTGCCGCTCCTGTGGTTCGGCGTGAAGCACTTCGGGATGATGGGCGGCATCGCGTCCTGGGCGCTGGCGGAGGTGGTGGGCAAGGGCATGCTGCTCATCCGCGTGCCCCGAGCGCTGTCCACGCCCGAGCGCAAGCTGGGGCTCACGGACGTCATCCCGTGGCGGGAGCTGGGGCAGGCGTCGCTGGCGGCTGTCGCGGCGGGCGGGAGCATCTTCCTGCTGCGCACCGGCGTGCATGACACGTGGATGAACCTGCCCACGGGCTTCCTGTGGCGGGTGCTGCCACTGGCGGTGGCGGGGCTGCTCTTCGTGGTGGGGTACGTGGTGGGTCTGTATGCGCAAGGCGTTCGCCCGTGGAGCGCATTGCAGTCCCTCCGTCCCCGCCGGGCGGCCTGATCCACCGTCGGGTATCGCACGCGTGGGGGGCACTTCCCTCCCCACGCGTGGGTACCTACCTTCCAGGCGTCACGGAGTTCGGATGTGGGCGAGGAGAGGCGTGATGGGATTCGACGCGATGACGCTGTACCGGATGGCTCATGGGCTGAAGAAGCGAGGGGTGCCGTTGCTGCCCGCCGTTCTGCGCAAGGCCATCTACTACCTGCACAGCTCCTACATCCCTGAAGACGCGGAGCTCGGCGAGGGGACGCAGCTGGGCTACGGCGGCATCGGCGTGGTCATCCACAAGGCGGCGAAGGTGGGCCGACACGTGCTCATCTCGCAGCAGGTCACGATTGGCGGACGCTCCGGGCTGGAGGGCGCGCCGGTGATTGGCGACTACGTGCGCATCGGCGCGGGCGCCAAGGTGCTGGGCAACATCCACGTGGGCGACTTCGCGGTGATTGGCGCCAACGCGGTGGTGGTGAAGGACGTGCCCTCGGGCGCGGTGGTCGCGGGCGTGCCCGCGAAGCTCATCCGGCAGGACGCGGATCCGCTCACCACGTACCAGCGCGAGATGGGCCTGTTGCCCACGCGTGCGCCGCCGAAACTCACCCAGGTCCCACGTCCCTCCGCGCAGGCTTCCGCGCGCTAGGCACTTCGCTTCGTTGGGCAAGGGGCTTCCTTCATGCGCGTGCTGCTCGTCGGGGACTACCCGCCGCCGTACGGGGGCGTGGCCATCCACGTCCGTCAACTCCATCAATTTCTGCGCGACCGCGAGGTCGAAGCGAAGGTGCTCGATATCGGGAAGGGTGGCCGGCCGGCTCCGGACGTCCTCCCCGTACACGGCGCCGCCGCCTTCGGCCTGCGGCTCGCGGGATTCACCTCCGCGGGCTGGACGGTCCACCTGCACACCAGCGGCAACAACCCGAAGGCGTGGGTGCTGGCGGCGCTGGTGGGCACCATGCCCGGGCCTCGCTCGCCGCGCGTCATCACGCTGCACTCGGGGCTGATTCCTGACTACCTGGCGGAGTCGCAGGCCCGGCGCGTGTTCGCGCGCACGGCGCTGGCGGGCTACGCGCGGGTGGTGGCGGTGTCCCCGGCGGTGCGCGACGCGGTGGTCGCGTGCGGTGTGCCGGAGGAGAAGGTCGTGGTGCATCCGGCCTTCTGCGGTTCGCAGGTGCGGCCCGGTCCGGTGACGCCGGAGGTGGAGGCAGCGCGGTCCCGGCGCGGTCCGCTGCTCGCGATGGCGCACCACCCGTCGCCTGTGTACGGGCGCAAGCAGATGTTCCGCGCGCTGAAGCTCGTGGCGGAGACGCACCCGGGCGTGGGCCTGGCGCTGTTCGGGCCGGGCACGCGCTCGGAAGAGTTCATCCGCGACGCGCGCGAGCTGGGCGTGGCGGGGCTGCTGGAGGACCTGGGCGAGCTGGAGCACGCGAAGGCGCTGGGGCTCTTGTCCCAGAGCGACGCCTTCATCCGGCCCACGACGCACGACGGGGACTCCATCTCCGTGCGCGAGGCGCTGGCGTTGGGCGTGCCGTGCGTGGCCAGCGACGTGTGCGCTCGGCCGGAGGGCACGCGGTTGTTCAAGGCCGGGGACGAGCGGGCGCTGGCGCAGGCGGTGCGCGACGCGCTGGCGGCGGGCCCGGCGAAGGTGACGGCTCCGGATGCGGGGCCGGTGATGCTGGACATGTACGCGGAGTTGATGCCGTCCGGCATGGCAGGTGCAGGAACCGTGAACGCGGCGTGACGGAGTGGGGACGGGTTGGGGCGCCTTCGAGTGAGAGGGCGCGCTTCAGGGCTTTCAGCACGGAACTTTTGACTTCAGGAGAAGACGATGCGGCGCAGTGAAGAGATGGACCTGTCGAAGCGGGCCCTTCGTGGGCGGGACCTGGTGGTGTTCTCCAACGACTGGGACGGGGATCCGCTGTCGAAGGTCCACATCATGCGGATCCTCTCGCGGGACAACCGCGTGCTGTGGGTGAACAGCATTGGCAACCGCGCGCCCAAGGCGAACGCGCACGACGCGCAGCGGATCATCAAGAAGCTGAAGACGTTCACCCAGGGCATCCGCGAGGTGGAGCCCAACCTGCACGTGCTCGCGCCGCTGGCGATTCCGTTCTACGGCTCGGAGACGGTGCGCCAGGCGAACCGCCACCTGCTGCGGCTCCAGGTGCTTCGCGCGATGAAGCAGCTGAAGTTCGAGCGCCCCATCTCCTGGAGCTTCCTGCCCGCGTCCGCGCCGGTGTCCGGCACGCTGGGCGAGGACTTCGTCGTGTACCACTGCGTGGACGAGTTCTCCGCGTTCAGCGACACCAACGGCAAGCACATCGCGGAGCTGGAGGAGCGCCTGCTGCGCCGCGCGGACATGTGCATCACGTCCGCGGAGCGCCTGTATGAGAACAAGAAGCGCATGAACCCGCGCACGGTGCTGGTGCGTCACGGCACGGACCACGCGCACTTCGTGAAGGCGTGCGACCCGGCGACGAAGATTCCGGAGGACATCGCGAAGCTGCCCAAGCCCATCATCGGCTTCTTCGGGCTGGTGGCGGACTGGATTGATCAGGACGCCATCATCGCGTGCGCGAAGGCGCACCCGGAGGGCTCGGTGGTCATCGTGGGCAAGACGACGCCGGACTGCGACGACAGCCGCCTGCGCGCGGTGCCCAACATCCACATGCTGGGGCGCAAGCCGTACGCGGACCTGCCGGGCTACAACAAGGCGTTCGACGTGGCGCTCAACCCGTTCGTCATCAACGAGCTGACGCTGAACTCCAACCCGCTGAAGGTGCGCGAGTACCTGGCGTCCGGCCTGCCGGTGGTGTCGTCGGATCTGCCGGAGGTCCGCAAGGTGGGCCTGTGCCGCATCGCCACCACGCCGGAGGACTACGTGAAGCAGGTCAACGCGGCGCTGGCGGACAACCCGGGCCCGAACCGGGAGCGCGCGGAGAAGATCTTCCACGAGAGCTGGGAGGCGCGCGTCACGGAGATCCGCCAGCACGTGGGTGAGGCGATGCTCGCGGCGGGCAAGAAGCTGTAGGTCCGGTCCGGTACCGGGCGACAAGAGGGCGCGGGTCCGGAGCGTGTGAGCGCGCCGGACACCGCGCCTTCGTCATTCCTGGAGATCGCCAGCGCGACCCGTCACGCGGCGCTCCAGCAGGGCGTAGCGGCGAGCGAGGCGGGTGTAGTCGGCGGGGCGGATGGGTGTGCGCTCCCGCGTGCGCACGAGGTCTTCCTTCGCGTCCAGGTAGTCGCGCGCGGGGATGCCGCAGGTCTCCGCCAGGAGGCGCGCGGCCTCCGCGTCCGGCAGGGAAGGGGCAATGCCCAGGCGCTCGTGCATCAGGCGTCGCAGGCCGGTGTCGAGCTCCGGCAACAGCTCCGCCTCCACCTTCGCGCGGCGCATGAGCCAGCCCAGGGAGCGCACGTACTCGCGAGATGAGCGGTGCCGCTCCACGCGCACGGGCCGGGGCGCGCCGAAGCGCGTGCCTCGGGAGACGACGTAGACGAGCCCCACGGCGAGGCTCTGCGCGATGAAGACCCAGAGGCCCTGGGATAGGGGCGGGCGGGTGATGACGGCGTGGTGGAACTCGTCGAAGCGCAGGGGGCCGCGCGCGGCGAGCGCATCCCAGAAGCGCAGGTTGTCGAGCAGCTCCAGTCGCCGGTTCTCCGCGAGGTCCGGGCCCGCGGCGACGTAGACCTCGCCCTGGTCCAGGCCCCAGCGCCACAGCACGCTCGCGCCGCCCAGGCCCGCCAGCGGCACCGCGTCTCCGTGTTCTACTCGCAGGCTCCGATCCCGGGCCACGCGCAGGAGCGACAGGTCGCGCAGCGCGCCAGCGGGCAGCCACACGTCCACGGTGACGCCGGCGGGATCCACCCATTCGGAGGCAAGGCCCTGGTGGTTCGTACCGGGCAGTGCGCCCGAGGTGATGTGCAGCCAGTCCTCCATGCCCGGTTGGTGTTCCGCCAGCGCATGCGGAGACAGATACACCAGCGTGCCGCCGCCTCGGACGAAGCGCTCCAATGCGGCGACTTCTTCCTTCGTCACGGGCTGGGCTTGCGGCGCGGCGATGACCAGCGTGCGCGTGTCGGCGGGAATCGAGTCCAGGGATGTCGTCTGCGCGCTGACGTCCCGTCCGCGTTCCTCCAGGTAGACGAAGAGGGCCTTGAGCCCCAGCGGGCCCGGGTTCGTGATGGATGGCACGGGCGAGTCCGGCGGGGCCTCGTGCGAGGCAAGGCCCACCGCCAGCGCCACGGCGATCATCAAGCCCAGGACGATCGCGACGCGCGCGTTCCTCACGGTCGGACCTCCGCGAGCGAGCCGTGCAACTGCTCCACGGACTCCACGAAGCGGGTGGCCTCTTCGCGCGACACCGGCTCCAGCGAATAGAAGGCCCGGTCGTACCAACCGACCAGCCGCTCCACTTCACCCGTCACGCGCGCGGGGGCGCCTCGAGTGGGCAGCTCCGCGGCGAGCTCGCGGTTCGTCTTCACGCGGTCCGGCCGCGCCAGCTTGCGCTGCTCCAGCGTGGACAGCAGGCCCAGCAAGCCTTCGCGGATGGCCTCGCGCGCGTCCTCCGTCTCCAGCGCGGTGCGCGCCCGGCCCAGGTGTTCTCCAGGCGTGTCCAATTCCAGGGGCGCGGCTTCACCTTCCACTCCCTGCGCGGTGACGGTCTTCTTGCTCCGGCGCCAGCGCACCCGAAGCACGCCGAACAACACCACCGCCAGCGCCAGGCCCAGCATCACCGCGCGCGTGGCCACCGCGAAGCCCTGCGCCCCCCGGGATTCGAAGAGGCCCTCCAGCCAGGTCTGCAGCTCGCGCAAGAGGCGCGTCAGCAGGTCGCTGTTGCGCTGCCGGGCTCTCGCGAACTCCGGCCGGTCGAGGATGGCGCGCAGCCGCTCCGGCTCGCTCGTCACGCCGGGCGATACGGCCGGCTCCGCGTCCAGAGCGCACACGGCCTCCAGGTACACGGTGAGCTGCCGTGCACGGTCGGGCTCCGTCTGGCCGGAGGTTCCGGGCGGCAGGGGCACTCCGTCCAGCGCCTCCATCAACCGGTTCACCTCCGCGTTGAACGCGGCGGGCCGCGAGCGCGCCGTGTCCTCGAGCCGGCGCGACACGGCCTCCCGGTCAGCGCACGGGGGCAGGGCAGCCAGCAGGAGGAGCAGGGGCAGGGCGGGCACGGGTTGTCAGGGGGACGGCGTCGCCGGCTCCGCGGTCGCGATGCGCCGCTCCAGGTCCAGGCCCTCGCGGCGCACGCGCATGTCCACGTAGAAGAACGCGGACACCACGAAGCTCAGCGGCGTGAAGAAGGACTGCCCCACCACCTGCAACAGCTCCGCGGGGACGAGCAGCGCCTGAGGAATGGCCGCCTGGGACGCCGGATCCAACAGGTTGCCACCGTAGGCGAGCCGGACGATCCACGCGGGCAGCCCCGACACCAGGCTCACCGCGATGAGGATGCCGCCCACCACCGTGGACAGCACCATGGCCCGCACCGTGCCCCGGCCCATGAAGCCCGGCTCGACACGCCCCTTCAGCAGGGCCCCGGAGCGCTTGAAGGCCGCCCACGCGCCCACGTCCTCCATGGCCAGCACGGGGGGCAGGAGCATGAAGCGCAGGAAGTACCAGAGCACCGCCGCCAGCGCCCCCAGGCCCAGCACGATGGCGCCGATGATGATCAACGCGATGCTGAGCACCGTTCCGCCGCCAGTGCCCTTGCCGGTGACGGCCGCGACCACGCCCATCCCCATGACGAGCGAGCCGGGCAGGCACAGCAGGAGCGTCACCCCCGCGGCCCACGCGATGGACAGCAGGTAGGTCGCGGTCAACGTGCCCAGGCGCGACACGGCCCGCCGCAGGCCTTCCGAGGGACGCACCGGCTCACCCAGCCGCGCGGGAATCACGTACCGGGCCGCCGCCGTGGTGGCCACCCAGAAGTTCCACACCAGGAACGTGTACAGCACGAGCATCAGCCCCATCACGATGCCGGACTGGGTCAGGGCCTGCGTGGGGTCCGTACCCGCGGGAGCCCCACCCAGCCCGGGCAACACGCCCACCGTGCGCGTCATCGCGACGGTGAACGCCTTGACCGCGATGTAGTTAAGCAGGTCGAACCCCAGGACCAGCACGAACAGGGGCTTCAGGTGAGCGCGCCAGAACGTCGCCGCGCGGTCGATGATTTCTCCGATGGCGAGCGGGCGCAGCTCAACGGAGGTCGGGGATGGCGTCACGGCCGCGCAGCATAGCGCCGCCTCAATCGCGCGGGGGCCGGCATGCGTCCAGCAACGCCCGGGCCGCCGCGCGCGGATCCTCCGCCTCCAGCACGGCGGAGATGACCGCGACGCCCCAGGCCCCCGGCACCTCCCGGGCCCGCTCCGGCGTCATCCCCCCTAGCGCCAGGGCAGGGCAGGGCAACCGCTCCGCGAGCCCCCTGAAGCCATGAGGCCCCAGCGTGTCGCGCGTGTCCCCCGGCTTGGACCCCGGAGCGAACACGGGGCTCACCAGCGCCAGGTCCGCGCCCACCGCGGCACCCGCCTCGCGTGCGTCATGCACCGCCACGCTCACCCACCGGTCCGCGGGCAGGAACGGGCGCACGTCGCGGGGAGAAGGGCCAGAAGCGGGCAGATGCAGGTGCGCGCCCACGAGCAGCGCGACATCCATCCGGCCATTCACGAACAGCGTCCGGCCCCGGCACACGTCCGCCAGGAGCCGGGCCTCCTCCAGGAACAGCCGCCCGGAGGCCTCTGGGTGACGGTGCTGCACGGCGACGTCCGGCCCCGCCTCCAGCGCCCGCTCCAGCGCGGTGAGCAACCGCGCCCGGGGCAGCCGCCAGTCCGTGATGACCACGAGGCGGGGCAGGACGGGCACCGCTACTCCACGAGCCCTTCGATGGGGCTGGACGCGGAGCCGTACGCCTTGCGCGGGATGCGGCCCGCGAGGAACGCGTCGCGGCCGGCCTCCACCGCCTTCTTCATGGCCACGGCCATGCGCACCGGATCCTTCGCGCCCGCGATGGCGGTGTTCATGAGCAGCGCGTCCACGCCCAGCTCCATCGCGATGGCCGCATCGGACGCCGTGCCCACGCCCGCGTCCACGATGACCGGTACCTTCACCACCTCGCGGATGAGCCGCAGGTTGTGCGGGTTGCGGATGCCCAGCCCGCTACCGATGGGCGCCGCCAGCGGCATCACCGCCGCGCAGCCCGCGTCCTCCAGCTTGCGCGCGGTGATGGGGTCGTCGCTGGTGTACGGCAGCACCGTGAAGCCTTCCTTCACCAGGATGCGAGCGGCCTTCACCGTCTCCTCGACGTCCGGGTAGAGCGTCTTCTCGTCGCCAAGCACTTCCAGCTTCACCCACTTGCTCATGCCCAGCTCTTCCGCCAGCCGGCACGTGCGCACCGCGTCGTCCGCCGTGTAGCAGAGCGCCGTGTTGGGCAAGAGGCGCATCTTGTTGCGGTCGATCCAGTTCATCAGCGACGCCTCGCCCGTCGCCTTCAGGTCCAACCGCCGCACCGCCACCGTGACGAGCTCCGCGCCCGACGCTTCGTGGCACTGCTTCATCACCTCGTGGCTGGGGTACTTCCCCGTCCCGACGATGAGCCGCGAGGTGAACGTCACCCCCGCCAGCGTGAAAGGCTTGTCCGCGATACCGCTCATGACCGTCTCCTCTCCAGGGCCTGCACTCACCCGCCACCCACGAAGGTGACGATCTCCACCCGGTCCCCGTCCTGGAGCCGGTGCTCGGGGTGACGGGCGCGGCGCACCACCTCCGCGTTCACCTCCACTGCCACCCCCGGGCCGCTGCCCAGCTCCAACAGCGCCAGCAGGGACGAAAGGGTGCTGCCCTCTGGCAGCGTCCGCGCTTCTCCGTTGACCCACACGTTCACGGCCTCACGGCTCCTTCCGGTCCCCGTCGGTCGGGACCCGCCGGTGCCAGTACAAGGGCGGTTCTGCCCTGTCAACGCACAGCCTCCCCCACGCAAAAGGCCTGCTTCAGCGCACTGGAACGGATTTTTCGCGCTCGAATGCGTTTTGTTCCGCTTCCCCAGCAGGCGAGCGGCCAGGGCCTTCCTCGTGCGCGGGCCGCCCCTGCTCATGGCTCCATGCGTTGCCAAGCGCTGTGCAGGTACGGGGGGAGCGACCAGTTTCTGCCCAACGCCGGGGAACAAATCACCGGCACTCAAGAACACACTCACAGGGGGCGGTCACACATGCGGAAGCTCATGATTGCGGTTACGGCGGTCGCGGGTCTGACGATGGTCACCGGCTGCAAGAAGGATGACGTCCAGGCGCAGCGCGAGGATGTCGCCGAGGCCCGTCAGGAAGCGGCGCAGGAGACGGCGGAGGCGCGTCAGGACGAGAACCAGGAGATGGCGTCGGCGCAGCATGACGCCAACGAGGACATCGCGGAGGCCCGTCAGGACGCGAACGACAAGATCGCCAGCGCCAACGAGGACGTCCGCGACGAGGAGCAGGACCTGGCCGAGGCCCAGGCCAACCGGAATGAGGACCTGGCCGAGGGCGGCTCCGGCATGGCCGGCACCACCAGCGCCGCGGCGGCGACCACCGTCAACGGCCGCGTGATCGCCAAGTCCGGTGACACGCTGACGCTGGTGGACAGCACCAACAAGGAACTGAAGATCAAGACCAATGACCGGACCGCGCTGATGGACAATGGCAGCCGCGCGGTGAAGCTGGACGACATCAAGGAAGGCTCGCAGGTGCGCGCCTCCTACGTGATGGACGGCAAGGACATGGTCGCCCGCGACGTCACCCTGGTGGCGGCGGTGAAGAAGCTGGACAAGTAATCCCCGCGCCTCACGCGCCTCTGTCTTTCCGGACTGGGGAAAATACTTGAAGGCGGCGGCTCCCACCCTCGCGGTGGGGGCCGTTTCCTTTTTAGTCGGGAGATGCCCGGTGGGGTCGGATGGGGATGTCTGACCCGGGTGGTAGGACGCGGGCGTGAGGAGTTCCTCATGCCTTCCCACCCCCGGGAAGCGCCTCTTCGTCAGGAGCGTCACCCACGATGGCCACCCATCCCCCCGCGTCCTCCGCGTCCCGGCCGTTCATCCTCTTCACCACCGGGGCCACGTCCTATGAGCTGGTGCGCTACCTGGGGTCGCGCGCCGGAGGGGAGCTGCTGCTCGCCCGCCGGCACTACGCGCGCACGCCGGGCGGACTGGTGCTCATCAAGCGCCTGCGCGACGTGACGGATGACGTGGCGCGGGCGCGGCTGCGGGAAGAGGTGAAGCTGCTCATGCGGCTGTCCCACCCGGCCATCGCGCCGGTGTACCTGGTGCGGGTGCACGACGGCGCGCCCCATCTGGTGACGGAGTACGTGGACGGGCCGTGCCTGGAGACGCTGTCCAGCTTCGCGGCGCTGCGGCGACGGCCCTTCTCGGAGGCGTTCGCCGCGTACGTGGGCGCGGAGGTGGCGGACGCGCTCCATCACGCCCATGCGTTGGAGGACTCGCGCGGCCTGCCCGTGGGGGTGGTCCACCGCGACATCAGCCCCCGTTCCCTGCGCGTGGACGTGCACGGGCGGGTGCGGCTGTCGGACTTCGCGCTCGCGTGGTCGCGGCTGCCCGGGCGCGTGGTGACGGAGCCGGGGCTCGTGCGCGGGGACGTGGCCTATGCCTCGCCAGAGGCGCTGGAGGGCCTGCCGCTGGATGGCCGCGCGGACCTGTTCTCCCTGGGGATGGTGCTGCTGGAGCTGCTCACCGGGCTGCACCTGCTGGACCTGGACGACGTGGAGCGCGCCGCGCAGCAGGCCCAGCCCGTGCCTGGAACGCGCGGGCTGTGCGCGGAGACACCCAGCTGGCTCCCCGCGCCGCTGATGGCCGCGCGCATGGCGTGCCTGACACCGGCGCACGTGGAGCAGGCCACGCGGGGGCTTTCGCCGGGAATGCGGGCCGTGCTCCAGAGGGTGCTCCAGCGCGACCGCGACCTGCGCTTCCAGACGGGCGCGGAGCTGCGGGATGCGCTCCGGGGCCTGCTGAACGCGGAAGGGCGGCCCTATGGTCCCCCGGAAGCGCTGCGCGAGGTGTCGGAGGTGCGCACGGACGCGCTCGTGGGCCCGGCGGGAGCGGCGGAGGCGGGGCTTCCGCTGGAGGATGACCTCTGGGACGGCTGCGATGACGACGGCGCGGACTGGACGTGAGGTGTGACGGGGGGATGTCCCGGGGCGCTTGTCATCGCGGGAGGGCGTGGCGAAGACTGCTGGCATGGGTGACGTGAAGGAGCTGCATCGCCAGTGGTGCATCGCGGACGGACACGCGGATTCGCTGATGTGGAACCGCGACCTGTGCGAGCGGTCGACAGAGGGGCACGTGGACTTCCCCCGCCTGCGCGAGGCGGGGGTGAAGCTGCAGTGCTTTACGCTGGTGACCCGGGGCTTCCCGTTCATTGGCGGCTTCCCGCTGTTCGCCGCGTGGCGCAAGTGGCCCCGCGAGGCGCGCGGCAGCGAGTGGACTCGCGCGCTCTGGCAGATTGAAAAGTTGGACTCCTTTTGCGCCCGCTCCGGGGACACCGTGCGTGTCGCCACCACGGGGGCGGCGCTGGAGGACAACCTCGCGCACGGGCGGCTATCCGCGGTGCTGGGCGTGGAGGGCGGCCACGCGATTGAAGGCCAGGTGGAGCGGATCGAGGAGCTGCACCGGCGCGGAGTGCGCTTCATGGGGCTCACGCACCTGTCCAACAACGACCTGGGCGGTTCGTCCTTTCCCATGATGGGCAACCGGGGGCTGACGCCGCTGGGGAACCAGGTGATGGAGGAGATGGCCCGCCTGGGAATGAGCGTGGACGTGGCGCACGCCTCCGAGCAGACGCTCACGGACCTCTTCGCGCACCCCACGGTGCGCTACTTCTGTTCGCACACGGGCGTGCGCGCGGCGGGCGGCGGCTGGCGCAACCTGTCCGACGCGGCCCTGCGCACCATTGCCCAGCGCGGCGGTGTGGTGGGCATCATCCTGGCGCCGGTGTACCTGGGCGGCGACACGTGGGACGACGTGGTCCGCCACGTGGAGCACGCCGTGGACGTGATGGGGGAGGAGGGCGTGGGCGTGGGCAGCGACTACGACGGCATGGTGGCGCTGCCCCGGGGCATGCGGGATGTGACGGATTTGCCGCGACTCACGGAAGCCCTGCTCAAACGACACCCGGAGTCGTGGGTGGAACGTGTGATGGGTGGCAACTTCCGGCGTTACTTTCGCGAGACGCTCGGCGGCGGTTGACAGCGAAAAACCTGTCGAAAAGAGTCGCCGGCACCCATGAACCGTCTTCCCCTTGCGCTCTTGTCTCTCGTCGGTTTCTTCCTTCTTTCCGGTTGTGGCGGGCCGGGTTCGGGCGACTCGTGTGACGGCGGCGACTACGTGTGCCAGGACGACGCGCAGGCACTGGAGTGCCGCAACGGCACCTGGCGCCCGCTCGCGTGCCGGGGGCCGCTGGGCTGCCGGGAGCTGGCGGACAGCGTGCGGTGCGACACGTCCCTCAACCAGGAGAACGACGGGTGCGCCACGAACGCGGAGGGCAAGGGCGTGTGCAGCCCCAACGGCGCCGCGATCCTCACGTGCCAGCAGGGCGTGCTGGTGAAGACGGCGGATTGCTCGTCGTGCGCCGTGCAGGACTCGCAGGTCGTCTGCCAGCCGTGAGCCTCAGCGCTCCGGTTCCCCTCCGGACCTGGGGGGGGAACCGGGAGGTGGCGTGGGCGGGTAGCCGCCCGCGGCCATGCGCTTCCCGGACCGTTCGTACATGGCCGGTGAGAGGCCCTGGACGCCGGTGCCGTCAATCCACCGGTTGTAGAAGTTGAAGAGGGCGCAGACGGAGACCGCGTCGTACACGGCCTCGTCCGACCAGCCGGCCGCCTTCAGGCGCTCCACGTCCTCGCGGCGCAGGTCTCCGGGCGCGTCGTTGAGTTGATCCACGAAGGCGAACAACGCCTTCTCGGCCTCCGGGATGGGGGCCGTCTTCACATCGTCCAGTACCGCCTGGACGTGCTCCTTGCTGCCCAGCAATTCCGCCGCGACCGCGGCGTGAGAACCCGTTCAAAATACGCAGGCGTTGCGCCGCGAAGTGTACGCGGCGATGAGCTCCCGCAGCCCGGCCGACAGCGGGGACGGGCCACGCATCACCTCGTGGGTGAAGGCGGACAGCGCGTCCGTCATGCGCGGCTTGAACGCGAACAGGTGCCAGATGCCCGGCGGCGTCATGCCCCCGGCCCGCGCCATGGCGATCATCTTCCCGTAGTGCCCGTCGGACTCGTGCGACTCGACGTCGGGCAGGTACATGTTTTCCGGAGCGGGGGACTTCATCATCGCGCACTTCCCTGGCGAAAGGACGGGGATGCCGCCCATCAGGCCAGTGACGCGAGGAAGCTGTCCAGCACCGAGTTGAAGGCCTCCGGCTGTTCCTGGTTCGGCAGGTGCGCCGCGCCGGGGATGACCTCCAGCCGCGCGCCCTGCACCAGGTCCGCCATCTGCTTCGCCTTCGCCAGCGGCGTCACGGTGTCGTGCTCGCCCACCACGACCAGCGCGGGCCCCGCGTAGCGTGCGAGCAAGTCCTTGCTGTCCAACCGCAGCGCCATGCCCCGCTGCGCGGCGGCGATGGACTCCGGTGAAACGGACAGCCCCAGCTTCGTCACCTCGCGGCCCACCAGTGAGTCCGGCGCCGCGTGGACCAGCTTGGGCACCAGCCCCTGGACGACGGACGCCGTGCCTTCCTTCAGCGCCTGCTGCGCGGTGGCCTCGCGCTTGTCCTTCCCGGCGGCGTCGTCCGCGGTGCACTGCGTGTCCGAAAGCACCAGTCCGCGCACCCGGCCCGGGTCCTCGCGCAGGAGCGCCAGGGCCGCGTAGCCGCCCATGGACACGCCGCCGACCACCGCCGTGTCGATGTTCAACGCATCCAGCAGCGCGAGCGCGTCCTGCGCCAGCTTGCGCATCTCCGTGGGGCCTTCACCCAGTTGGCTCTGCCCGAAGCCGCGCAGGTCCGGCACGAGGAAGCGGTAGCGCCCTGACAGCGCGGCCACCTGCCGGTCGAACGCGGAGCCATCCAGCGGGAAGGCGTGCATGAGCAGCACCGGCAACCCCTGGCCCACGTCCCGGTAGTGCAGCGGAATCCCATCCACGGCGACCGTCAGCATGCGTGCCTCCTCGCGGCCCGTCGCAGGGGGCGGCGTCAGATCCACTTCTTGTACTTGAACCAGCCGACGAGCCCCAGGGGGAAGCCCACCATGGTCACCCACATGGCGACGTACCAGCCCGTTCCCGTCAACTGTTCGAAGTTCTGCCCGAAGAACCCCACGATGAAGGACAGGGGCAGGAAGAGGGTGGCGAAGATGGTGAGCTGCTTGCTGATGTCATTGGTGCGTTGGGCCACCACGGACAGGTAGCCGTCCATCACGTTGCCCACCACGTCACGGCTGGCGTCGATCTGCTCGTACAGCCGTATCAGGTGGTCGTAGACGTCGCGGAAGTACAGCGTCGTCTTCTCTTGAATCTGCGGGATTCCCCGGCGCGACAGCATGCCCACCACGTCGCGCTGCGGAGACAGCACGCGGCGCAGCGTCACCAGCGCGCGCTTGAGCTGGAAGATGCGCTGCAGGTGCTCCGGATCCGGCTCGGCGAAGATGGCGTCCTCCAGGTCATCCAGCCGGTCGCCGAATTCGTCCATGATGGGGAACTGCGCGTCCACGAGCGCGTCCGCGAGCATGTAGAGGATGACGTCCACGCCCCGGCCCAGCGTGCCCGCGGGGTCGTCCTTCACGCGCCGTAGGACGGCGTCATGGCTGGGCAGGCGCAGCTCGTGCACGCTGATGAGCCAGTCCTGCGCGAGGAAGAAGTGGTGCTCGTGCAGCGTGAGCTCCGTGACGTCCGAACCGCAGCTGAAGCCCTGCATCACGATGAACTGGTGGTGCGGGTATTCCTCCAGCTTGGGCCGCTGGTCCAGGTGCAGGCAGTCCTCCACGGCCAGCCGGTGTAGCTGGAAGCGCTCGGCCAGTCGGCCCAGCACCTCCGCGTTCGGCTCCAGGACGTCGATCCACTTGGGCCCCGGCTTATCGAGCAGTTCCTCACCCCCCGAGACAGCCCTGCCGTCCTCCCACAGACAGACCTGGATCATTTCCGTGGACTCCCCGGCCCAGCCCTCGGGCCCGGGACGCTTGCTAGAACTCCCCGGACGCGATGTCGAGCGGTAGAGTGGGGGCAACGTGTCCGCTGCCGCCGAGAATCCACCGCCGGCCTCCCTGACCCCGAGGCTCGAACAAATCCTCCAGTCGCTGCCCGACCGCGCCTTCTCCGCGCGGCTGAGAGCGGTGTATCTCGCCGCGGCCCAGGCCATCTCCCGGCTGAGCGACCTGGACCTGGTGAAGTACGAGACGCCCGTCGTCGACGCCAGCCCCGACCTGTCGCTGTGGGAGGAGATGGCGCCCGTCATCCGCGACACGGTGATGGACGTCAACGCGCTGCTCAACGTCATCCGGGAGCAGTTCCCCGGCACGCCGCAGCCGGCCGCGTCCCGCAAGGGCCCCGCGGACGTGCCCGCCATACTCCAGGAGGGCATGGCCAGTCTGGCCCAGAGCATCACCCAGCTGGGCGAGGCCATGCGCAACCCGTCCGTGGTGAGCGACCGCTGGCAGCTGTTGGCGGAAATCCAACGCTTCCGGTCTGACTACCGCGAACAGATGAGCCAGCTCGTCTTCGAGTCCGCGAGCACCTTCGGCGAGGTGTCTCGCGCCCAGGTGGTGCCCGGCTACGAGGCGGAGGTGAAGGCGGCCGTCACGGTGCGCGCCATCACGTCCGACCTGTCGCGCATCGTCACGGCGCGGCTCAACAAGGTGCGCGACGCGAAGCCGGAGGAGGTGCTGTGGAACGCGCAGCAGCTCCAGACGGAGCTGGACGCCTTCGGCCGCACCGCCGCGTACCGGAACCTGCGCGCACAGGACAAGCGCCACATCGTGGAGGCCCGCGCGGAGATTGGCGCGCTCGCGCTCGAGTCCGCCCCCGAGCCGGGACGGCTGCTGACGGTGACGGAAGGGCTGGAGGAGCTGGTGCGGAGCCTGTCGGCGGTGAACCAGCGCCAACTGCTCATCCTCCACGACCGCGAGGTGTGGGCCGCGTGCGGCGTGCGCCTGGAGCGCGCGCTGGCCCAGTCCACGAAGGATCCGGTCGCGTCCGCGAAGGCCCTGGCGGAGGCCGCGGCCAGCGCCCAGTCGCTCTACGGCCGGGACCCCACCATGGACGCGTTCCTGCGCAAGGCGCGCAAGCTGAAGCTCGCCACGCTCACGGGCCCGGAGCTGCTCTCCACCATCGAGTCCTTCCAGTCCCAGCTCGCGCAACTGGACGTGATGTGAAGACAGTGAGTGTGAAGGCCGTGGAACCGCGCCCCCTGCGGCAGGCGGACCTGTCCGGTGTGCAGGGCGTCTTCACCGACGTGGACGGCACGCTGACGACGGGCCACAAGCTGCGCAGCCAGACGGTGCGGTCCCTGGAGCAGCTGTCCGCGTCCGGCCTGCGCGTGGTGCTGGTGAGCGGCCGTCCGGCGGGGTGGGGCGAGGCATGGGCCCGCCAGCTCCCCGTGGACGGCGTCGTCGTGGAGAACGGCGGGCTGTTCTTCCTCAAGGACGCCAAGGGGAAGCTGCGCAAGGTGTACCTGGAGCCGCCCGCCCAGCGCGTGGCGAACCGCCAGCGCCTGGAGAAGGAGGTCGAGCGCGTGCTCGCCCAGGTGCCCGGCGCGCGGCTGTCCGTGGACAGCCGCTACACGGAAGTGGACCTGGCGGTGGACTACAACGAGGAGGCCCGGCTGGGCGATGACGGGGCCTCCCGCATCGAGTCGCTGCTGCGGGCTCGGGGCGTGACAGCGGTGCGCTCGTCGGTGCACGTCAACTGCTGGCTGGGCCGCTTCGACAAACTCTCCGCGTCGCGCCGCTTCGCCAAGGTAGCGTGGGGCGAGAAGCTGGACCCCGCGGACGGCCGGTACGTCTACGCGGGGGATTCTTTCAACGACGCTCCGATGTTCCAGGCGTTCAAGCTGGGCGTGGGCGTGGCCAACGTGCGCGCGGTGCTGGATCGCATCGACGCGCCGCCGGCCTTCATCACCCGGGCGCCCGAGGGGCGGGGCTTCGAGGAGCTGGCGCGTGCCCTCCTCTCCCGCCGCCGGCCGGCCCGCAGTCGAGGAGTTTCAACGTGAATGTCGTGAAGCTGGAGCTGGCCCGAGGCCTGGGGCGTCACCTGCGTGCGGGGCACCCGTGGGTGTTCCGCAAGGCCCTGGAGCACATGCCGCGGATTCCGGCCGGCAGCGTGGTGGACCTGACGGAGAACGGGAAGTTCGTCGCGCGCGGGTACTACGACCCGCACTCGGCCATCGCGGTGCGCGTGCTCACGCGGGACGCGAGAGAGACGGTGGACTCGCGCTTCATCACCCAGCGCGTGCAGCGGGCCCTGGCCGCGCGCACGGCGCTCATCGACCTGAAGGACACGGACAGCTACCGCCTCATCCACGGCGAAGGCGACGGCCTGCCCGGCGTGGTGGTGGACCTGTACGCGGGCTGGGCGGTGATGAAGCTCTACTCCGCGGGCCTCACTCCCTACCGCCCCCTCATCGTGGAGGCGCTGAAGGCGGGCGTCCCAGGCCTGAAGGGCATCCTCGGCCGTGACGAGGTGGGGCGCGACGACGTGGAGGAGGACGACGGGCGCGGCAGCGGGAAGATGCTGTGGGGCGAGGAGGCCCCGGAGCTCATCCCCATCCGCGAGCGCGGCGCCATCTTCCTGGTGGACGCGTGGAAGGGGCAGAAGACGGGCTTCTTCCTGGATCAGCGTGAGAACCGCTACCTCATCCGCCGGCTGGGGCAGGGGAGGGACGTGCTCAACTGCTTCAGCTTCAGCGGCGGCTTCTCCGTGAACGCGGCGCTGGGCGGGGCCAACAGCGTCTTCTCGGTGGATCAGGATCCGGAGGCCATCGCCCTGGCGCGGGAGAACTTCACGCGCAACGGGCTGCCGGCGGCGAAGCACGACTTCCTCGCGGCGGACGCGTTCGACCTCATCCAGTCGTTCAAGGAGGAGGGCCGCACGTTCGACCTCATCATCCTGGACCCGCCCGCCTTCGCGAAGAGCCAGCGCGCGGTGGAGGCCGCCGTGGACGGCTACGCGTCCCTCAACCGGCAGGCCCTGGCGCTCTTGCGTCCCGGCGGTCTGCTGGCCACGGCGTCGTGCTCCGCGCGCGTGACGGGGGACCTGTTCATGGGCGCCGTGCGCGAGGCGGGCTTCAAGGCTGGCGTGGACCTGGCGCTGGTGGAAGAGCGCTACCAGCCGCCGGACCACCCCGTGCGCCTGCAGTTCCCGGAAGGGAAGTACCTGAAGTTCTACGTGATGCAGTCGGTGTAGCGGCTTTGCCCGGCCCCGGGGCGCGCCTGACATGAGGCGCGCCTCCAGTGGTGCTCGGGAACGCTCAGGTGCCGAAGACCTTGTGGGCCACGCGGTCCAGCACGTCCTTGCCCCAGACGATGCTGGCCTTGCCCAGCCGGTCCAGGTCGCGGGTGAACTCGCGGCCGTCCGGCATGACTTCGTAGGTGCGGGTCAGGAACAGGTTGCCGGTGTCCGGCTCGAAGTCGACGTTGCCGCCGCCGGTGTCCGTGCCCTCTTCCTGCTGCTGTCGGAAGCCCTCGATGATGCCGGGCTTGGGTGCTTCACGGAACCGGTAGATGAGGGCGCTGCACTTGAGCGCGGGCGGGGACTCGACGTGCTCGAAGGCGTACTGGCCTTCGCCGCTCATCATGCCGCCCAGCCCCTGCTCGTTGAGGCCCTCGGTGACGCCAGCGCCCTGGGACTGGAGGTACCACTTCACCAGCTGCCGGGCCGCGTCGCGCGTCATCGGGCCCCCCGCGGGCGGCGCAGGACGCGCCAGTCCCATGGAGGACAGCAGCCACTGCACCTTGCTGGAGAAGGAGCTGATCACTTCGCGGGGATGACGCGATCCGCGACGCGGTTGAAGACTTCGTCGCCCCACACGAGGCTGGCTTCCACGAGCCGGTCCACGTCTTCCTTGAACTGCTGCTCCGACGGCACCACGCCGTACGTGCGGCTCAGGAAGAGGGACTTGTTCTCGGTCTCGTAGTCCACCTTGCCGCCGCCGGTGTCCGTGCCCTTCTTCTCTTCGTCACGGAACCCGTCGATGACGCCCGGCCGGGGCGCGTCGCGGAAGCGGTAGATGAGGGCGCTGCACTTCAGCGCCCCCGAGTCCTTCACGTGTTCGAAGTAGACCTGCGCGTCGCCAAGCGCGGCGCCGCCAAATCCCTTCGCGTTCAGCCCGGAGGCCTGCGCATCGCCTCCGTGGCCCCGGATGAATGACTGCACCAGTCGCTGGGCTTCTTCGAGCGTCATACGTGCAGTCATATCACACGCCGTTCCCTACCTCAGAAATTGCCGGTGCGGGCCTGGTCGAACGGGACGCGCTGGTTGAGGTACGTGTCGTTGATGTTGTGCGCGCCGGAGAAGATGCTCTTCTCGGAGAAGTAGTGGATCTTCGCGTCCTTGCCCGCGTGCTTGATCAGATCCAGGGGGCCCTTGCCGCTGGTGCCCAGACCGAACAGGCCCGGCACGGGGTCCTTGTCGTTGACGTAGTGGACGTACTTGGGGCCGTCCGGGTAGGTCGCCGCCGCGGCGCCGAAGGTCTCCACGGAGACCTTGCCCAGCTTCTCCTGCACCTGCGCGGGGGACAGCCCGTCTTCGATGCGCAGCCGCTTGGCCACGTCGCTCAGCGCGCGGCTGGTGATGAGGCCACCCTGGCTGTGCGCCATCAGGTGCACGTCACGGCCGGCCTTCAGCTCCGTGTAGAGCGAGTCCGCCAGCGTATCCACGGCCGGGTTCTTGCCCTTGTCCATCTTGTCCGTGATGCACTGGCCCAGGTCCTTGAAGAAGCCCTCGGTGGAGTTGTGGATACCGATGGTCTTCTGGCCCGTCTTGTCCGCGATGGCCTGCATCGTGGTCTCCTGGCCAGCCTTGTCCGTCATCATCCCGTTCACGTAGATGATGGTGCCGGGCTGCTTCACGCCGCCCTTGGGCTCGTAGGCGGGGATCTGGCTCAGCGGGGTGCTGGCGTCGAAGGCCTGCCCGCCCTTGCCCATGATCTTGCCGTCGTAGGCCTTGTCCTTCGCGCCGGCCGGAGCCGTGAACACGCCCGTGGGGGCCGCGGTGCGGACCGCGCCGCTCGACGACTTGGTGTCGAAGCCGTCCTTCACGGTGTTGGCCGGCTTCGCCGTGACCGGGGTCGCCGTCTTGGCCGGGGCGGCCGCGCCGGCCCCCGTGGTCGTGGTGGTGCGCGCGATGGTGTTGTTGGAGGTGCGCCCGATGGTTCCCATGGCTTGAGGCTCCTGCGGTGTGCGGATTTTTGAAGGGGGAAGGGAAAGCTTGCTGCGTTGATCCATTCTCACCCAAAGCGCCGAAAAGTTGCGAGCAGGTCACGGAATGTGTGCAACGCGCTGCGGCACGGGAAGTCCGGGAGGGGGGCGGGGACAGGAATCCGGCCCGGGCGCGGACGGGGGGACGGCTTATGGTGGGGGCATGGTCCAGAAAGGTCAGTTCCTGGAGCGCTCCACGCTCATCCCCGTGGGGTCGTCCGGCGCGGTGATGGAGGGCACGGTGCACCGGGGCCAGAAGTCGCCGCCGCTGCTCATCCTCCCGCCCCGGCCTGAGGAAGGAGGGGGGATGGATCACGTCCTGGCGGCGGAGCTGGCCTTCGCGGTGGCGAGGGCGGGCTTTCCCACCTTGCGCTTCAACCACCGGGGCGTGGGGGCCAGCCAGGGCGTCCGGGGCACCGGCGGGGCGCTGGTGGAGGACGCGGAGGCCGCGATGCGGGTGACGTTGGAGAACGCGGGGACGACGGCGCTCGCGGTGGCGTCCCTATACGGGGGGGCCCGGGTGGCGTTGGCGCTCCAGGAACGGCACCCGGCCGTGGGCGGACTGTGTCTGGTGGCTCCGGATGTGGACCCGCTGTCACTCGTGCGACTGTCGTGTCCGCTGCTGGTGATTGTGGGGGCGGAGGACACCCGGGTGCCCCGGGCGGCGCTGGCCGCGGCTGTCGCGGAGGCCGGGGGCGATTTAGAGGTCATCGACGATGCCGGGGCGACCTTCCATCGCAACCTTCCCCAGGTGGGGCGGGCGGCGGCGGCGTGGCTCCAGCGCCTGTCGGGTGGGTAGGGCGTTGGCGTGCAAACCGTTGGACTTCTTCACCTTTCTTCATCCCCCATGCCTTGCACGGCCGGCCGGGGGGCGGACAGACTGAAAGCGCAGACCCAATCGTCCCGCCGTGCGTTCGTAGTGGGTCTTCGAGGCGTCTTCGTTCAAGGAGTGTCCCGATGCGGATGAGGCGATGGAACGTGGTTCTCGCGGCGCTGGCCCTGTCGGCCTCGGCGTGCGCTTCCGCATCTCGGGAGCCGGAGGCCCCCGCCGGGCAGGACCTGGCGGCAGCGCAGGCGGAGGTGTCCCAGGCGGTGGCGGAAGGCTCGGACGACGTGGTGTCCGGCGCCATCGTGGTGGACTTCAAGGACGGCACCACCAAGGAGCAGTTCGACGCCTGGGAGCAGGAGTGGGGCGTGGACCTGGAGTTCAACTCCCTGGAGGGTCCTCGCACGGGTGTCACGCTGGCGGTGGGCGTGGACGGCGTGGAGGACGTGCTCCAGCGCATCCGCCAGAACCCGGCGGTGGAGTCCGCCGAGCCGCTCATGCAGGTGCGCACCAGCTACACGCCGAACGACCCCCAGTTCGAGTCCCAGTGGAACCTCCGGATGATCGACATGCCGAAGGCCTGGGACGGCAACCGGGGCAAGGGCGTGGTGGTGGCGGTCATCGACACGGGCATCGCCTACGAGGACCACGACGACTTCAAGCAGGTGCCGGACCTGAAGGGCGTGTCGTTCGTGAAGGGCTATGACTTCGTCAACGACGACGAGCACGCCAACGACGACCACGGCCACGGCACGCACGTGGCGGGCACCATCGCGCAGGCCACCAACAACGGCGAGGGCGTGGCGGGCGTGGCGTTCGACGCGACGCTGATGCCGCTCAAGGTGCTGAACCACTTCGGCAGTGGCACCTCCGCGGACATCGCGGACGCCATCCGCTTCGCGGCGGACCACGACGCGAAGGTCATCAACATGTCGCTGGGCGGTGGCCTGTATTCGCAGGTCATGGCCAGCGCGGTGGAGTACGCGCGCAAGAAGGGCGTCACCGTGGTGGCCGCGGCGGGCAACACCGGGCGCGGCAAGGTGGAGTTCCCCGCGGCGTACCCGGGTGCGGTGGCGGTGAGCGCGGTGGGCCCGGCCGGCACGCGCGCGCCGTACTCGTCCTACGGCAAGGAGCTGGACATCGCGGCGCCCGGTGGTGACAAGAGCCGGGGCGATACGGGCGGCATCCTTCAGAACACCATCGACCCGCGCGACCCGTCGCGCTCCATCTACGCCTGGTACCAGGGCACCAGCATGGCCGCGCCGCACGTGGCTGCCGTCGCCGCGATGCTCTACGGCGCGGGCGCCACCACGCCGGACGAGGTGGAGCAGGCGCTCTACGCCGGCGCCAAGGCGACGGAGAACCAGGCCTGGTCGGAGGAGTACGGCCATGGCGTCCTCAACGCGAATGCCTCGCTGAAGGCCTTCAACGGCGCTTCGCCCCGGTGGCCGTCGCTGGGCTGGGCCGCGGCGCTGCTCGCGCTGGTGCTGCTCACGCTGCGTGGACGCGAGCGCCCGGGCTACCTCAACGTGCTCTTCCGCCCGGCGTTCCTCGTGCCGTTGGTGCTCTCCACGGTGGGCTTCTTCTTCCTGCGCACCTGGTTCGCGGGCGCGGCGGGCTCGGCCCAGGAGGTGGTGAGCGTGGCGTCGCTGCCCATCCCGGACTGGCAGCGCATCATCTTCGGCCGGGGCGCGGTGAATCCGCTGTTCTACAGCGCGCTCATTCCCCTGGTGCTGTCGCTGCCGGCCATCGCGTGGCGGGGCTTCCGGCCGGCGGTGGGCGGCCTGGCGTTGGGCTTCGCGGGCTTCCTGGCCTACGCGGCGTGGGTGGGCGCTCCGGCGCTGGCGTGGATGCCGTTCACCTTCCTGGCGAAGCCGTGGCTGGGCTTCAACACGGTGGTGTGCCTCGTCATCGCCCGCGCGATGCTCAAGCGGGAGGACGCATGAAGCTCTCCGGCACGGTGCAGTACCAGGACCTGGAGGGCGGCGTGTGGGTCCTGAAGGCCGACGACGGCCGGACGTACCAGCTCGCGGGCGGTGACCGGAAGATCAAGAAGGACGGTCAGCGCATCTCCGCCGAGGGCAGCATCCAGCGCGACGCCGTCACCGCCGCCATGGTGGGGCCGGTGTTCCACGTCAGCTCGTACAAGTCGGAGTGACGTGGTGGCCGGAGGGAGCCATCCCTCCGGGCCTCAGCGGCTGCGCTTGTCCTTGCCGGGGCCATAGGCCTCCGACTGGCGCAGCCGCTCTTCTTCGTAGGCCTCCATGGGCACCTCGCCCTTGCGTACGGCGTCGCGGAGCTGCCGCATGGCCTTGCGCTCTGCCTGGAGCGCGGGAGCCGCGTCCTTGGGCAGCGGATCCACCGGGTGCTGGACGTCGTAGACGCTCAGCGACACGCCACGCCCATCCACGAGGCCCAGCCCCACCAGGGACAGCGTGGCCGCCGTCACCCAGGGCAGCAGCTGGAGGGCGAAGAGGGGCACGGGCTTCGTGGCGCGCACCTCCTCATCGCTGGGGGGAGTGCCGCGTCCCCACACGGAAGGGAAGTGCCGGGACGCGGCGCGCAAGCCCAGCAGCGCCGTCCAGCCCACCAGCACCAGACCCACCACGGCGCGCCAGTCCGTCACGTCGTCCGTCGCTCCGTCCTTCGCGAGCCCCGAGTGCGTGGCGATGAGGAACAGCGCCGATGACACGATGTTGTTGGCCGCATGCGCCGCGATGCCCGGCCACAGCGAGCCGGTGCGCCAGAAGAGCCAGCCGAACAGCAATCCCAGCTCCGCGCGGGCGAGGAAGCCCACCGGATCCAGGTGGAACGCGCTGAACACCACGGACGAGATGATCAGCGCGCGCCAGGGGGATGCGGGGGCTGGCGGCGTCAGGGAGCGCTGGAAGAGGCCGCGGAAGAAGACCTCTTCGCACAGCGGAGCGGCCACGGACACGCCGCCCAGCAGCAGCGCCAGCTCAATCGGCGTCTGGCCTTCGAAGAGGCGCGAGGCGTCGAACATCTCCCGCAGCCATGCGGGAGCCACCTTCTGCGCGAGGAACTGTACGGGCACCACCACGCCGACGAAGTTGGCCACGCCCAGCAGGAAGCCGAACAGGGTGGGGGCGCCCAGGAACGGCGTGAGGCCCACGTACGCGGCGGGCCGGTACCCCGAGCGGCGCAGCATGATCCACGCGAGGCCCAGGAAGAGGAACACCTCCGTGAACCACACTCCGAAGGCGGGGTTGAGCAACTGGGTGACGGCGCCCACCGTCACGAAGAGCCCGAAGGCCAGGGCCGCGGCGAGCACGGGGTGTGGCGGCGACAGCGGCGCGGGGGCCTCCGCCGGCCGCGGGTCGCTGGAAGGGAAGGCTTCGTCCACCGTGTCGTCTCCTGCCCCCTCTCCGTCAGGCGGAGAGGGGTGGGGTGCCGCGTTCGCTTCGAGGAGGAAGTGCTTCGTCAGGCCCGGTGGAGGTAGCCGCGGATCTCCTCCGCGAGCGGGTTCTTCCGGGGAAGCTCCGCCGCCGCGGCCGGGTCACCCAGCCGCAGCTTCTTGTCCTCTTCCACGAGGATGCGCTGATCCAACAGGTACTCCACCGCGTTCTCCAGCGTCGTCTTCGCCAGGGACTCGGCGGCGGTGATGCGGCCGGCGTTGTACTCGCCGCGCCCCGTCTCCAGCGCCAGCTTGACGAACGTCTTGCGGTCGGTGGCCACGCCCGCGGCCACGTCCGGCAACGTCATGGCGGCCAGCAGGTAGGCCTCCAGGAAGTCGCGCAGCAGGTCCGCCAGGAACTCCAGGTCCGGCTGGGCGTGGGCCTCCGGCGCGCGCGTGAGCGTGTCACCCTCGTGGATGACCAGACCCATGCGCACGAGCCGCTCCACGCACTCGGCGAAGATGGTGTCGAACGACGCGCCCACCCGGTAGATGAACTCCACCTTGAAGAGGCGCGACAGGAACAGCGCGCGGGCCTTCACGGTGTCGTACGGCGCGGGCGTGCCCGCGAGCAGCGCGTTGGCCACCAGGCTGCGCGCGGCCACCAGGTTCATCAGCGTGTTCTTGTAGAAGGACATCTCCGGGCGGCGTGAATCCTCCACCTGGTAGCTGACCTCGCCGCGCGCCTCCTTCGTGCGCACCATCTCGTCGGAGATGAACTCACGCATCGCGTCCTGGATGGGGCCCAGCGTCTCCGGGTTGCTCGGCGCGTTGGCCAGTTCCTTGGACAGCCGCGCGCCGTCCTCGGAAGCGATGCGGCGCAGCAGGCTGATCCGATCCGTGAGCTCGCGCTGGGTGAGGCCGCGCCGGCGGTGGGCCAGGAGCGACGCGCTCACCAGCGCGTGAGGCGTGACGGTGGACACCTTGCTGATGCCGTACATCACGCGGTTGCCCAGCGCGCGCACCAGGCCCTTCTTCTGCTCGTCCGTCACCGGCTCCTGCGGCGACAGGCCACGCGCCTGCATGAACTCCACCAGCGACAGCGGCTCGTCGAAGGTGAGGTGGATGCGCCCGTAGCGTGCGGCCAGCACCTTGGGCGCGCTCAAGAGGGCCTTCAGGTCCTCCGGCTTCTTCTCCCCGCCGGCCAGCTCCTTCGAGTAGCTGTCGGACTCCACCACCTTCTCGTAGTCGATGGAGACGGGCACGAAGTAGAGGTCGTTGCGCGCGCCATCCAGCACCGCCTCGACCTGCCACGTGAGCATGCCCAGCTTGGGCGTGAGCAGCTTGCCCGTGCGCGAGCGGCCACCCTCCGGGAAGAACTCCTGGTGGATGCCGTCATGCACCAGCTTCTTGATGTACGCCTTGAAGGACGCGGCGTAGACCTTGTCGCCCTTGAACGACCGGCGCAGGAAGAACGCGCCGCAGCGGCGGAACAGCACGCCCAGGGGCCAGAAGGACAGGTTCGCGCCCGCGGCCACCAGCGGCGCGGTGTAGCCCCGGTTCCAGAGCACCCAGCTCATCACCAGGTAGTCCACGTGGCTCTTGTGGCTGGGGCAGAGCACCACCGGCGCCTTGCCCGCGGCCTTGAGCGCGCGGTGCAGCCCGGCCTCGTCCACGCCGATGCCGTCGTAGATGCGGTTGAACACCCACTCCAGCATCGGCGCGATGAGCGCCAGCACGGACGGGTTGGGCTTGGCGGCAATGGCTTCCAGGTTGCGCTGGGCCTCGCGGTACACGCTCGAGGGCTTGCGGCCCGTGGCGGCGGCGTGCTCGTCCAGCACCTTGCGCAGCTGACGGTCGCGCAGCGTCTCCTCGATGAGCCGGTCGGTGGGCTTCTGCGGCGGGCCGAACACCGCGCGCGTCTCACGCGCGAGGAACACGTGCAGCGTGCTGCGCACCTTGCGCGCCAGCACCTCGTCGCTGACGCCCGGGTTCTCCTCGATGAAGCGGCGCAGGTCGATGGGCTCTCCCACGCGGAACTGCGCGCGCTTGTAGTTGCGGAAGAACGCCACCATGGAGTGCACGAAGCCCGGTGCCTCCGGGCTTCCGAACAGCGCGTCGCGCCAGCCCGGCTTGAGCTTCGCGGGGCGCTTCTCCCAGACGAACAGCTCCGGCACCAGGAACACCGGGCGCTCGGAGCCGCGCGCCAGCCGCACCAGTTCGGGGAAGGGGTCCTCGCGCGTCTCCTTGCCGGAGGCGTGCAGGAGCGCCGTGCGGCGCAGGAACACCAGGCCGCTGCCGCCCTGCTCGCGGGCGTAGCGGAAGCGCTCCTCCACCGCGCCACCCTGCGCCGTCTGGCGCCAGGGTTTGGTGAACCAGGGGCGCAGGTTCACCACCGCGCGGATGGGCGGCATGGCCCGGCGGACCATGGCCCACGCGATGTAGAGGAAGTTGATCCACGCCGTGGTGCGCATGACGTGCACCACGAAGCCCCGGGCGCTGAGCGCGCGCAGCTCGTTCTCGGCCTCCGGCGGGAAGTGCACCCCGTCGAAGTACCGAGCCCCGAGCACCCGGGACATGGGACCGAATTCCTCCTTCAAAGCCTCTCCTTGCGTCGCGGTCTGCGCCAGCGCGGTGTCCATCGCAGCCCCCCAGGCTACATGTTTTCCGGCGTCGGGATGCCCAGCAAGGTGAGCCCCGCCGCCAGCGTGATGCGCGTCGCGTCCGTGAGCGCCAGCCGGGCCGCGCGCACCGCGTCATTCCCCTCCACGAGGATGCGCTTGTCGCGGTCCTTGTTGCCGGCCGTGTAGTAGCGGCTGTACGCCGCCGCCACGTCCAGGAGCAGCCGCGCCACCAGGCTGGGCTCGTACTGCTCCGCCGCCGCCTTCACCGTGTCCGGCAGCCGCATCAGCTCACGCACCAGGGCCTGCTCTTCCGGGAGCGTGAGCAGGGACGGATCATACGCCGAGGGCACGCCGCCGCCCTTGCGCAGCACGTTCGCGCTCCGGGCATGCGCGTACTGGAGATAGGGCCCCGTGTGCCCCTCGAGGCTCGTCACCTCGTCCCAGTCGAACGTGTAGTCGCTGGCGCGGTTGTGCTTGAGGTCGCCGAAGACGATGGCGCCCAGGCCGATCTGCTCCGCCAGCGCCTCCGCATCGGTCGTCTCCAGGTTGCCCTGCGCGACGTTCTCCTTCACGCGCTGGAGCACGCGCTCCTTCGCCTCGTCCAGCACCTGATCCAGCTCCACCACCTGGCCCTTGCGCGTGCTCATGCCGTGGATGCGGCCGAACGGCACGTGCACGCACTTGTCCGCCCACGGCTGGCCCATCTCCGTCAGGGTGCGGAACACCTGCCGGAAGTGCAGCGCCTGGTCCTGCGCGACGACGTAGAGCGACTTGTCGAAGTTGAAGCGCGCGTGGCGGTCCTCTGCGGCGGCCAGATCGCGCGTGGCGTAGAGCGTGCTGCCGTCGTTCTTCTTGAGGAGCACGGGCGGCTCGCCGTCCGCGTAGGGCATGTCCACGATGATGGCGCCCTGGGACTCCTTCACGCCGGGCTTCTTCGCGATCTGCTCGATGACCGCGTCCATCTTGCCCTGGTAGCGGCTCTCGCCCTCGATGTGCTCGAAGTCGATACCCATGCGCGCGTAGACGCGCTTGAAGCCCTTGAGGCTCGTCTCCCGGAACTGGTTCCAGAGCTTCATCGCCTCCGCATCACCCGCCTCCATGCGGCGGAAGAACTCGCGGGCCTTCTCGTCGAAGGCCGGGTCTTCACCGGCGCGCTTGTTGGCCTGAACGTAGACCTGGACCAGATGCGCCATGTCCTCCCGGAGTTCCTCCTTGCCGAACTCCTGGAAGCCCACGGCGACGAGGCCGAACTGCTTGCCCCAGTCACCCAGGTAGTTGACGCCCTCCACGCGCCAGCCCAGCGCGCGGTACAGGTTCGCGATGCAGTGGCCCAGGAACGTGGTGCGGATGTGGTGGAAGCCAATGGGCTTGGCGATGTTGGGCGACGAGTAGTCGATGACCACCGTCTTGCCCTTGCCGTCCTCCGCGTCGCTCCCGTAGGCGAGCCCCGCCAGTCGCACGCCGTCGATGACCTCCTGGGTGAAGGGGAGGGGGAGGAAGCGCGCGTTGACGTAGGGGCCCACGGCCTTGACCTCCAGGCCCGGGACCTGGAGCGCCTGCGCGAGCTGCGCGGCGATGGCGGGGGGCGCCTTCTTCTGCGCCTTGGCGAGGGGGAAGGTGGCGAAGCTCAGGTCGCCGTGCGCGGGATCCGCGGGCTTGACCTGAGGCTCGATGTCAGCGGCGGGGACACCCAGGGCCCCGGCGAGGGCCTGGGCGAACGCGGCGCGATAGCGGCTATAGACAGAAGTGCTCATGGACCGCGCGGATACTACCCAAGGCGGGGCGCCTTCCATCCACCTCTTCTGTGGGGAAGGCGTCAGAGCGTCATTCAGGTCACGGCGGGGCCGCGGCTCTTGGGGCGCACCACCGAGGCCACGGTGTCCAGCAGCTTGGGCAGCTTCAGGGGCTTCTCGAAGTACCCGTCGATGCGGTCCGGCCCTTCACCCGAGGTGAGGGACGCGACGTCGCTCGCGCCGGAGATGATGTAGACGACCACGTCCGCCAGCGACTCCGTGGTGCGGATGTAGTGGAGCACGGAGCGTCCGTCCTCCCCCGACAGCCGCAGGTCCAGCAGCACCATGGCCGGACGGATGTGGGACAGGATGGAGCGCGCCTCGGCGGCGCCGGAGGTGGCCATCACCCGGTAGCCCTCCTGCTCCAGCACCTGTTCCAGCACCTCGCGGCAGTCCACGTCGTCCTCCACCAGGAGGATGCCGCCCGCCTTGGGCGCGGCCTGGTTCACGTCCGGGGCGCTCACGGCGCTCGCGAACAGGGGCAGGACCATCTGGAACGTGCTGCCCTCGCCCAGGATGCTGCTGGCGTCCACGCGGCCGCCGTGCAGCGCGACAATCTTGGCGACCAGCGGCAGGCCCAGTCCCGTGCCCGGGGGACGGGGCATGCCCGGCTGCGCCCGGTAGAACGAGTCGAACACGTGCTCCAGGGCTTCCGCCGTCATGCCCTGGCCGGAGTCCTTCACGGTGAGGACGCCCAGGCCCTCGCTGGACGACACGCTCACCTCGACGACGTCCTCCGTCTCGCTGTGATGGATGCCGTTCTCCACGAGGTTGTGGATGGCCTCGGAGATGCGCTCGCGGTCGCCTCGGACGAACACCTCCGGGCAGGGGGGAATCACCACGCGCACGCGGCTGTGCTCCGCGACGGCGCCCAGCCCGCGCACCACCTCTTCCGCCACGGCCTTGAGGCCGAAGGGGCGCTGGTTGAGCTGCATCTTCCCGGACGACAGCCGGGACATCAGCACCAGATCGTTCACCTGCTGGAGCAGCCGGTCCGCGTTGCGATCACAGATCTGCACCGCGCGGCGCTGCCCGTCCGTCAGCGTGCCCAGCTTCTCCCGGCCCAGCATGGCCAGGTAGGCCTTGATGGTGGTGAGCGGGTTCTTCAAGTCATGGGACACATTGCCGAGCAGCTCCTCGCGGTTCTGCTCCAGGCTCTTCAAGCCCGCGATGGCCGTCTGCAGGTCCTTGTTGCGCCGGGCGCTGTCGTCGCGCAGCCGGGCCACCTCGTAGGCGGCGGTGAGCTGCGACGCCAGCGACTGCATCAGCACGTCGGACGCCTTCCGGCGCGCGCCCAGCACCACGAGCACGCCCGTCACGCCCTGCGGTCCCTCCAGGGGCACGGCGACGGTGTCGTCCTCGCGCAGGAGCACCTTGTCGGTGAAGCACCGGCCCACCACGCCCTCGCCCGGGACGGCGGCGGTGACGCGCTCGTCGTAGCGTCCGCGCACGTGCTCCACGTGCAGCTGGTTGCGCGACGGGAAGTGGCGCGCGACGTAGCAGACCTTCGGCTTGAGCAGCGTGTGGAGCGTCTGCAGCTGCGCGCGCAGGGCCTCGGTGGGGCCCGCGTTGTCGGTGAGCTGCCGACCCATCTCCAGCAAGGCCTGGGCGGCGGTATCGGTGTCCACCGGAGGAGGCGGTTTCGCCGCCCGCTTCGGTGGAGCCTTCTTCGCGATGGTGGCGGGGCGCAGCGGGACGACCTCTGCGAGCTGCGGACCCTTCTTCTTCGATGGCACGGGTGAATCCTGCTTCATGTCTCGCGTGGGAGGGAACCGCACCGAAGCCCGGTGCCCTCCACCAACGCCGAGCGTGTCAGGTGCCCGACAGCCCCCCAGCCCCGCTGTCCGCTTCCCGGGCCGGGGTACTGGAATGACTCAGGGTCGGCGCTGGATGCGGCCGTCCTTGTCCAGGCTGTAGGGCTCCACGAGGGCGGCCTGCACCTTCTCCTGGTAGCCCTGCACGCCAAAGCCGCTCTCCGCCAGGGCCGCTAGCGCCACGGTCTGCACGCGCCGCGCGGTGTCCTCGGAGGTGAGCAGCTTGAGCAGGGGCTCGCGCGCCGGCTCGTACTTCAGGGGCCCCAGGACGTTGATGGCGGCGATCTTCACGTCGTCGGACATGTCCTCCAGGAAGGGGAGGACGGCCGGGGCCACGCGCGGATCCTGCTTGCCCAGCACGTGGTGGAGCAGCACGACCTTCTTCTCCGGGTCGCGCGTGTAGCGGGAAGACAGGTGCTGGAGCGTGTCCGCGATGACGCCCATGAGCGCGTCCTCGGCGAGCAGCTCCTGGAGGATGCGCAGCGCCCAGGACGTGGCCTGATCACTCGACTTGAGGAAGGCGCTCACCGGCGCGACGGCGTCCTGGCCGAAGTGCTTGATCAGCTCGAAGGTGTGCTCCTTCTCGTCGGCGTCGGTGGTGAGCGGGTCCACGGTGATGGTGAACCGGCTGAGCAGCACCGTGACGGCCTCGGGGTACTTCATCTCCCCCAGCTGCTGCAGGGCCTTCTGCCGCGTGGACGGCTCCCCGTACTTCTGGGTCACCTTGGACTTGAGCTTGAGGGCTTTGTCGGGGCCCGAGCCGCCCGTGAGGAAATCGAAGAGACCCATAAGTACGTACCCGCTCCGGAATCGGAAGAGTGGAGGCGCGATGTAGGACGGTGCGCCTTCCAGGACAAGTGGCAACGACAACTACAACGTCAGCTCCCGGCGCACGTCGCCCCGGTAGGCCCGCGCCAGCGTCTCCGCGGCGGCCCGGACCTCGTCCGTGGCCTCCTCGGGGACCTTCACCTGGAGCAGCAGGTACATGTCGCCCGGAGTACCGCCCCGGAGCGACGGCACGCCGCGCCCCTTGAGCCGCATCTTGCGGCCGGACTGTGAACCTGGAGGCACCTTCAGCGTCACCTCACCCTGGAACGTAGGCACGCGCACCTCGCCGCCCAGCAGCGCCTCGGAGACCGTCACCGGCAGGTCCAGGTAGAGGTCGTCGCCCTCGCGGCGCACCAGCGGATGCTCGGCCACCTCCGTCTCGATGTAGAGGTCCCCTGGAGGGCCCCCCTGGACGCCCGCCGCGCCCTGGCCGGCCAGCCGCACCTTGGAGCCGGTGACGACGCCCGCCGGAATCTTCACCGTCAGCCGGGTCGTCTCCTCCTTGATGCCGCTCCCACCGCACTGGGAGCAGGGCTCCGGGGCCTTCCCGCTGCCGCGGCAGGTGGGGCACACGCCGGATCCGCCGAACATGGCGCCGCCCCGCCGGGCCCGGCCCGTGCCGTTGCAGGTGGGGCACGTCACGAGCTTCCCGGTGTTGCCCTCGCCGTGGCACTTGGAGCAGCGCCCCGGCCGCTGGAGCGTCAACGCGCGCTCGGTGCCGGTGACGGCCTCCGCGAGCGAAACCTGCACGCGGGTCGTCAGATCATCGCCGCGCTCGGCCGCGGTGGACCGGCTGCCGCCCCGGCCCCGACTGAAGAGGTCGTTGATGTCGAAGCCGCTAGAGCCCCCGCCGCCTCCACCCGAGCGCCCGAAGATGTCGTTGAAGAGGTCCCCCAGGTCCACGCCCTCGGTGCTGAAGGGGATACCGCCGCCCCCGCTGCCCCCGGCAGCCTGGGCGGCGCGGTACTGGCGGTAGGCCGCGGCCTTCTTCTCGTCGAAGCCGATCTTCTCCGCGTCCTCGCCGAACTCGTCGTAGAGCGCGCGCTTCTTCGTATCGCCCAGCACCTCGAAGGCGGTGTTGATGCGCTTGAACTTCTCCTCCGCCCCCTTGTCGCCAGGGTTGACGTCGGGGTGGTGCTGGCGCGCCAGCTTCCGGAAGGCCTTCTTGAGGTCGTCCGCCGAGGCCGTCCGTGGCACGCCCAGAATCTGGTAGTAGTCGTCAGCCATAGGTTTTGAGGGTGGTGCAGTACCCGACAAAGGAGAACGTAACCAGCGGTGCGGTGAGCGCCAGCACGGGATGTCCGGACAGCACCGCGATGGTTACAGTCGCCGCAAGATGAGGAAGGCCATGCCAGCACCGCGCGCCCGCCGGAAGGCCCCCCTGTGGCTGGCATGCGGGCTGCTCCCGGCGGCTCTGGGTACCGCCCCGGGGTCCGGGGGGACCGCCCACGCCGCCCCCCCGCCGCCCGCTCCCGCCGTGGAGGAGGGCAGGGTGGTGGACCGCGTCGTGGCGGTCATCGAGGGCCAGGTCCTCACCCAAAGCGAGCTGGAGATGGAGGCCCGGGTGGCGCTGATCCAGCGAGGGGCCGTGCAGGCCGCCGCCCTGCCTCTGGATGAGCAGACGCTCCGGGGAGCCCTGGAGCTCTCCATCAACCAGCGCCTCCAGGTCCTGAGCGCGGATCGCCTGCAGGCCTTCCCGGCCGAGCCGGCGGAGGTGGAGGCCCGGCTGGAGGCCGTCCGGGCGCGGCTGGGAGGCGAGGCGGCGCTCCAGCGCTTCCTGGACCGGCATGGCGTAAACCGAGACGCCCTGGTGGCCGTGCTGGCGCGGGGCCTGCGGGCGGAACGAATCCTCGACAGCCGTGTCCGGTTGAAGGCACAGGTGAGCGAGGCGGAGGTCCGTCACCACTATGATGCCCACCGGGACCTGTACCCCGGTGAGTTCGACCAGGCGGCGCGCACGGCCATCCGCGAGGAGTTGGTGCGGGCGCGCTACGGAGAGCTGGCGGCCCAGGCCCTGGCTGAAGTACGCAAGTCAGCGCAGGTACGGCGGGTGGCGCCCTTCGCGCGGGAGGCACGGCGATGAGACGGCTGCGGGACGACGGGACGCCCGACAAGGGAAAGGGCTTCCTGATCCGGCAGATGACCGTGGATGACATGCCGGCGGTGATGGCGCTGGAGAAGGCGTCCTTCAAGAACCCCTGGTCCACGGAGCTGCTCGGGCGCGAGCTCCAGCACGACTGGTCCACCATCCTCCTCGTGGAGGAGCCGGTGCCCGAAGGCGGAGTCGTCCTGCTGGGCCTGGCCATCTTCTGGATCGTCCACGACGAGGTCCATGTCCTCAACGTCGCCACCGCTCCCGTTCACCGCCGCCGGGGCGTCGCGCGCGTCGTGATGGAGGAGGTGCTTCGCCGGGGCGTGGCGCGGCGCTGCTCGCTGGCCACCCTGGAGGTGCGTCGGGGCAACGAGTCCGCCCTCAACCTCTACCGCTCGCTGGGCTTCCGGCCGGTCGGCATCCGCCCGAACTACTACGCGGACGAGGGCGAGGACGCGATCGTGATGGTCCTCGACTTCTAGGGGCGTAAGGGAGTAGAGCGTCCGGCCGTCGTCGCAGTCCCAGGTTTTTCGGGTGTGAGGGAATGCACCCGGGTCCTCTGGCCGGTTCTGGCCCAGGGGCAGGCCATGCTTGACACCCCGGGGGCCCTCCCTATACTCGCGGGCCTTTTGTGTAGCCTGTAGGTAGATATGCTCCGCTTTCGTGTAGCCGGACGCGGGGTTCCCACGAAGAAGAGGTTTCAGTGCCGACCATCAGCCAGCTCGTCCGCAAGGGCCGCGAGAAGCTCAACATCAAGGGCAAGAGCCCTGCCCTGAAGGAGTGCCCCCAGAAGCGCGGTGTTTGCACGCGCGTCTACACCACGACCCCGAAGAAGCCGAACTCGGCCCTCCGCAAGGTGGCCCGCGTGCGTCTCACCAACGGCATCGAGGTGACTTCCTACATCCCCGGCGTGGGTCACAACCTCCAGGAGCACTCGGTGGTCATGATCCGCGGTGGCCGTGTGAAGGACCTCCCGGGCGTTCGCTACCACATCATCCGCGGCACGCTGGACTCCGTGGGCGTTGCCGGTCGCAAGCAGAGCCGCTCCAAGTACGGCGCCAAGCGCCCGAGCTAGTCCGGTTCTCCCGCGCGTCGTTGGCGCGGAACACCTTCGCGGTATCTGAAGCAGTGTTGGACGCTGGCCCCACACCCTGGGGAGTGTCCCTGGAAGTTCCAAGCAGTGTTCTTGAAGCCCCTGAACAAGGCTTTCCTCCGAGTGAGGAGAGTGGGGCGTAAGGGAAGAGATGCCTCGTCGTCGCGTAGTCGCCAAGCGGAAGATTCTCCCGGATCCGAAGTTCCAGGACCGGCTCGTCACCAAGTTCGTCAACGACCTGATGCGCAAGGGGAAGAAGTCCATCGCGGAGGGCGTGTGCTACGGCGCCTTCGCCCTCATGGAGGAGCGCGCGAAGGAAGACCCCCTCAAGACGTTCAAGAAGGCCCTGGACAACGTCAAGCCCGTCCTCGAGGTGAAGAGCCGCCGCGTCGGTGGCGCCACCTACCAGGTCCCCGTGGAGGTCCGTCAGGACCGCCGCGTCGCGCTGGGCATGCGCTGGATCATCTCCTACGCCAAGGCGCGTGGTGAGAAGACCATGCAGGAGAAGCTGGCCGGCGAGATCATGGACGCCGCCAACAACCGCGGTAACGCGGTGAAGAAGCGTGAAGACACGCACAAGATGGCGGAAGCCAACAAGGCCTTCGCTCACTACCGCTGGTAGGTCCCGAAAGGGGCTTCGCGGTTGCCGCCCGGATGCGCTGCCAGCGTCCGGGCGGTTTCGTTTATCTGCCCTGGCAGAAGCCCAAGAGAAGTCCGGAAGGAACCGAGTCATGGCCCGTGAGTTCCCCCTCGAGCGCTACCGCAACATCGGCATCATGGCGCACATCGATGCCGGCAAGACGACCACCACCGAGCGGATCCTGTTCTACACAGGCGCCATCCACAAGATGGGCGAGGTGCACGAAGGCACCACCACCACGGACTGGATGGTCCAGGAGCGCGAACGCGGCATCACCATCACCTCCGCGGCCATCAGCGCCTTCTGGGAGCGGACGGGCCAGCGCTACCGCGTGAACATCATCGACACGCCGGGCCACGTGGACTTCACCATCGAGGTGGAGCGCTCGCTGCGCGTGCTCGACGGCGCCATCGCGGTGTTCGACGCGGTCAACGGTGTCGAGCCGCAGTCGGAGACGGTGTGGCGCCAGGCGGACCGCTACAAGGTCCCGCGCATCTGCTTCATCAACAAGATGGACCGCGTGGGCGCGGACTTCGAGATGTCCGTCGGCACCATCAAGGAGAAGCTGGGCGCGCGCCCCGTGCGCATGCAGCTGCCCCTGGGCAGCGAGGACAAGCTCAAGGGCGTCATCGACCTGGTGCGAATGAAGGCGCTCGTGTTCCAGGACGCGGAGCAGGGCAGTCGCTTCGAGCTCCAGGACATCCCCGCGGAGTACCAGGAGGCCGCCGCCGCCGCGCGCGGAGAGCTGCTGGAGGCCGCCGCCGAGCAGGACGACGCGCTCACGGAGAAGTTCCTCAACGGCGATGAGCTCACCGAGGACGAGGTGCGCGGCGCCATCCGCAAGGGATGTGTGGGGCTGAGGCTGTTCCCGGTGTTCTGCGGCTCGGCGTTCCGCCACAAGGGCGTGCAGCCTCTGTTGGACGCGGTGGTGGACTACCTGCCCAGCCCGCTGGACATCCCGCCGGTGCAGGCCAAGACGCCCAAGGGCGAGGACGTCATCCGCGAGACGCGCGACGACGCGCCCTTCAGCGCGCTGGCGTTCAAGATCATGAACGACCCGTCCTTCTCCTCGCAGACGCTGACGTTCCTGCGCGTCTACTCGGGGAAGCTGGAGGCGGGCACTGCGGTGTGGAACTCCGTGAAGGGCAAGCGCGAGCGCGTCAGCCGGCTCGTGCAGATGCGCGCGGACAAGAAGGACGAACTGACGGAGTGCTACGCCGGCGACATCTGCGCGGTGGTGGGCCTGAAGCTGGCGAGCACGGGCGACACGCTCTGTGACGACAAGCAGCCCGTCATCCTGGAGCGGATGGAGTTCCCGGAGCCCGTCATCGACATCGCCATCGAGCCGAAGTCCACCGCGGACCAGGACAAGATCATCCAGGCCCTGCAGCGGCTGGCCATGGAGGACCCGTCCTTCCGCGTGCGCTCCAATGAGGAGACGGGCCAGACGCTCATCGCCGGCATGGGCGAGCTGCACCTCGAAATCATCGTCGACCGGCTCCTGCGCGAGTTCAAGGTGGACGCGAACATCGGCAAGCCGCAGGTGGCCTACCGCGAGACGGTGACGGCGACGAAGGTCGCGGAGGGCAAGTACATCCGCCAGGCGGGTGGCAAGGGGCAGTACGGCCACATCAACCTGCGCGTGTCCCCGAACGAGCCCGGCAAGGGCTTCGAGTTCGTCAGCACCATCACCGGTGGCGCCGTGTCCAAGGAGTTCGTGGACGCCGCGCGCGACGGCGCGAAGGAGGCCATGCAGAACGGCCCCGTCGCCGGCTACCCCATGGTGGACGTGAAGGTGGAGGCCTACGACGGCTCCATGCACGACGTGGACTCGTCGGAGATGGCCTTCAAGATCGCCGGCTCCATGGCCTTCAAGGACGCGGTCCGCGCGGCGAACCCCGTCCTGCTGGAGCCCATCATGGCCACGGAGGTCGTCACCCCGGAGGCCGCCATGGGCGACGTCATCGGCGACCTGAACGGCCGGCGCGGGAAGATCCTGGGCATGACGCCCCGGCCTGGCGGCGTGCAGGCCATCCAGGCGGAGGTGCCCCTGGCCGCCATGTTCGGGTACTCGACCGACCTGCGCAGCAAGAGCCAGGGAAGGGCGACCTACACCATGCAGTTCAAGCACTACGCACCGGCGCCGAAGTCAGCGCTCAACCCGAGCTACTGACCTCCCGCCCGTCAGGGGAGCCGCCGGGCGAATTCTGTTGACGTTCCAGCAGCTTTGAAGCACACGCAGCACCCCTCGGAAGTTCTCCCGAAGTCCTATACCGCCGGGGTCGCACCGGCGGCGTCGTGAGGAGCGGTTCATGTCCAAGGAAAAGTTCGATCGCAGCCTGCCCCACGTGAACATCGGAACGATTGGGCACGTGGACCACGGCAAG
>NZ_JAAAPK010000019.1 GCF_009909105.1 Corallococcus exiguus
CGGGCAACTCGTCCGCGAGCACGCTGTCTTCCGAGAGGCCTTCGGACTTATCTGATTCAGATGAGGGGATGCTTCAGGGCCCGTACGGCACGGCGGGAGAGCGCCCGCCCGCCTCGTGGCCCTCCACAACACTGACATACCGGCAGTCCATTCCTGTTCACTTGAAGAGAATGGCTTGCACCCCGTCCTGGACCTTCGTCCAACGTCTGCGTTGGACGGTTCCAGGAAGCAACGCAAACAATGTATTCAGGATGCAGGAAATCGTAGACTGATGCGCGTTCGCCGTACGCCATGTCCACGCTCCCTTCGACGTCCACACCGCTCCGGATCGCCGCCATCGCCACCGCCTGTGCGGCGCTCATGGGCCTGGTCGCGGCCTGGAGCGAAAGCCAGTCAGCGGGTGTCCGCATCGCCCTGCTGGTGGCGAGCGCCTTCGGACTGGCGGTGGCGGGCGCGGTGGCCGCTCTTCGCGCGGTGGCCCGGAGTGAGCGTGACTGCGCCCGGCTGCTCGACAAGGCGGATGACGCGCGGGCGCTGCGCGACGCGGTGATGGACATCACACCGGTGGGCTTCGCGTTCTACGACCGCGACCTGCGCTACGTGCACGTCAACGCCGCGCTCGCCGCGATGAACGGCCTGCTGGTGGAGGCGCACCTGGGCCGCCATGTCTCGGAGGTGCTGCCGGAGCTGGGCACGATGCTCGGGCCCGGCTTCAAGAGCGAGGACCTGCCCCACGTCTTCGAGCCCTTCTTCAGCAAGCGTCGAGGAGGGACCGGGTTGGGTCTGTCCATCGTCCAGCGCATCCTGGAGGAGCACCAGGGGCGCATTCGCCTGTCCAATCACCCCCAGGGAGGCGCGGAGGTGACCATCCTGCTGCCCGCCCTTTTCCCCGCCGTTCACACCGGCCCAACTCCGCAGTCACAGGTGTCATGACCCGCACCCGCATCCTGCTCGTGGACGACGAGCCCGGCGTCCGTCTGGGTATGAAGGGATACCTCACCCAGCATGGCTTCGACGTGGATGAAGCCACCAGCGTCGCCGAGGCCCAGGAGGGCTTCCGCTCACACCGGCCCGACGTGGCCGTCATCGATTACCGCCTGCCGGACGGCACGGCACTGGAGTTGTTGCCCCGGCTCAAGGAGATGGACGCGGCGGTGCCCCTGGTGGTGCTGACCGGGCACGGCTCCATTGAATTGGCGGTGCAGGCCGTGAAGGAAGGCGCCGAACAATTCCTCACCAAGCCGCTGGAGCTGGCGGTGCTCAAGGTGGTGCTGGAGCGGCTCGTGGCCCAGCGCCGCGAGCGGCAGCGGCTCCTGGCGGACCGCTCGCGCGCGGTGCGCACGCAGGTGGACCCCTTCCTGGGCAACAGCCTCGCCATCCGCGCGCTGCGCGACCAGGCGGAGCGCGTGCGCGAGAGCGACAGCCCGGTGCTCGTCACGGGCGAGACGGGCAGCGGCAAGAGCGTGCTCGCGCGCTGGCTGCATGAAGGCGGGCCGCGCCAGGAGTCCCCCTTCGTGGACCTGAACTGCGCGGCGCTGTCCAAGGACCTGCTGGACTCGGAGTTGTTCGGCCACGAAAAGGGCGCCTTCACCAGCGCGGTGGCCGCGAAGCCGGGCCTGCTGGAGGTGGCGGACCGGGGCACGCTGTTCCTGGATGAAGTGGGCGACATGGACGTGGCCGTCCAGCCCAAGCTGCTCAAGGTGCTGGAGGAGAAGCGCTTCCGGCGCCTGGGCGAAGTGAAGGACCGGCGCGTGGACGTGAGGCTCGTGGCCGCCACGCACCAGGACCTTCAGCTGGCCGCGCGTGAGAAGCGCTTCCGAAGCGACCTGTACTTCCGCATCAGCACGCTCATCCTCCACGTGCCGCCACTGCGTGAGCGCGCGGAGGACGTGCCGGTGCTCGCGAGCCACTTCCTGGCGGAGATGGGCGCGCACCGCGGCCGCGGCCAGGTGGAGCTGGAGCCCGACGCGGAGCGAGCCCTCATGGCCTACAGCTGGCCGGGCAACATCCGCGAGCTGCGCAACGTGCTGGAGCGCGCGGTGCTCCTGTCCGGCACGTCGCGACTGTCGCGCAGCGCCCTGCGCTTCGAGTCCCTGCTCCCTACGGAGGAGCCGCTGGGCGAGGACCTCACGCTGGAGGAGCTGGAGCACCGCCACATCGAGCGCGTGCTGGCGCGCGAGGGCGGCCACGTGGAGCGCGCGGCGACGAAGCTGGGCATCTCCCGCAGCTCGCTCTACGCGAAGCTCAAGGGGTGGCAGCACAAGGGGACCTGACGTCCGCGCTTCCGTTTTCGAGACGCTTTTCATCTCAACTTGAGACAGCCGAGACACGCTCGCGCCCCGGCTTCGTGCTCGTGGCGGCGGCGCGGTTCGTGCTCTCGCCTCCGGTGAAATCCAGCCCGGGGCGTACCGAATGAATCACTTCCAGGACGGCACGAAGGACCCGACGAAGGTGCGGGTCCTCTTCGTTGCCTGGTTTCTCCGCGAGGACCGGCGGTGGCTGGGCGCGTTCCTCCCGCCAGAGCGCTTCGAGTGCTCCTACGTGGGCCTGGAGGAGGCTGTCGACTCGACCCGGAAGCGCACGCCCTGGAAGAAGTGGTGGCAGTTCTTCCGCCTGGCGCTGAAGGCCCGGCGGGAGCTGGCCCGGCATCCCCAGGATCTCATCGTCACGGCCTTCCCACAGGTGGGTTTCACCGTGGGGCTCGTGAACCTGCTGACCTTCGTGCGCACCCCGCACGTCATCTGGTACTTCAACTGCGGCCATGAGTACCGGGGGCTCCGCAAGTGGCTGTCGCGGCTCGCGTACCGGGGCGTGGACCGATGCCTCGTCTACACGCGGCACGAGCGCTCGGTCTATGCGCGCGTCTTCGCCCTGCCGAAGTCCCGCTTCCAGTTCACGCACCTGACCGGCGCGGAGCTGAAGGCGGAGGACTTCCGCGGAGCGCGTGAGGACTTCGCGCTGGCGCCGCGCTACATCGCCGCGCTGGGCTCGTCGGGCCGCGACTACGGCACCCTCCTGCGGGCCGTCGAAGGCCTGTCCCTGCAGCTCGTCATCGTCGCGCACCCCCATGCGCTCCCGCCCGGGCCCGTGCCTCCGAACGTCAAGGTCCTCACCAGCATCCCCCAGCAGGACTATCTGCGGATCATCGCGGAGGCGGAGCTGGTGGCCATCCCCGTCAACAACCGGGAGACGGCGAGCGGACAGATGACCTTGATCCAGGCCATGGCGCTGGGCGTTCCCGTGGTGGCCACGCGGTGCATCGGGACCGAGGACTACATCCGCCACGGAGCGAATGGCTGGTTCGTCGAGATGGGGGACGTGGAGGAGTGGCGGCGCACCCTGCGCTCCATCCTGGACGACCCCGAGGAGCGACAACGGCTGGCCACCGAGGCCCTGCGCTTTGCCCGGGAGCGCTTCACGGACCGGACCGGCGCCCGCGTGCTGGCGGCGCTCGCCGAGGAACTGTCCACGCCCCCTGCAATTTTTTACAACCAGACACACTCCTCGACAGCGACACCAGAATCAGACGCCGAGCATTCCAAAGACAGACGCATCTGAGTATGATTGCGCGGCAACCCTCACGGAGGACGCATGCGCACGTTCCTGATTGGCGGTCTGCTGGCGATGGCTGTGGGCTGTGGCGGTCCCATGGAGCGGGAGGAGGAGCCGAACCTGACCTCGCAGGAGGCGCCGCTCCCGGACTGCGCCACCAGCCCGACCAGCGTCAGGACCTACTACGACGCCAACAACTGGGTCATTGGCGAGCGCGGGTGCGACTGCGGGGACTGGATCCACTGGGGGCAGATTTCGAGCATCTACGACATCCGCACCTCCTGTTAGGCCCTCCGCGGAGCCGCTGCGGATGTGGACGACGAGCGTGCCGCAACCGCCAACCCCGCAACGCCCGTTGTTGCCTGACAGGCAACTGTGGCCTCCCAGGCAACAACAGACGTCAATCCATGCCCTGAAGAAACTTCGCCTGGATCCATGGCGATAAAGACTTGTTGTAGTCCGCACCCCGCGGCTCGACACTTCGAGGCCTGGAAATGCCTGTGTTTCATGGAGCCCGCCGGCTCGCGTTGTGCCTGCTCACGTTCGTCCTCGCCTGCGGTTCCACCGAACCCGATCCGAAGCCTGGGGAGGACGACGACAGCGACAAGGTCGCGGCGCTCACCCTCTCGCCGAACGGGGCGACGCTCCTGGTGGGCGAATCGCTGACCCTGGCCGCCCAGGCGCTCGACGACAGCGGCCACGCGCTCCAGAACTTCCAGGTGACCTGGTCCTCCCAGCTGCCCGCGTACGCCACGGTGGCCGGCGGCCGGGTGACAGGCGTGGCGCCGGGCGGCACGGTCATCACGGCCAAGGTGGGCTCGGTGAGCACGACCCTGACGGTGATCGTGATGCCGGACGACGCGTCCCGTCCGTCCAGCGACGAGGTCCTGGCGTCCGCGCATGAGGCAGGCCTCATCAACGACGAAGAGCTGCTGGCCTACCGGGTGTACGCCGCGTTCAGCGATCCCCGGCTGCCCCTCCAGTACAAGGCCCGCGTCGAGCCGGCCTTCGACGTCACCCCGCTCGAGGAGCTTCACGCGCGCTTCGACGACCTCTCCGCGCCGATGCAAGACGCGCTCGGGATGTACCTGCTGCGCCCGGCTGACCCGGGGAGCTGGCTCAACACGCCCCTGCCCGACGCCCGGCTGAGCAGCATGAAGCGACCCTCCTGCAAGCCCCACTCCGACGGCTGGTACTCCCTTTCGAAGTCCCACGCGAAGGTGAAGGTCTGGTTCGAGTTCGCCATCGCGGGTCAACGCGAGCAGGCCGACCTCCTCGACAAGGCGATAGAGAATGAGATCTGGCCGAAGCTGATGGCGCTGGGGCTCAAGGAGCCACTCACCGACGGGTCCATCGCTGTCTGCAACGGAGGAAGCCCCCAGCTCGACCTCTACTTGTCCCGCAACATGAACGGCCGGGGATTGACCCTCCCGGAAGGCTTGGACAACACGCAGGCCGCCACCTACATCCTGCTGTGGGATGGGCTTGGCGATGACGAGCTCAAGGGTGCGGCGACCCACGAGCTGATGCACGCCATCCAGTGGTCCTACAAGACGAAGGGCCCGCAGGGCAGCTACGGGTGGATCCGCGATGCGACCGCGAACTGGGCCATCGACCAGGTGTATGGCCAACAGCAGCCACAGCTCGAGCACGACTACGCCGACTGCTTCATGAGCTCCCCGGACCTGTCCCTGGAGGACCGCTCCCCGGGCCACTGCAAGTCGCCGGCGGCGGGCCCGCTGGCGGCACGGGACTACGGCGCCTACCTGTTCTTCCAATTCCTGGCGAAGAAGCACGGCCCGAACGTCGTGGTGGCGGCGCTGGAGAAGCTGACCACGGAGACCTCCAGCCTCACCGCGGTGGACTCCTCCGTCCCTGGCAAGCTGGAGAAGACCTGGCCGGATTTCGCGAAGGTGCTCTGGAACCAGGCGCCCATCGACGCCAAGGCGGAGTCCTTCGCGAAGTGGGACCAGCTCACGGAGAAGGTGAAGCCCCACGCGATCAAGGGCGACCTGGCCGGCGCGCCCGAGCACAAGGAAGAGCTCCACGACGAGCTGAAGAACCTGTCCAACCACTACGAGCACTTCACGTTCAGTGACCCGAACACGCGCTCCCTGATCTTCCACAACGGGTGGTTCAAGAACATCACCGACTCGAAGGATCCGGTGAAGGTGCTCGCGCTCTGGAACGACGCGAGCGGGACGTGGCACGAGGAGGACTGGAGCGATTACGAGTACGTGGGCCTCTGCCGTGACATGAAGTCGCAGCGGGCCCAGGACCTGATCATCATCACCAGCAACGCGAAGTTCGCACCCAATGGCGGCGGGAGCCTGAAGGCAGCGAAGACGCCCTACCTCAAGCGCAGCAACCTGGGCTGCTGGAAGTACAAGGGCACCTCGAAGGCGGTCCTGACGGGGGCGGGCTGGTCCGGCCGGGGAAAAATCCTCGACTCGAACCTGGAGTACCAGGTGCTGGGAGCCTTCGCGACCGCGGACTACGAACATCTGAACCTCCCGCACACGAAGCGGCTGGGAGCCTTCATGATCATGCCGGTCAGCGGCGATTTCACGCTCGACGTCGACTACAACTTCGGAGGCTGCCGGTACACGCACGGGCCCACGAAGTACGCGCTGGTCGCGAATGGAGGGGTGATGTTGATGAACCCCTTCAACGAGTTGAAGTCGCCGGATCCCGACACCCAGGACTGGCTGTCGCATGCGTCGCGCTCGTACACGTCAGCGATTGGTGATGGACGCATCGTGGATATCGCCGTCGGCGGCGGCCCGGACTGCCGGGGTCCGGAGAAGGATGCCCCCGGGAACATCCTCTTGACGGACACGGGTTCACCGCCGCTCGCGAAGCCCAATGGCGAGCTGTCCGGGACGTTCCCCTACGCGGACGCCGTCTTCACCTGGACGCTGCAGCCTCAGAGCGAACCCTGAGTTCAGAACGCGACCTGGAACCGGGACATCACGACGTTCTCGGCTTCCCGGTCGCCTTCCACCGCCCCGCCCACGTAGGTCGTGTGGTGATAGTTCAACGCGACGCGCACGCGCCGGTTGAAGGCGAAGAGGGTGGCGACGCCGAAGCCCCGGGCCTGGCTCACGGAGCGCGTGGGGTCCGCGAAGATGGGGAACGCTTCGTCGTCCATGTCCAGGCCCTGATAGCGCGCGGAGATCTCCAGCGCGCCGCCCTTGCCTGTCTTGGGGTTGAAGGGCTGGTGGGGCTTGGGGCCCGTGAAGGACGCGTCCCCGCCCAGCACATACGACGCATACGCCTGCCACGCGTGGTGGCGCAGGCGCGCGCGCTGGTCACCGATGCTCACCTCTTGTGACGACAGGACGTACTCCGCCAGGAGCCCCACCGGGCCCCAGTAGAAGTAGCCCTGGGGCGACAGACGCACGTGCTCTCCGTCCGCGACGACGGTCGGTCCGGTGGTCCCGTTGTTCAGGAAGCTGAAGATGATCTCCTGGCCGGTGCTGCGCTGCGGCACCAGGGCGGTCGTGGAGGTGTTGGTGGAGGGCGTGCCGAACTGGAGGCCCCGGGAGACGGCGACGCCCAGGCCCAGGCCCTGGAGCGCGGAGTCCGTATCGCCCTTGAAGGGCTGGGCGAAGACGCGGGCCACCATGTCGAAGCTGTCGTCGGTGTTGACGTCGATGCTGGCACCGTCGGGATCGCCGTTGACCACCGCGAACGCATACGCGAGGCGCCCTCCGGCGATGTCGCCGTGCAGCTGCAGGCCCGCGTCGCGGATGGGGACCAGGTCGAAGGTGAGCGAGCGTTCGATGAAGGGGACGTCCGTGTTGGCCTGGAGCAACTCCAGCCCGAAGGGCGTCTTGAAGCGGCCGGCGCGCAGGCGGAGCCACTCGACGGGGCGCAGGTCGATATACGCATCCTGGATGAGTGGCTGATTGACGCCGAAGTCCGGCATGAGCCGGAAGTCCACGAAGCCGAACAGCGTCCCGTCCAGGAAGGGACGCAGGCGCCGGATGAGGAACGTATTGGTGCCGCTCCGGTCCGAGTCCGCCACGTAGAAGCGGCCGTCCCCCTGGACCTGTCCGCGGATCTTCAGCACGAAGGCCTTGTCGGCGGTGGAGAAGGTGTAGCCCTCCTCGGAGAGCTGGACGATGGGGGGCTCCGGGGCCTTTTCGGGCTCGGTCGCCTGGGCGCGGGCCGGGGGCGCGGCGAGCAACAGCAACCCCAGGGTGGCGAGGTGGGCGGCGGAGAAGGCGGACACGCGGGACCTTTCAGGCGAGGGGCGCCAGGGACGGGAGGGGGCGCCGGGCACGCACCCTCCCCGCGTGAAAGTGATGCTGTCAAGCGGCCTTTTCGCCGGTGTCGCGCTGGCGCCCAACAGCCCCCTAAGCTTGCGCTCCAACTGAGGTGTGTCCCAGGACGGCCCGCTCGCGTGCTACCCCGAGCCGGGCCATTCCCACACCGCGCGCTCAGACGACGGGTTGCACACGGTCCTTCGAGGATGCCTTGAACGGTGCCGTTGTCGGAACAAAGCCAACAGCCCAGGCATAGCTGGAAAGGCACATCTCGACCGTGTACTTGCTTCCATTGCTGGTCAACAGCCCATCCGCCACCACCAGCACCTCGTTACCCTCGCGCAGCAACACCCCGACATGCCCCGCGTGTCCGGTGCCTCCCTGCTTGTACGACTTGTCTGCTTGCTTCAACACGCTGCGAGACAGCGCTGGACCGAAGACGACGATGGCTCCTTCGGGGAGTGAGCGGAGCGTCTCGACGCTCTGCTGGGGAGGTGCCCCCAGACTGCCGTGGCCCCGGAGGAGCGCCGTGCACTCAATGAACTTCAGCAACTCCAAGGTGTGCTTCATGAACTTGGCGCTGTCCGAGGCAGCCGCACACTTCACATGGGAGTCGTCCGTGACCAACTCCGTCTTCTTGTCCAGGTGACTGTGCTTCGACACGTAATAGCCTTTGGTCGAGGCGGCGATCCACTGGCCGGTGCCGTAATCATAGACCTTGCCGACGATGCCACTCGAGACATAGGGGCGGTCCAAACCGTAGCTATAACCCACCGCACTCAGCATCTCGCAGACGCCCTTGGCACAGAGCCCCAGGTTCTTCTTGTTCATCCGCTCCCGGGCCTGCTGTCCCAGCTTCCGGAGCGTTTCCTGATGGGCCGTCGCGGGGAGCTTCAACGCGGGAGAAGATGAGCCCCTGACGGCGGCCTGGATGGAGGAGGTCTGCTTCGTTCCCTGGGATGCGGGCGTGGTCGCCGCGACGGACGGCGCGCTGACGTCCGCGGACTGGATCCCCAGCCCGGCGAGTCTCGGATCCCTCCGGGAGTAGACAACCCCGGCCTTCCAACCCTCCACCTGCTGGATGGCCGCCGCGAACTTCTGTAACTCCGCGCTGCTCAGGCTCGAGAGGAGCCTGTTCACATCGACTCCGGTCTTCTTCGACAACGTGCGGGCGTAGGCCACCGGATCGTTGTCATCGGAGGCGGGCGCGTAGCGCTTCATCGCCGCCGTCACGGAGAGCGTCTGATATTGCTGGGTCTTGAGCAGCTCGATGAGCGCGGCGAAGCCCGTGGCGTGGTTCGGAAAGATGGCGAAATGGCGGTTGTGCTTTCCCTTGAATGCACCATGCGCATTCGCGAAGGAGCCATTGCGGATGTTTCCCGGATTGTTGTTGCGCCAGGCGATGGTGCCTTCGCCGCGCACTTCGTTCGGGTAGAGGACGTAGCCGTTGATGACGTTGCCCGAGGTTCCGTCACCTGTCGCGGCGGATGCCACCTTGTTGGATGCCGGCGCCGTCTTTGGCGTGGAGACGGCTTGCGCCGAGGAGACCCGCTGGGGCGTCCTGCTCGACACGCCTCCCTTGTAGAAATCGGGGACGAGCCCCGCCTCCACCCAACCTCGGTCCGTGGCCTTCTGGCTGCAGACACCTTTCTCCTTGTTGGCGGCCTCGATCGTCATCCCGTTCCCGAGGCTGATGGCCACATGTCCTTTCGTGAAGAGCAACGCTCCACGTGTCCGGATGGCCTCCTCCACGGGGATGATGGTTTTCTTCTCGCGGCAGTGTGCCCGCTGGTTCTGCGAACCGTCTGGCATTTTGGCGCCCGCCTGCGCCGCGGCCCACTCCACGAGCTCGGAGCAGTCAAAGGCCTTGGCATCGCGGTTCGTGGCCGCCACCTCCGCGCCATACACGTACTTCTTCCCCTTCTGCGCCAGCGCGGCCTGCACCATGATTTCGATGCCTGGGTGGGGTTGGGATCCCCCCGATGGGACAGGGGTGGGCCCGGCGAGCCCTCGCAGAAATTGGATTTGCGCGTCCTCGTCCGGGAAGACGACACCGGCTGCGAGACAGTCGATCAGCAGGTTCCGGAGCGCGCGCTCCTTCTTCAGCATCTCGAGGGCCGGGCCCTGGCGGGACCTGACAAGCGCGACGTACTGCAACGCCACGTCGTCGGAGTCCGAGGTGTATTCCGCGTCGAGCAGCCGGAACGCGGCGATGACGAAGTGCGCGTCAGCCCCCCGGTTGTAAAGCGCCTGGGCGAGCCCCTTCTCGTCCGTGGACCACCTCGATGAGAACTTCTCGACCAACGCCTCCGCGTCGTTCGCGGAGGCCTTGTTGGCCACCGGCGCCGATGGGGTGCGGGGAGAAGAGAGGTGGAGCCCGAGCGCTCCCGCCGTCTTGGGCCCCACCACCCCATCGGGAACCAGTCCCCTGCTCCGTTGAAACGCTGTCACCGCCGCGAAGGTCTTCGGTCCGAAGTGACCGTCCACCTCGCCAACCTCTGGGTGAAGCGTCTTCAGCCGCGATTGCAGGGCACTCACCTGCAAGCCCTGACTACCCAATCGGAGGAAATCCCGAGGGTCCTCCTCGGCTGGCACGAACGGCGCGAAGGGCGAATTCAAGGCTTGCTTCTGTGGCATGAGTCCCTCTGGGAAAGGAGTGTCACGGCACGTCTGGACAAGCCTATTCTGAACTCACGCCCTGTGAATATCAAACACACACAGGCAAATAAACTCCTGAAGTCCTGCTCAACCCGCCAATTGGCAGACGAGTGATTCAGGCAGGATGGATTGCGTGGCATCCTGGACCCGGTACTCCAGCCGCATGGCCGGCCCATCCGGATTCTCTTCATCCCCTGGCGTCATGAATCGCGCCTGACAGGACCAGGTCTGGGGCCCGTCGTGCGTGTCGCACTGGACGAACCATTCCCTGTAGTCAACGCGAGCCTTCTTCACGAGCGCACCGAGCGTCCCGGCCTCCTTCAACTGGGAACAGGACTCACCGGTTGCCGCCAGCGCCATGCCAGACTTCTCAATGAAGTCGAGAGCCACCCGCGAGTCATCAAGCTTCAGGCGTTGCGTGCCGGGCTTCTCCGCGCGGGGCCAGAAGGATGTCAGGGACACTCCATCTAGTGAGCCGAGGAGTTTTCTCTGATTCACGTCATAGAGACGCACGGTCTTGCCGGCAGTGACCAGCAGCACGCCACCGCGGGACATCAGCGAGAGGTCGGTGCCGCCGGGCAGCGTGAGCTTCTCGGGTTCAACGAACTTGCCGCCTGCATTCCAGCGCAGCGGCGAGGACGCATTCGCGACTTCGACCGGCTCCGCCCGGTAGTAGATGGCCCCTCCCGAGAGGTTGCTACGAACCCAGTTGCTCTCCCCCAGGAGGTCCTCGCCACGGGGCCCGATGAGGTCCATTTCCGCGGAGGCATCCAGGGCCGTTTGCTCCTCGTCGGAGACGGCTTCCGGACGCAGGTCATCATTCGATGCGCGCTTCGTGCTGGGGCCGAGCTTTCGGGCGAGCTCGAGCACGTGCGTCCCCTCGGAGAGGTCCGAGCCATACTCCGCCACCCGCGTCTCCACGCGCGTCCACTTGTCCCCGGAGAGGCGATAGGCGTGTGCCAGACCGGACTCCCCCTCTGAGTCGACGGGGTATTGCGCGCCTTCGAAAACCAGGACGCGCTGGCCCTCTTTTTCAGCGCGCTCGGGAGGCTTCATGGGAGGGCTGTCATAGTGAGCGACGAGCGCGACAGGCCGACCCTCCGGGTCGAACCCGAGTTCGTCGGTACGCCCCACGCCGGGCAGCGGCAGCGGAGTGCCCTGTCCGGCGACGAGATCCACCAGCCAGGCACGTGGGACGCGCTGATCCTTGAAGGACTGGAGGACGGTCCCCTTGCGGCCATCGAGGCTCCAGGAGAACTGTGCGAGATCACAGCCCCCCGGGAAGGTGAAGAGGGTCCGGCGGGTGTTGCGCCGGCCTTCGAAACGCACCCACTTGCACGTGTCGCCCTCGGACTGGGCAAAGGAAAGCGTGTCATCGCTGACCGGAGGCGGAGCAGTGGCGGGGCTTGCTTGCGCCGGAGGGGACGCGGGCGGCGTGGGAGCCGACGCGGGGTCCTGGGTCTTCGACTTGCACGCGCTCGTGGCGAGCGCGGCGGCAAGGAAGCAGGTGGTGCCAAGTTGGCGGAACATATGCGTGCTCCTGCGATAAGACTGGCGGACTCTGGCATGGAGGAGTGTCCATGGATAGAGGGCGCGCACGGTGTTGGGAGTGACCCCGCCACGGCGCCAATCCCCCTGCGCCACGGCCCTGCCCTCCCCACAACCCATTCAGTTTCAGGCTGTCGAAGCCGTTCCTGACCAATCAGGTCGTTCCACGACTCCAGGCGCTTCATGCCAATGACAAAGCGGGACTTCGCGTCTCCTCGTTTGCCGTCGTCCTATCGGGGCTCATCCAGGTCAGTCCTGCATGGGACCCGCGTGGGGAGGTTGCTTCTATCCTCCGCTATCCCGCGCGGGCCCGGGAGCGTGAGGGCAGCTCGAGTTGGGCCGCCACGAGCCGCGAGTAGGCCCCGCCTCGAGCGAGCAACTCCGCGTGCGTGCCCTGCTCCACGATGCGGCCCTTCTCCATGACGAAGAGGATGTCCGCGCCCACCACGGTGCTCAGCCGGTGGGCGATGGTGACGCGGGTGCATGAGAGGGATTGCAGCGCCTGCTGCACGCGCCGCTCGGTGACGGCGTCCAGCGCGCTCGTCGCTTCGTCCAACAACAGCACCGAGGGTCGACGCACCAGCGCGCGCGCCAGGGCCAACCGCTGACGCTGCCCTCCGGACAAGCTGGCCCCCTGATCTCCCAGGGGCGTGTCGTAGCCCAGCGGCAGCGCGAGGATGTCCTCGTGGATGCCCGCGCGCGTCGCCGCGTCCACCACGGCCGCCAGCGGGATGGACGGATCCGCGAAGGCGATGTTGCTGCGCACCGACGCGTTGAACAGCCGCGTGTCCTGCACCACGATGCCCAGTTGCTGGCGCACCGAGTCGCTCTCCAGCTCCGTCAGGTCCATCCCGTCGAAGAGCACCCGCCCCGCCTCCGGCCGGTATAAACCCAGGAGCACGCGCGCCAACGTGGACTTGCCTCCGCCGGAGGGGCCGACAATGGCCGCCCATTGCCCCGGTGCAATCCTCAGCGACACGTCCTGCAGGGACGGTGACTCCAGCGCGCCGTAGCGGAAACGGACGCCCTCCACGGTGATGCCACCCGCCAGCTTCGGCGCGGGCCGCACCTTTCGTGCGTCCTGCTCCGGGGCCGTCTCCAGCAGGTCGTCGATGCGCTCCAGGTAGCCGCTAGCGAGCTGCACCTGCCCGCCCACCGCGACCAGGGAGGCCAGGGGGGCCAGCGCGCCCAGCGCCAACGCCTGGGCCGTCAGCATCGCCCCCAGCGTCAGCTCGCCGCGCAGCACCTGCCACAGCCCCGTGCCCAACAACACCGAGGGCGCGCCCACCTGGAGTCCCGCCGCCAGCGCTTCCACCACGCCCTGGTAGTAGCGCTTGCGCGAGGAGGCATTGAGCTGCCGCGTGTAGAGCTCCTCCCAGTGCCCCACCGCCTGTCCCTGCGCGCCGGAGGACTTCAGGACCTCCAGGCCGGACAGCATCTCCACCGTGAAGTCCTGGGACTTCGCCTGCGCGTGCATCTCGCTGGCCAGCAACTCCTCGCGCCGCCGCCGCGTCAAGAGCAGCACCAGCACCTGCGCCGCCGCCACGGCCCCCACCGCCAGGAGCAGCGGCCGGCTCAGGCCCGCCAGCATCCCCACCGAGGAGAGGATGAGCAGCCCGTCCAGCATCACCGCCAGCGTGGCCGCGCCCAACGCCTCGCGGATGATGGCCAGGCTGTTGATGCGCATCATCAGGTCGCCCGACGAGCGCTGCTGGAGGAAGGCATACGGCAGTGACAGCAGGTGCCGCACCAGCTGGCCCGCCATGCCCACGTCCAGCTCCACGCGCAGCCGCACCAGCAGGGCCGAGCGCAGCGACGTGGCCAGGACGTGGCACACCAGCACCAGCCCCACGCCCACTCCCAGCGCCGCCAGCAGGCTCGTGTCCTGCCGTGGCACCACCCGGTCCACCCCCATGCCCATGAGGAAGGGCAGCACCAGGGACAGCACCTGCAGCACCAGCGACACCGCGAAGATGCGCGTCCAGTTGCCTGCGTGCCCGCGCAGCAGGGCTGGCAGGCGGCGCAGCAGGGCCGGCCGCGTGTGGCCTCCCCGGAGCGCGGACGTGGGCTCGAACAGCAGGGCCACGCCGGTGAAGGCGTCGCGGAACTCGTCCCAGGACAGCCGCCGCCGTCCCAGGGCCGGATCCACCACGTCCACCCCACCCCGCCACAGCCCGTCGAAGACGACGTAGTGGTTGAACTCCCAGTGGAGGATGGAGCCGCGGTCCAGCACGGGAACCTCGTCCATGCCCAGGCTCACGCCCCGCGCATCCAGGCCGAAGCGCTTCGCTGCCTCCACCAGCGCCAGCGCGTGCGCGCCTCCGCGCCCCGCCCCCACCGCCTCGCGCACCTCCGCCGGCCGCGCCGGGGCGCCGTGGTACGCCAGCACCATGGCCAGGCACGTGGGGCCGCAGTCCGCCGCGGTGAACTGCTGGAGCAACGGCACCCGGCGCCACCGCCGCTTCAGCTCACGCCACGTGCCCATGCCTCACCTCCGCCCGCCGCGAGCCTGCGCCCACAGCGCGGCCGCCAGCGACTCCGTGCCCACCTGCACTTCGACCGTGTTCGGGGTGCCTGGCGCGTCGCCGCCCGCCGACGAAACGTCGTGCGCACGGACGAGCACGCCCGACGCCAGCCTCCCGCTCAACGCCTCTGGCACTCGCGTCCCCGTATCCACCCACTCCACCTCGTAGTCGCGCATGCCTTGCGCCGTCCGTGCGCGCACTCGCAGCCCCGGACGCAGCGTGCCCTGGTGCTGTTCGGGCACGGTGAAGAACAGCCGCGTCCGCATGTCGCTCCCGGGCGATGGAGCCGTGGGCGAGCCCAGGGACACCACCTCCACCACCCCTGGGACGCTCACCACGCGGGCCACCGGCACGCGCGTCGCGAAGAGGCCCAGGAGCGCGATCGCGACCTCCAACGGCAGCGGCAGCCAGCGCACCCAGCTCGGGTGCTCCAGCCGCACCGGCTCCGCGGCGGGCCCGCGCGCATGGCGCTCCAGGGCCTCGCGCCTGAAGGGCGTGTTCCCTTCCTCAGCGGCCATGTCGCGACTCCAGCGGCGTGCGGAAGGACGCGAGCAGCATCCGATCCCACGCCGGCTCCTCGTCGCTGATGGCCGCCAGCAGCGCGAGCGCGATGCCCACCGAGCCCGTCAGGAAGCTGGCGTTGTCCTCCACCCGGTCCGTGTAGATTTCGCGAGGGAACCACGCCGCGTAGCCACCGACGCCTTCGCCGGGCACGCGCCGCGCCACGAGCCGCGCGAAGCACTCGCGCGCTTCGCGGCCGAAGGCCTCCTCCCCCGTCAGCCGGTACATGCGGTGGAACAGGTGCGCCAGCCCCGCCTCGCCGTGGCACAGCCCGCCGTCCATCACTTCGCGCGTCTCCTCGGGCCGGCGCACCGCGCGCAGGCCCGTCTCCACCGCCACCCGTTCCCACTCCGCGTTGCCCACCGCGCGCGCGGCCATCAGCAGCGTCGCGGCCACACCTGGATCCCCGTAGCACCACGCCCCCCGCGACACCTGGGAGCGCCGCACCTCGTTGTCCGCGTAGTAGGCGAAGGCGGACAGCGAGCTCGAGGGCTGCCGCTGCGCGAGCAGCCACCGCACAGCCTCCTCCAGCGCGGGCCCCACCCGCGCCCGGTCGACGCCGTGCGCCCACGCGGCCGCCAGCAGGCCCACCACGCCCGGGTTGCCGTGGGCCACGCCCAGGTTGTAGCCGCCATCCTGCTGCTTCTTGCGGGTGGTCGTGGGGATGAGCTCCGGAGGGGTCCGCCACGCCCGCCCCTGCGGCCCCAACTCCGACACGGCCAGCAGGTGGTGGACGACGCGCTCCAGGCACCGGCGCGCCCGGGCCCCCGGAAGCCGCTCCAGCGCGAAGACGCCCAGCCCCACCAGCCCGGCGATGAGATCGTAGTGCTGCACCCAATGCTCGACGCCCAGGGCGTCCTCCAGCGCCGCTTCCACTTCCTCCAGCGGATCCTCCTCCGCGCCCAGCTGATCCGGCAGAAGGTGCGCGCCCAGGTGCTGCATCACCCACGACACCTGGACGAAGCCGCCGTGCAGCGCCGGACGCATCCACTGGCGCCCCACCTCCTCCAGCGCCCCGTCCAGGAAGCGCGCCGCGTGCTCCGGGTCATCCCCTCCGGGCCACACGCGCGCCAGGTAGCCGTGCAGCAGCGCCTGACTCGACAAGCGCTCCGCGATGCGCATGCCCTTGTGAGTGAAGGGCTTGTGCAGCTCGGTGGTGATGGCACGCACCGTCTCCGCGGCCTGGTCCGCCAGAGTTCCAGTGAGCAGCGGCCGCCACCGGGGAGCCTCCTGATTGGGACGGATGGAATGGGCCATCATGGGCGTGGCTCCTGCGCGCGGGCGCGCGCGAGCTGGGATTGGTAGGTCCTGGCGAGGAAGTCGTAGAGCACCAGCTCCTGCGCGCGCGCCGCGGAGCGCAGCATCCGGTTGGCGTGCATGTGCAGGTGGATGCCGGCAACCGTGGGCAGGGACACGCCGAGCCGGCCCTCGCGCGAGGCCACCTCCAGGCGCCGCCGCACGGGGACAAGCCGCTCCGAGCGCTCGCGCAGCACGGCGAGCCCCTCACTGAGCAGCGGGCTTCTTTCCGCGTCCGGCGCCCAGGCCGCCTCCAATGCGGCGCGGGCCTGCCGGTAGCGGGCACCGAGCTGGTGCGTGAAGGCCGTGTCCATGCGGAACTCCCGCCCGAAGAAGTCGCGGGAACGCTCGGCCACCGTCAGCTTCGCGCGCGCATCCAGGCCCAGGTCCTCCAGCAGCAGATCCATGCCCCGCAGGGTGAGCTGCCACCGGGCCTCCGCGCCCGCGTCCCCATCCAACAGTGCCATCAGCTTCAGCACCGCCTCGCTGTCCGCGTGGAACAACTCCTCGGCCAGGGCCATGCCCTCCGGACCGCCGTAGCGCTCCAGCTCCCGCTCGTACGTGTCGAGTTGCACCTTCCACACCACACCGGCCCGCGCCAGCGGTGCCACCGCGGCGGAGAGCGCCGGCAGTGCGTCGCGGTGAAGGCGGGCCGGATCCCCGTGCAGCCGCAGGCGCACGTGCCAGTCTGGATCCTCGAAGCGGATGAAGAACCAGCGGTCCACCACGCCCTCGCGGACGAGCTGCTCCACCAACGGCGTCACCGCGTCGCACAGCACGTCATCCGCGCCAGCGGTGCCCGCGTACAGCTTCGCGTAGAGCCACTCCGAGCCCGGCGCGAAGTGCCGGGGGACACCGGCGGATGGACCACTGCGCGGGGCAGGCACGGAAGCCGTGGGCTCCTGGCGCCGCACCATGGGGAGGAACAGCTCATGGACGAATCTCCCCTCCGGACCGTGAGTGCACAGCGAGTCCGGCCCGACGAGCTGCTCGCGCAGCACGGCGCGGGCGCTGTCCTTCACCAGCGACGCGAGCGTCTCCACGCACAGGACGTTGTCCAGGTCCAACGGCAGCACGTTGTCGCCATTCACCAAGGCCACGTGGCGCGGCAGGCCCAGCCGCTCGCGAAGCGCTTGCACGGCCCGGAAGCACTCCTCGCCGCGCGCCGCGCCCAGCGGCTTCAGCACGTCCGGCCCCAGCCGCCACCTCGCCAGCGACAGCACCACCCGGCCGGACACCACCCGCGGCAGGAAGTCCAGGCCCTCCAGCACGCCCCAGTTCCACGACAGGCCCACCGCGCGCCCCTCATGCTGGAGCATGCCCAGGAAGCGGTAGACGCCCAGGCCTCGGGCGAAGTTGTGCGCGGTCGTGAGTCGCGGCAGCACCTCGCGGCCCAGCCGCTTCGAGCGCAACACCACGCGCCCATCCACCACCGACACCCGCAGGTCCTCCACCAGGAGCTGCTGCGCGTCGGGCGCGCCAGAGGCCCCCAGGAAGGGAATCTCGTGCCCGCGCAACTGGGGCCGCAGCAGCACGTTGCCAATGCGTCCCTCCGGCAGGTGCACCACCTCCGCGAAGACGGCGTCCGGGCGGAGCGCCTCCTCGGCTCGCAGGTGCCGCTCCACCGCGTCGCGCAGCGCCGGGTCCCCATGACAGAAGCGGCCCAGGGTGTTGGCGCCAGAGGGTCCTGCCGCGCCGCGCAGCACCAGCGAGAAGTCCCCGCTCGCGAAGGACTCGTCCGATGCGGCCAACACGCTGAAGCCCACGGAGATCGCGTCTGGCGGCGGCACGGGCTTCTCCGAGGACAGCGCTTTCAGGTCCTCTTCGCCCAGCGTCAGCACGCGGGCGCCCGGGCTGGCGGTCAGCCGACGCATCAGGTGCAGCTCGCGCGCACCAAACGTCCCTCCTGCATCCGTCGAGGAGGGGAAGGCCAGCCCGCGCAACAGCGGCGCCCCATCCGCGGCGGGAGCGTTGGACACCTGGAAGCCCACGCCAGACTCCTCGTCGAGCGCCTCCAGCAGCGGCACCTCGCGGCCCTCGTAGCGGCGCGTGAATGCCTCGCAGAACACGCTCAGCGGCGAGCGGCCCGCCTGGGGCCCCATGCGCCGGACGAGTTCCACCGCGCGCGTCACCTCCGCCAGCACCTCCGGTCCCAACGTGGCGCCGGGCGCCGGACGGTAGAGGTCCACCTGGAAGAGGCGCGGGAGCTCCACCTTCACGGGAAGCGACTCGAGCCGAGTGGCGATGGAGCGGTAGGCCTCTTTCGACCGGCCGGGACCCTCCGCATCCAGTCTCGCCAGCTGATCTCCGACGTCCTCCAGACATGTGGCCGCCTCCAGCGCCACCTGCGCGGCCTCGCCGGGACCCGCCTCTTGCGCCAGCACGCGCAGCCGCGCCACCAGGTACGGGAGCGGCTCCGGCCCGGTGACGGGCACGGCCAGCTCCGGCACCAGCAGGTCGTTGTCCACGAGCGTGCGCACGTACCCGGCGGCCTCCTGTGCATCCACCTCCGCGTCCAGCGCGACCAACGTCCGCACCAACTGCTCCGGCCGGGCCCCTGCGCGCGCGTGCTCCAGCACCGCTTCCAGGTACGCATCCGGCCGCACCGAGGACAGGTGGTGCCGGCGCGCCGCGCCCACGTGCCGCGTCTCCACGTAGCGAAGCCGCCCGGCCGCGCGGTACAGGCTGCCATTGGGGCGGTAGCGGAGCACCTCGCGCAGGGCCGGGTGGCGCACCAGCGCCTCCACCAGTCGCGTGAGGTAGTCCATGTCCAGACGGGTGTCGCGCTGGCACTCGCGCACGTCCGCCACCGCCAGGTGCGTGCGCGCTCCCAGGTGCCCCACGGAGCACGACGCGAAGAGGCCGAAGGGCGTGCAGCGCCCCGCCATGCGCAGGAAGTAGCGCACCAGGGCCTGCTCCACCTTGAGGCCGTACTCGCTGTCCGGCGCCTGGAACCAGAGCGGCAGCTCCTCCTCCAGCGAAGGCGACGCGACGAAGAGGGCCTCACGCACCTCCGGCCGCTCCACGTACGCGCGCAGCCTCGTGCGCAACAGCGCGCGATCCGCGTCCAGCGCCTTCGCGAGCGATTCGGTGGCGTGCGGCGCGGTGAGCCGCGAGTTCCAGTGCTCCATTGCGTCGAAGGGCAGGAGCGGAGTGCGCAGGACGAAGAAGTCCGCCGGTTCCATCAGGAATTCGGCGGGAGGCGGGCGCTGCCCCTCGGGAGCGCGGCGGCGGAGCTGGGACATCGCGGCGGACCTCGGAACCAGGTGCGGGAAACGCCCCGGGCCGGCGAGCACCGGCCCGGGGCAATCGCTCACCATGGCTCGGAAGCGGACCTCACCTCCGAGCGCATGGCGCACGCATCAGAAACAGCAGCCGAAGAACTCACCCGTCTGGCAGAGCGCGTTCGTGTAGCAGACGGTGGCCTCGGTCGGATCCGTGCCAGTGCAGGCGACGACGGAGGTCGGGGCGCCACCGGCAACCTGCTTCATCTCGGTCTCGTTCAGCGCGCGCAGGGTATCCTTCGACAGCGTCAGCTTCTTGGTGGGCTTCTTCATGATTCGTCTCTCGCTGTAAGGCCGCACGGAATTGCGCGGTCGAAACGAATTACGAAGCCACCTGGAATTCCTGGTCGTTGCCCCAATCACTTATCAGCGTTCCGCGTCCTGTGGAGGCAGCCACGTGAGCACGTTGCGCGACCACAGATTGCGGAAGGTGGCGACAAGCTTCGCGCGCTCCGCCGGGTCCGTCATCTCGTTGGCGTCGGCAATCTCAGCAATGCTGGTGGTGCCATCCGCGAGCCCAAGCAGTTCCCGCTCCATGTCGCTGGCGCCGAGCCCGGGGGGCAGCAGGAAGCGGGTCGGATCCAGGCCGGTGGTGCGTTCCACGCTCTGCGCCGTGGGGCGCTCCAGGAGATGTGGGTGCACCCATGCGCGGCTCCAGGAGCCCACCGCCAACGGGCGCAGCGATTCCACACGCTCGGGCGGCACGTCCTCGCGCAGCACCTGGAGGAGGGCCTCCAGGTTGAGTAGGGCCCGCGCAAGCGGCGGCGCCATGCCCGGGGGCACCCGCGCGCCCGCCATCGCGCGCACCGCGAACACGGCGGTGGCGATGGACACCATCACCCCCGCGTTGGAGGCACCCACGTGCAGGGGCCCTCCGGCGAGCCGCACGCGGCGGCGACCCTCGAAGACGAGCGGCCACAGGTCCGGCCGGGACTCCACCGCCAGGCGCTCCTGCTCCGCCGCGGTCCAATCCGGGTGCGCCTGCTTCGCCTCCTCCAGGCTGACGGACTCCCGCAGCCCTCGCACCTCGTCCCCTGTCAGCACTCCCGCGCGCGAGAGCAGTTCCAGCACGTGTGGGGACAGGCGCGCGCCGCATGCGGCCACCAGCACGTCGCACGGCAGATGAAGCGCCTCGCCGCCCTCGTGGTACGTGACGCCGTCGCGGGTGACGCGCACCGCGCTGGCGTTCGGCACCAGCCGCGAGCCCGTGGCCTCCACCAACCGCGCGAAGTGCGGCAACCGGTGCATGCCCCGTGGCGCGCCGCGCATCAGGAGCGTCACCGGCTGGCCCGCCATCATCAGCGCCCCGGCCTGCTCGAAGCCGGAGATGCCACCGCCCAGCACCGCCACGCGCCGGCCGGCCACCTCCGCCGCGGAGCGCAGCCCCTCCCGCACCTCCACGCGGGAGCCGGGCTGCACTGAGTCTGGAGGCAGGGGTCGCCGCTCATACCAGGCGGTGACGAGCACCTCTTCGGCGCGCACCTCGATGCGGCCCTCTGGCGTCTCCACCTCCACCGTCACGCCGTCCGCGTCGGGGCGCAGGCCCACGCAGCGATGGCGGCAGCGGATGTCCAGGCGCCCCGTCTGGATGACGCGCGCGTAGTAGTGCAGCACGTCCTCGCGCTCGCACTCCAGCGCGTCGCGGCAGTCCAGCGGCAGTCCACCCACCTCCCAGTGCGAGGCGGGCGACAGGTAGACGAGGCCCTCGATGTGGTCATGCAGCGATGCCAGCGGGGTGGCGCCGGACTCCAGGGCCAGGGCGGGGATGCCACGTGCCCGGGCCTCGAAGAGGGCAGCCACCGCGGTGGGGCCGCCGCCAATGACACACAGCTTCGTCGTGAGGGTCGTCATGCGCGCGCCAGCCTATACACGGTTCGGCTGCCCAAGCGCGATGAGGGCTTTTTTGAAAGGAATCGAGCCAGGATTACCGCCTCATTTCGTATGGGATGCGGACACGCTGGTGAGAGCAGGGGAAGCGCATGCGCATCTTCCAGGACATGGGGAGGCTCCTCCAGGAGCGGTGGCTGAAGGTCCAGCACAGCGAGGAGGCCTTTCCCGACATCGCGGCCGAGGTCCTGCGGGAGCTGGCCCCGCATCAGGCGTTCAAGACGCTGGAGCCCCTGGAGTGGCTCTACGGGACGCGTGACTTCCCAAAGCAGCTCACCACGCGTCCGGGCTTCGGCCAGCCCGCGCTGACGGTGTTCTCCGACGCCCGCCTGCTCATCGACCTGTACTACTGGGTGGACGGCACCACCGACATCCACCAGCACGGCTTCTGTGGCGCCTTCCAGGTGCTCCAGGGCAGCAGCATCCACGGGCACTACCATTCCCGCGGCCACGCGGAGGTGATGACCCGCCTGAAGGAGACCTTCGACGCCGAGGAGGTGGACGGCCAGTCGGACGACATCGCCGCGCTGGCCGACTCCCTGCGCGAGTCCACGCTGTTCCGGCCCACCTTCAGGGGCTGAATGGGCGCGGTCTCCCTTCTCATTTACTTCAAGGTCGCGCCGCTACGCTTCGGACTCCGGAGACGCCTGCGCGTCGGGTTGCTTGCTGGCGCGGACGACCGCGACCCACGCGAGCAGGACCAGCAGCAGTGCCGGAAACTCCACGATGAGCCGCGTCGCATCGGCACTGCCACGCTCGGGGTGGGGGTCCAAGGAGAAGCTCAGCTGGCGCTTCCAGGGCAGCTGGTAGGTCCAGCTGGTGGAGTGGCGGCGACTGAGGAACTTCACCTCCCAATCCGAGGTCGGCCCGGGTTGCGTGGGGCCGATCCCGGTGGCGCTGGCGATATGAAGCCGGATCAATCGCGCGTCGGTCCAGCCCACCCACCATGAACGGCCGTGGATGAAGGGAGACCGCAGCGGCCGGGCGGAGGTCCTGCCCACCGAGAAAGAGTACCAGGGGCTGAGGTACCAGACGGCCGTCAAGGCCAAGGCCAGCACCAGGAGTGCCTTCGGGAGTAGACTCCGTGCTCGGGAGCGCCGTGACGTGGGTTCGGACATCTGCCCGCCCACTGTAGCGCTATTTCCCTCACTTCTCGTTAGCGAACGAGGACGAAGGCGGGGCTCCGTTCGATGCCGCAGGCCGCCTCACGCGTCTGACAGGCGAAGCCCGCAGCCCAGAATTCAAATCAAACCCAAGATGCCGGTCAGGTCGTCCGTCCAGGCGGGATCCCGAGGCTGTTTCAGCCCTTACCCTTCGGACGGCTCACCGTGTACATGACGATGTTGTGGTCCGAGCCGCCGGTCGGGCCGGCCCTCACGTTCGAGACCTTGCACCCGTAGGACATCGCATAGTCAATCTTGCCGTGGCCGTGGCTCTCCACGCCGCCATGGGTGGTCATGCCCGCCTGCTGCGCAATCCAGCCGGGCGACCACTTCCCCTTCGTCGACGCCGGCTCGTTCCAGTCGCCACCGATGAGCAAACCCTCGTCAGGGTTCTTCGCGATCTTCCGCTGCGCGAAGCCGAGCAGCTTCTCGGAGAGTGACTTGTAGGTGCTCACGCGGTTCTTCGGCCCGACGGGCTCCCCGCCCTTCCAGTCGACCGAGGGCGGCTGGTGGGCCGAGACCACCTGCAGCCAACCCGCGAGCTTGACCGCGGTGGCCGCCCGCGGCGGAGCATGGCCGCCGCGCACGGTGGTCCAGCCGCCGCCCTCGCCTTGGATGGACGTCTTCTGCCCCTGGAGCAGGCTGTCCTTCACGAGGATGCCCGTCTCGCCATGGTCCTTGGCCCCGGGGAAGGTCACCAGGTGGTAGCCAGGGATGTTCTCCAGGGCCTTGTGGTAGCCGTTGATCTCCTGGAGCTGGACGAAGTCGAGCTTGTTCTTCTTGGCGAAGTCGCCCAGCCACTTCTTCACGTCCTGGGGATTGCGGTCGCGCTCGACGTTGTAGGTCGCGCCCTTGAGCTGCGACGGGGTCTTGCTCTTGCTGTCGCTGCCACCGGCCGCACTGGTCTGGGCGGTGGTGCTGCCTTCAGTGCCGGGGGTGGTGGTGGCGCTGATGCGCTTCAGCGATTGGTCCATCCGCTCGCCGACGACCCCCTGCGGCTTCCCTTCCCAGCCGTTGTCGCGCTTGTAGGCGACCACCGCCTTGGCGGTCTTGGCGTCGAAGCGGTCGTCGGCGGCCCCCTTCAGGTAACCGGCCGACTTCAGGCGCTCTTCGACCTTCTGAACGCGGTTGCCAGTGGATCCGACGTGGAGGGGGCGGTGGTGGGCGGTGGTTCGCATGGTTTTCTTGATTCTCGACCATCGAGAGGAAATGTTTCCTCTGTTCGCGCCGACGCGGCAGAACTTGCCGCACTGCGACACGGTGGCCCGGCTTCGTCAGGAAGAATGCAAAGGAACGAAGGTCTTGCTCGACGTGGGCGCGCGGACCCTCCACATCGGTCCGGAGCAAGGTTCCATCCGTTCGCGAAGGGAATGACACGATGAGCACTGGAAGCTTCATTTGGTACGAGCTGATGACCCACGACCCCGACGCCGCCGCGAAGTTCTATGGCGCCGTCGTTGGCTGGAAGATCTCGGCCCCGTCCGAGTCCATGCCGAGCGGACAGGACTACCGCATGATCATGCGCGGCGATGGCGGCTCCGCTGGCGGCGTGCTGCGCCTTTCACAGGACATGGTGCAGCATGGCGCACAGCCCTGCTGGCTCGGCTATCTGCACGTGGCCGACGTCGATGCGTCCATCCAGGCCATGGTCGCCGATGGTGCCAGGGTGCTGATGCCGCGCATGGATCTGCCCGTCGGAAAGATCGCGATGGTCGCCGACCCGATGGGCACGCCCTTCTACGTGATGGCGCCGATTCCACCGCCCGGTAAGCCCGATGCGAAGAGCGACGTCTTCGACGTGAAGGCGTCGCAGCGCATCCGCTGGAACGAGTTGGCCAGCCCCGACCTCACGCGCGCCAAGACGTTCTACGCGAAGCACTTCCACTTCCAGTTCAACGAAGTGATGCCCATGGGCCCGATGGGCGACTACTGCTTCGTCGACCACGACGGCGTTCGGCTTGGCGCCATCATGCAGAAGCCCGCCGAGGGCCCCGGCCCCACCGGCACCTGGCTGTTCTACTTCGGCGTGCCCTCGGTCGCCGAGGCGCAGCGCGCCATCACCGCCAACGGCGGCAAGGTGCTGCAAGGTCCGCACGAGGTGCCCGGCGGCGACTGGATTGTCGTCGCAACGGACCCCTCGGGTGCAGCATTTGGTGTTGTAGGAAGCAAGGGCGAGTGAGCCCAAGGAGCGCAACCATGACGAACCCCGTGAACAAGGCCCTCATCTGCCTCTGGTACGAACGCAATGCCGAAGAAGCGGCTGCGTTCTACGCCCGCACCTTCCCCGGCAGCTCCGTTGGCGCCACGCACCGCGCCCCGGGCGATTACCCGGACGGCAAGGAGGGTGATGCCCTCACGGTGGAGTTCACCGTGCTGGGCATTCCGTGCATCGGCCTCAATGGCGGTCCCGCCTTCAAGCACAGTGAAGCCTTCTCGTTCCAGATCAGCACGAAGGACCAGGAGGAGACGGACCGCTACTGGAAGGCCATCGTTGGCAATGGCGGTCAGGAAAGTCAGTGCGGGTGGTGCAAGGACAAGTGGGGAATCTCGTGGCAGATCACCCCTGCCGCCCTGACGGACGGCATGAGCGATCCGGATCCGGCCGCGCGCAAGCGGGTGTTCGCCGCGATGATGGAGATGAAGAAGATCGACATCGCGGCGATCAACGCGGCGCGCAAGGGCTGATACCCGCGAAGAAGAATGCAAAAGAATTCCGGGGGCTCCTTCCCTGGGGGAACGGCGGTTCGCGCACCCGCGAGCCGCTTCCACCAGGAGCCTTCATGTTCCGGATTCCGTCCCTCTGCCTCTGCCTCTTCGCTTCGCTCGCCATCGCCGACGAGTCCTCCAAGCCCGCGCGGCTCACCGTGGCCCAGAAGAACGGCTGGGCCACCTACGACACGGAGCTGAAGAAGAAGGAGGACGCAGTCAACAAGGCCTGCGGGTCGTCCTTGAAGAGCAGCTACGACAGGTCGACCTACCCCGCCTTCGACCCGATGAAGGACCGGACCCAGAGCGCCTGCCAGTCCGCCGTGGGCACCCTCGTCGAGGTCTGCGGCACCCCGGATGGCAAGGCGGCGGTGAAGGAGGCCGTCACCCAGACGGTCTGCAAGCTGTCGACGGAAGGGACCAAGGTCTCGCTCGACGGGAGCGTGCTGACCATCCACATCGACCCGGCGAAGAGCTCCATCGCGGGCAAGCAGCCCGGGAACTACAGCTGGAAGGGCGCCCTCGAGGAGATTCTGTAGCCGCGGCGTGAGCGGCTCGTGCCAGGACCGCGCCTCTACCGGCGCGCCTGGGCGCGGGCAATGATGGCCCCCCTCGTCACACCTGCCTGCTCGAAGCAGAGCGCGGCGCGCGCGAGCGCCTCGGTCAACGACGCGACCTCCTCGTGTTGATCCGCGCCAGGACGGACGAAGCTGGTGACGGCCCTCGCGAGTCTCGCGGTGGTCGAGTTGATCACCACGAAGAACCCCTTGCAGTACTCGCGAGCCAGGTCGGCGATCTCGGCCTGATGATCCGCCAGCAGCATCCGCTGGGAATGGGTCAGCGGGCGGGACCGCGAGAAGTCGATGATCAGCACATAGGGCTCGCGCCGGTGGATGAGCTTGGAAAGGCTCCGGAGGATGCTTTCCATCTCGCTGTCCGTCGTGGTGTCGCTACGCTGGACAATGGCCAGGGGCCAGAGCGATTCGTCGAGGGTGTACATGGAGGGAGATGTCTCAATCGGCGGTTTCGGTGAAACATACACCACCCGCGAATCAGCGCGACAGAGCCCTGAAACATGTAACACGAGAAATCTGCAACAAATAGGATGTCCATGTGACGTTGACACGCATCCGGGCGCGACGAATTTTCCAGACAGGAAGCTGCGCTTCTCCCCTGCTTCCAGGAAGCCGAGCCCCTTCACGCATGGATACGACAGGCGAGCCCCCCTTCATCTCCACCGGCCAGCTCCCCGCGGCGGAGCAGGTCCGGGCGTTGGTGGACGAGGCCTACCAGCGCCACCAGGGGAACACCGAGGGACAGTGCTCCCAGGTCTACCCGGCGCTCGCCAGGGTGGATCCCCGGCTCTTCGGCGCGTGCGTGGTGGGCATCAACGGCAGCAGCCATGGGGCCGGGGACGTGGACCATCCCTTCTCCATCATGAGCGTCTCCAAGCCGTTCGTCTTCGCGCTCGTCTGTCAGTCCCTGGGGCCCGAAGAGGTGCGGCGCAAGCTGGGGGTCAATGGCACGGGCCTGCCGTTCAATTCGGCCATGGCCCTTGACCTGAGCCCGGACGGGCGGACCAACCCCATGGTGAACTCGGGAGCGCTGGCGACCACGGGGCTCGTTCCAGGCAGCAGCCCCGAGGCCCGGTGGCGGTTCATCCATGAGGGGCTGTCGCGCTTCGCCGGACATCCGCTCGTACTCGACGAAGAGGTGTATGCCTCCGCGATGGAGACCCATCACCGCAACCAGGGGCTCGCCTTCCTGCTCCACGGTCTGGGCCGCCTGGAGGCGGATCCGGTCCTGACGACCGGGCTCTACACGCGCCAGTGTTCATTGGCGGTGACCGCCAGGGAGCTCGCCGTGATGGGAGCGACCCTGGCGGACGGAGGCGTCAACCCGCTCACCGGGATGCGCGTCGTCGACGAGGAGGTCTGTCATCACACGCTCGCGGTGATGGCCACGGCGGGGATGTATGAGACCTCCGGGGACTGGCTCTACGACGTGGGGGTCCCGGGCAAGAGTGGCATTGGTGGCGGCATCGTCGCCGTCGCGCCGGGCAAGGGCGGGCTGGGCACCTTCGCCCCGCTGCTCGATACAGCGGGCAACAGCGTCAAGGGACAGCTCGTCGCGCGGTTCCTGGCCCCACGGCTTGGCTTGAGCCTGTTCATGTCACGCCCTCAGCCTGGCACGGCCTGGCGCCCCCCGTCGTAGAGGTCCATCGCGGTGGGACTTGGGGTTCTTCTGTCGGATTCGCTAGAAACCCCTCCGTGCCGACCCCATCCCTCTCATCGCGCGGTGGCTTCGCGTCCTCCACGCTCGCGCTCTGGCTGATGTGTCTGGCCCTGTTCGGCATCTACACCACGAGCGAGGCGCGGCTGCAGACGGACTCGCTGTGGTCCATCCCTTCCGCGGCCAGCATCCTCCACGAGGGCAACACCGACCTGGACGAGTTCCGGCACTGGTTCTTCCCGGGGACTGCCTATGCGCGCAACGAGGCCGGCGGCCACACGTACTACGTGTACCCGCCGGGCGTGATGGTCTCCGCGCTGCCGTTCCTCGCCGCCGCCGAAGGACTCATCTCCCTGATGGAGCCAGTGCTGCCCCGCCTGGGGACGTTCGGTGCCGATGCGCTGGCATGGCGGACGCTGTTCCGGCACACAGGGCGGGAGTACCTGGGCTCGTTCGCCCTCACCGAGCAGCTCATCGCCTCTTTCTACGTCTGCGCCGCCGCGGCGGTGCTCCTCGTCACCCTGCGCAGGCGGGTGTCCCCGGGGGCGGCGCTCGTCACCGTGCTGCTTTTCGGGCTGGGCACCACGGCGTACTCCACCGCGAGCCGGGTGCTCTGGCAGCACGGCCCCGGGCTCCTCGCCATCGCCTGCGTCATGCTGTTGCTGGCCCGGCCCGCGCAGACCGCGCGCACCGCGTTCCTGTTGGGCCTCTGGGTCGCGGCCGCCTATGCCTGCCGGCCCACGCACTCCCTCAGCATCCTGGTGGTCACCGGGTTCATGGCCCTGCGCTTCCGCCGCCAACTGCCGGCCTACTTCGCGGGCGCGGCGCTCGTGGCGATACCCTTCTGCGCGTACCACCTGTCTGTCTATGGCTCGGTGTTCTCGCCCTACTACCGTCACACGGTGGATCCGCTCGCCGGACCGTTCTTCATGGCCCTGGCCGCCAACCTCGTCAGTCCCTCGCGAGGCCTCTTCACCTTCTCACCGTTCCTCGTGCTGGGCGTCGTGGGCTTCGTCCAGCGGTGGCGCAGCCGAAGCCTGGAGCCCTACGAGGTCGTCTTCGCCCTCATCCTGGTCCTGCACTGGGCGGCCATCTCCTCCTTCTACATCTGGTGGGCCGGGCACTCCATTGGCCCGCGCTTCTTCACCGACGTGCTGCCCTACCTCGTCTACTTCCTCGCGTTCCCCGTGCAGACGGTGCTGGAGGCTCCCTCACGGAACCGCGTCCTCGCGGGCGCGCTCGTCGTGACGGCCGTGTTCAGCGTGTTCCTCCACTGGCGAGCCTCGCACTCCTACGACGTCCACAACTGGAACTCCTCGCCGGTGGACGTGGACAAGAATCCTTCGCGCGTCTGGGATTGGAAGGATGCGCAGTTCCTGCGCGCCCTTCCCCGTGACGCCTGATTTCCGGCGGAGGCCCTGCCTCAGAGTGACGCGGCGACTCCCGGGGTGAGCCAGCGCACGCGCGGGTCGCTTCCAAGGACCTCACGTGCCTGGGGCTCGGTCGCCAGCGGCTCGAAGGTGCCGAAGTGCATGGGCACGATGATGGAGGGGCGGAAGTACTTGCGCACCGCGAGCGCGGCGGTCCGGGGGTCCATGCCGTAGCGCCCGCCACCCACGTTGAGGAGCACGATGTCCGGGTGCAGCAGCTCCTGCACCAGCGCCATGTCGCCGAACAGCCAGGTGTCGCCCGTGACGCGAACCTCTTCCACTCCCGCGAGCCTCGCGGGCAGCACCACCCGGCCAGGCTCGTCGGGTCGCATCGTGGCTCCAGTATGGAGCAAGTCCGGGTCACTGCTTCGGCGCGGGCTTCGGGTCCTGGGTGTTGCGCAGGTCCGCGCGCACCACGGCGTTGCCGAAGCGCTCCACGTTGGTCAGCCAGGCCGCCGCGTTCTTCACGTAGCGCGCGGTGCCCGCCGTGTCCCACTTGTTGTAGAGGCGCGTGAAGCCACCGTCGAAGATGGCCCGCTTGCCGCCCTTGTCATAGAAGGCCGCCACCAGGTTGCCCGCGGAACCATGAAGCAGCGGCGTGAGCTGCTCGCTCGGCTGGATGGTGGCGATGGTGATGCCCTCGTAGAGGTACTCCAGGCCGGTGGTGAGCAGGTGCCGGCGCAGCAGCCCCGGGCCCTCCCCGTCCTTGCGCAGGCCGACCGTCTGGTCGCCGATGATGTTGCCCACCATGACCGTGCCCAGCAGCGCCTGGCCCACCACGTTGGCGTCCGCGTAGTAGGGCGAGTTGTCGCCCCAGATGTACACGCCGTGCCCCGCGTCGAAGAACTCCTTGATGACCTTCACGTGCTCGGGCGTCAGGTACTGCGTCTCGTCCGAGATGATCCACAACTGACACGCCTTCTGGAGCGCCTTGCGCAGCTCCTTGGGGTCCGGCGCGCTGTTGACCCAGCGGTACACGGAGAAGCCCTTCTCCTTCAGCGCGGCCTTCGGCAGCGAGAAGTCGAAGTCCTGCGTGTAGAACTGGAGCACCGCCACCGTCTGACCTTCGAAGGCGCCGTCCACCGCGAGGTCGTTCTGGTTGCCCTTCGCGTTGCCAAAGCCGTCACGGGCCGCGGGGCGCACCGTTTCGCGCAGCTCCTGGGAACCGTCATTGCGCGTCACCACCCGGCGAACGCTCTCCATGGGAGCGTTCTCACCCGCCACCTGGTTGTACTGCGCGAGGGCGGGAGCGGCGGACAGGACGAAGGCAATGCAGCAGAACAGCGGACGGAGGGCACTCACGAGAACCTCGAAGAGAAGGACGTGGCACCTTCCACGCACGGCTCCGCGAAAAGTTCTTCAGCTGGCGTCCGCCACCAAACCGGGCGCGGGCGGCACACCGAAGAAGCGCGAGAGCTCGGCCTGGGCCTCGCGGGCTTGCGCCGCGCTGATGCGCCCCTCGCGCTCCAGCCTCCCGATGATGACGCCAGCACGGGTGCGCAGGGTCTCGGGCCGCTGCGCCGGCAGCCAGCGACGCGGGGCGGGCAGCATGGCCGCGAGCATCGCGCCCTGCGCCACGCTGAGCGACCGCGCCGAGACGCCGAAGTGCTCGCGCGCCGCCGCCTCGATGCCGTAGACGCCCTCCCCCCACTCCACGACGTTCAGGTACAGCGCGAGGATGCGCTGCTTGGACAGGTGTGACTCCAACTGGCGCGCGAGCAGCAGCTCCTTCCCCTTGCGCAAGAGGCTGCGGTCCGTGGAGAGGTAGAGGTTCTTCGCCAGCTGCTGCGTGAGGGTGGATGCGCCGCGCCCCAGGCGTGCCTCGCGCACCGACTGCTCGAAGGCGTTCTCCACCTCGGTCCAGTCCACGCCTTCGTGCCGGTAGAAGCGCGCGTCCTCGGAGCACAACACGGCGTCCACGGCGTGCGGGGCCACCGCGCCGAGCGGCACCCAGGACTGGCGCACGCGAGGCTTCGTGCCCGCCTCCAGCGCCTCGTCGGCTCGCTGCGCCATGAGCGCCGTGGTGCGCGGGTTCTGCGTCCGCAGGGCGCCCACGTCGGGCAGCCGCGCGGCCTCCACGCCAAACCAGAGGGCCAGCATCAGCCACCCGCCGAGCGCCCAGCGACGCCAGGCCGGGCCTCCGGAGGGCTTCCCAGCGGGACGCCGGGCTCCAGAGGAGGGCTGCTTCGTCTTCTGCATCCGGACGGTGGAGGGGCGCGCAGGGGGCGGACGGGATGTCATCTGTACGCCTACATCTGCCCCGACCCGCCCCTGCTGTCCAGAACGCGGCCGGACGCGGATTTAACCCAGCTTAATTCGTCCGCTGCGGCGGTTCGCGCGACAACCCCTCTGACTGTCGCAGAGGGGGACGTCCACATGCAGTGGCCGATTCGGAGCTTTCAGCCGTTCATCAACACCGTGAAGCCGTCCAGCAGCGGAGCCGTGAGCGCACCGCAGCAGGCGCCAGCAGGTCCGCCTCGGCCGTCGAGCGGCACGTCGTCCTGGGGAAGCGCGTCCACCGACACCTTCAGCGGGAGCACGCCGGGGACTTCGAAGCGCAACCCGCTGAACGTGCCGGACACCGCGCCCTCCCCCACCGACACGCCGATTCTCGCGAAGCCGACCGCCGCCAAGGACTTTGCCGCCAGTGGCTCGGTGATGCTGGGCCCCAATGGCATCTCCGGGAGCGCGAGCCTCGAGGCCGGGGTGAAGGTGGATGCGGGCATCTTCTCCATGAAGGTGGCCGGGTACACCGAGATGGGTGCGAGCTTCAGCCGGGACGCGGAGATGACGACCTTCAGCGTGGAGGCCGAGGTCGGCGTGAAGGGAGAGCTCCAGGCGGACACGACTCACGTCACCGTCACCGGCACCGCCCAGGCGGGCGTGCGTGGCAGCTACCAGGTGACGCTGCCGACCGCGGCCGCCGCGGGCATCACCTCGCCCGAACAGGCCGCCCAGCAGCTCAACCCGTCCCTGCCCCAGAACCTGCCGGTGGGCGCCACCGTGACGCTCAACGGCGAGGCCTTCGTGGGCACGGGCATGGAGGTGGTGTTCAAGAACATCTCCGGCATCTTCGGCGCCATCGGGGGGATGAGCACGGAGAAGGCCAGCGGCATGTCCCTCGCCGTCACCCGGCTGGACGACAAGACCGTCCGGGTCACCGCCGGTCCCACGGAGGCGGTGTCGCGCACCCTCGAGGGAAAGCTGGGGATATTGGGCTTCGCGTTCGGAGCGACGGACACGCGGCGCGTGGAGGGGCAGTTGAGCTCGCGGCAGGTGGACTTCGACATCTCCACGCCCGCGGGACAGGCGGCCTACAACCAATTCCTCTCCACGGGTGAATTGCCGACGAACGACCCCGCGAGCGGCACGTCGAACGCGGCGACGGTGCAGATTGCCTCCGACACGCTCACGCGGGAGGTCACCTTCGCCATCGACCTGGGCGCGGCCGTCATCGACAGCAACGTGTACGTCGCCACGACCTACGACGCAGGCGGCCCGACGGAGTTCCAGTACACGGGCACCAAGGGGACCGTCAGCTTCTCGGTCAGCGGCGAATGGAAGGACCCCGAGGATCCGTCCACGTACACCTATGCGGCCACCCTGCCGGACATGGCCTCCGGGTCCGCGAACGGGCTCCAGGATGCCTTCGCGAACACGACGGGGAGTGGCACCACGGCCTCCGTGTCCTTCACCTACGCGGAGGCACAGCAGGTCCAGCAGATCGCCAAGGACTGGCTGACGGCCATCGAGCAGGGCCAGCCCGGATACGCGGGCAACACGCCGGAGGGCTGGGTGGTGGATGTCGCCAATGCGGCGACCCCTGAAGAGGCCATGGCCCTGCTGATGACGCCGGAGACGAACAACGTCCCCGACGCGGTGGCGGAACGCATGTCCAAGCTTGGCATCTTCCAGCTCAACAACGGCGGCGGGCAGATGCCGGGGGCGCTCACCCTCTCGGAGGGCTGACCTCGCGGACGCGAAGGCACAGGGAACGCGCGGCGGGCCAGGAGCACTGGCTGCCGCCGCGCGTCCAGTCCGTCAGGGAGCTGGCGCCGCGGACTCGTTCACGAACACGTCGTGGAAGTACGCGTTCGCATACCCCAGGGGCGCCGGGGTGCCGCTGGCGCAGGTGGGCAGGTCATGGGTCACCACCAGGGCCTTGCTCGAGCTGCCGGGCGCGTGCGTGTCCGTCACGGTGTAGGCCCCGTACACCTCGGGTTGAGTGTCGCGCTGGAACACGAAGCGGTGATTCGCCACGTCCCACTGGAGCCGCAGCGCCGCCTGCTCGCCCTGGTGGACCAGGCCCAGGTCCGCCGTGAAGAGCTGCGCGCGGGTCGAGCACGAGGCGTCCGTGCACCGCTCGACAAGCGCCTCCACCCGCAGCGCCTGGGAGCCGACGGGGTCCGTGGACCGGGAGACCATGCGGATGGAAGCGGTGACGTCGTCCTGCAGGCTCCTTCCCACCGCGCCCCGGGTGTTGAAGAAGTGGCCCGTGAGCTCGGCGGCGCTCTGGGCCGCCGGAGCTCCCGCCGGGGCCGTGCACCCGGTGCTCCTGGCATTGTTCAGGCGCACCTTCGCCGCGATGGCCGTCACCGCCGAGGACTGGGAGAAGCGCAGGCCGTAGCGGCCCATCCCCGTGTCCGCACGGCTCATCAACCGCAGGCGGGTGAAGGCCAGCTCCCGGAGGGAGTCCAGCCGCGTTCCGGTCTGCTCATCCACCCACCGGGCCGGGTCGATGCCGCGGATCTTCGTCGCGCGTGGAGGGTTGGACTTCATCGGGTTGAAGTTGTCGTAGGGCACCATCGGTTCGACCGCCTGGGCCGTGCCCCCCAGCACCAGTGCAAGCACCGCGCACTTCAGGTTCATCGTGCTCATGGCGATTCCATTTCCTTCACGTTGAAGTAGTGCCGCACGCGGGCGTTGTCGCCCGTGGCCGTGTCGTGTCCTTCGGTCTCCACGGTGATGCCGTTCTCGTAGCCGTCCATGAAGCTCCCCAGGAGTTCCACCCCGGCGAGCCAGTCAATGGCCGTCAACTCGCCCTTCACCCGGCGGAGCACGCCGCTGTTCGCGAAGAAGGTGAGGTGCGCGTCCTTGTCGTCCGCCTCCAGGATGGCGCTGCTCTCAGGCGTGGAGTCGTAGTGGTCGTTCGGGCCGGAGTCCGACTCCCAGATGGCCGACGTCATGTTCACCGCCCCCGAGAAACCGACCGGCAGGTCCGGGAGGAGGCTGTCGGCGCCCGTGTGCACTCGCCAGTTCGGGTAGATGGTCTGGCCCTCGTTGATGTTCAGGAAGGTATTCAGCTTCGTGAAGCCATTGGCGATCATGAGCACGCGCGGAGAGAACCAGTCCGCGCAGCAGCCGCTCGCGGTCTCCAGGTCGGTGACCTGCTTCACGGCGTACTCGACCCGGTGTTTCTTCATCGGGTTGTACTTCACGACGTCCTTCACCCGCGCCAGCTGCACGGTGACATCCACCATGGCGTGATCCGACAGGCATTGCTGGACGAGGTTTCCCTCGGAGTCCTCGCTGCCGGAGGTGGGATCGAAGTGGGGGTTGACGCTCGCCGTGGTGCCGTTGAGCAACGCGAACGCGGGGAAGTCCAAGGTGTCCTGGGCCGGGAACACCAGGACGTAGTCGAGGCGCTTCTTGGCATCCAGCTCGTTCACCACGTTGTCGGTGCAGACGCTGGACAGCCACGTCCCGCCCGCCATCGAGTTCGGACCGGAGACCACCCGGGCCAGGTCCCGCATCTCGGAGAACTGGGTGTTGGCCATGTCGAACGCGCTCAGCGTGCTGATGTCCAGGAGGCCAGGGCCCACCATGTCGGCGTACTGGTTGAAGGCGACGTTGGTCTGCACGCCCTTGGGCCCGACGGTGTTCAGGTCCCCCAGCAGGAAGGCGGGGCGGTCCAGGCCGCTCGGCCAGGTGCCCTGGGGAAAGGTGTCATGGACGTCAAAGGGAAAGACCGTGTCGGTCAGGGGTCCGCCCTGGCGCACCTGCTGGACGTAGGCCTTGATGTTGGAGAACTGGTTCTCGCGCGCGGTGGTGTCGGGCCCCGCCGTGTTTTCACCCGCGTTGACGTGGGTGCAGAACACGTCGACGAACTCGGCGTAGTCGGTCCCCTTGGCGAGCGTGGGGGTGTCGTGTTCATCGACGAAGACAGGGGCGGTCGCGGCGGGCGTGGCGATGCGCGCCCAGAGCACGCCCTTGGCCTGTGCACAATCGCTGCCAGTGCACATGCCGACGGGGAAGTGGTGCACCCCGCCATCGAGGATCTGCCGCGAGGACAGCAACACCAGTCCCGTGCTGAACAGGGACGGCTGGAGGATGTTGTCATTCAGCTCGGTGACGGCCTGCATGGGCGGCAGCAGCGCGGCCGCGCGCAGCGCGTTGACCTTCTCGATGAGCTCGCCGCGCTCATGCGCCATCCAGATTTCTGAGATGCAGGCGACCTCCTTGCGGAAGATGCGCTGGGCGACGGTATCGATTTCCCCCGAGCCGCCATCCTCGACCCAGGCGGTCACGTCCGGCATCTGCCCCACGTTCCACATGGTGAAGCTGAGCGGAATCGGTGTCGGGCTCGCGAACTCGAGCGTTTCCCAGTTGCCCGTCAGGGTGCCGCCGGACGACAGGCCCGCGCGGTTGGGGAACCGGCCGCCACCCACCGTCTGCGCGGAGGTCGTCGGGACGGGAATGTGTTCGATGCCGAGTCCCAGCTTGCGCACCGTGGCCAGGAGCGGCTCGCTCGCGCCTCCGACAGGGAAGCCCGGCGCCAGCTTGATCTCGAACTCGATGTGGACGTGGGCCGGGTCCGAGGACGGGCTCGACACCACCACGGAGGTGGCCCAGGCCTCGGTGGGGGTCGCGAGCGCGCTCCAGCCATCCGTGCCGCTGAGGTTGCCCTTGCTCTGGACGGTGGTCGCGAAGCCCTTGACGGTGGAGTAGCTCAACGTGATGCGCCGGTCCTCGTCACGAGGCACGTGCGCGCCGGAGGCCAGCTGGAGGGTTTCGCCGCGCTTCGCATCGAGCCAGACGCTGACGGTGCCCTCCAGGCCCACGAAGTTCCCGCTGGCATTCCTGGGCTTGGGCAGGCGCATGCCAATGAACAGGGATTGCACGTGGCAGGGATTCTGGGGCTTCCCCACGTTGCACTCGTCCGCGGTGTAGCTGGCGTTGTCGGAGACGGAGAGGAACAGGTCTCCGTTGGGCCCTCCGTTCACGTAGTCCTGCAGCGGGAACTTCTTGCCGTCGGCGTACTCCAGGGCGGAAACCATGCCATCCGCCGTGGGCTGGATGCACGGAGTCGAGGGGCTGCAGTGGACCCCCGCGTCCTGCGGGAGAAGCTTCGTGACGTGAGGCGCCGCCAGCGCCCCCGTGGGGATGAGGCTGGCGAGGGCCAACAAGAGTGGAACGCGTTGCATGATGCCTCCGGGTCGAGCACCCGGATTGCACCGCGCATGCCGTGGGGCTCCCCCCTGGGAGGCAGCGAGGACAACGGCAAGGATTGCCGTGGTCGTGCAGGACTTGCATGCGGGCCTTGCCGCCCCCCGCCTGCCCCGGGCCCCGAACGAGGACGCTTCCGGGGGGAGCGTGCCTTGGTACGCGTGTTGCTCTGGGGAGGGCCTGCTCCAAACCAAGGACCCCCGCACCCATGATGAAGCTCCGCACCCTGCTGCTGTTGTTGCCCAGTCTCCTGTGGGGACAGCTCGCGCTCGCCCAGGCACCGGCTGTCACGACCTATTACGAACCCATGGAGGGAGGCGCCATCCGCTATCTCACCATGGCGTCCCCTTCCCTCGGCGGGTCGGGCCCCAGCCACCAGGTGTCGCTCGCGCTGGCGTTGCGCAACAACGAGGCGACGTCTGTCACGTTGACCCAGATCCTGATCGACTTTCCCGGCACGACGCTGCTGACGGGCATGTCCACCAGCCTCGTCGTGCCCGCGAACGCGGTCCGCAACTGGTCGTTCAGCGCCGCCCAGAACATCATCCTGCCGAACCCGGCGCCGAACAGCATCCGCATGCGGCTCTTCTTCACGGGCTATGCGACCCCGGTGACGGAGACGTTCACGCTCGCCGCCTACCAGGCGCCCACGCCGTCCGGCAGCAACCGCTTCTGGGGCCGTGTGGGCGACCTGCGCCCCCACGAATACTGGCAGGGCATGGGCGCGGTGCACGGCGCGAGCGTCCAGGGCTGCCAGCTCTTCGCCTATGACGTGGGTGTCTATGGTTGGACGGGCTCCGGCTGGTCCGACGTGCTTCCGGGCACCGACGGTTCGCAGAACGAGCACTACCGGCAGTGGGGCAAGCCCATCTACGCGGTCACCGGGGGCACGGTGACGGACTTCGTCAACACCGACGCGACCAACTTCCCGGTGGGCTCCGTCAACCCGGCGTCGCACGGCGGCGGCAACAGCTTCACCATCGACAACGGCACGTATCTGGTCGGGTACGCCCACATGCAGGCCGGCACGCTCAACCCCAGCCTGCTGACCGTGGGCGCGGAGGTCCATGAGGGCGACTTCCTGGGCCTGCTGGGCAACTCGGGCAGCTCCTCGAAGCCGCACCTCCACATCGGGGCGATCAAGTCGGACGCGTCGTCGACGCTGTGGTCCCCCCAGTGCGGAGGCCCACTGCGCCCCGTCCCGCTCAACAGCGCGTACGCCATCGACCAGGCGGTGCTGACCCCCTGGTTCGGGTTGGAGCAGCTCGCGCCCTGGTCCCCGATGAACGGCGTGGGCATTCCCAGCGGAGCGGCGCCCAATCACATCAACTCGCTCCTCTGGCCCGCGGCGAGCGCGCCGGTGGTGCTGAGCAACTCCGTGGTCAACGACTTCGCGCTGGGCTCCAATGGCCAGCTGTGGACCGTGGGCAGCAGCACGGGCGCGGTCCTCACCACCCACGACCGCCTGAGTGTCCCCTACAACACCGGTGTCTACCTGGACGTGAACCCGGGCGGCAGCGCGAAGGCCATCGCCGTCACCGCCACGATTCCGTATCTGATTGGGATGAACGACTTCGTCTACCGTGGCACCAGTTCGGGGTGGATCCAGACGTCGCAGACGGCCAAGCGCCTCACGGTGGATGAGTCCACCGGCAAGGTCTGGGTCATTGGCCTGGACGACAAGGTCTACTCCTTCAACCCCACCACCCTCGTGTGGAGCGCGCAGACGCCGACTGCTTCGACGGGCAAGGACATCGCGGTCGCGCAGGGCATCCCCTACCTCATCGGCATGGATGACCGCGTCTGGAAGCACAACGGCTCCTCGTTCGTGCAGCTGCCCGCCACCACGACGCTGAAGCGGCTGGCGGTGGACGGCGCCACCGGCAAGCTGTGGGGCATCGGGGCCAATGACGGCCTCTGGTTCTCCACGAACGGCAGCACCTGGGCCGAGCACCCGGGCGGCATCCGCGCTTATGACCTCACCCTGTTCCAGGGCACCCCGTACGTGCGCGGCCTGGACAACGGCGTCTGGAAGAAGGAGGCCTTCGGCTCCTCCCGCGTCAACGTCGTCCAGCCCTGAGCGTCCTGGCACGGCCTTGAGTGGACGGACCGCACCTGCGAGCCTTCGAGGTGCGGTTCGGCGGAGCGGCCGAGGCGGGCATCACCTCCGCCACTGCGGGCTCATGTCCGGGCCCGCACGAAGTCCACGAAGGCCTTGAGCACGGGGGGCAGGTGCCTGCGGCTCGGGTAGTAGAGGAAGAAGCCAGGGTAGGACGGGCACCAGTCCTCCAGCACGCGAACCAGCCGCCGCTGCCGGAGCAGTGACTCCACCTGCGACTCGAAGACGTAGGCCAGCCCCAGTCCCGCGAGCGCGGCTTCGAGGATCTCCACCTGGTCGCTGAGCGCCAGGGAGCCTCGCGTCTCCACCTCCAGGGCCTTGCCGTCTCGCTCCAGCTCCCACGCGTAGCGTGAGCCATTGGAGAACCGGAACTGGATGCAGTCATGCGCGGCCAGGTCCCCGGGCGTCTTCGGCGGAGGATGCTTCGCGAAGTACGCGGGCGTGGCGACGAGGGCCGAACGCAGCCGGGGGCCCAGCGGAATCGCCACCATGTCCGCGGCCACGCGCTCGTGGAAGCGCACGCCCGCGTCGAACCCCTCCTTCACGATGTCCACGAACGCGGCGCCGTCGACGAGCTCCACCTCGATGCCGGGATGTTCCTCCAGGAACGGGCGCAGCACCGGCAGCAGGGCCAACCGGATCGCCACCCGGGCCGCACTGATGCGCAGCTTTCCCACGGGGGCCTCACGGAACGTGTTCAGGTCATCGAGCGCGTCGTCGATGTCCCGGAACGCCGGTCGCAGTCTCTCGGCGAGCCGCTCGCCCGCCGCGGTGAGCGCCACGCTCCGGGTGGTGCGGTGCACCAGCCGCAGGCCCAGCTTCTCCTCCAGCCCCCTCAAGCTGTGGCTCAGCGCGGAGGGCGTCACCCCCAGGGCCCCCGCCGCTCGGCGGAAGTTCAGATGCCGGGCGATCTCCAGGAACACCGTCAGCTCACGGACGTCGGCCTGCATGGGGGCTGCCTTTCTACTGTTGAGCCGGATTCAACGGTCTTGTGTTCTGCGTGCGCATTCTCTCATGGATGGTCCAGGTCTATCTCTTCGCTCGTAACCCCTGACGAGGAGCACGCACATGAAGACCTGGCTCATCACTGGCGCATCCCGTGGTTTCGGAGTCCTCATCGCCCAGGCGGCGCTCGACGCGGGAGACCGTGTCATCGCCACCGCGCGCAATCCCCAGAGCATTCCCCTGGCGGCCCACCCGAGGCTGGTGGTCGCGAAGCTGGACGTCACCGACGAGGCCGAGGCCCAGCGCGTCGTGGCCGAGGCGGGCCGCATCGACGTGCTCGTGAACAACGCGGGCTTCGGCCTGCTCGGCGGCGTGGAGGAGTCGAGCGCCGCCGAAATCGAGAAGCTCTACCGCACCAACGTCTTCGGCCTGCTCGCTGTCACCCGCGCGGTGCTTCCCGTCATGCGGCAGCAGCGCTCCGGACACGTCATCAACCTGTCCTCCATTGGCGGATACCGCTCGTCCGCGGGCTGGGGCGTGTACTGCTCCACGAAGTTCGCCGTGGAGGGCCTGAGCGAGGCGCTCCACGATGAACTGGCCCCGCTGGGCATCCATGTCACGGTGGTGGAGCCCGGCTACTTCCGCACCGACTTCCTGGACGCGGCGTCACTCACCCGGGCGGAGCGGATCATCCCCGACTACGTGCAGACGTCCGGCGCGATGCGGTCTCGCGCGGTCGAGCTCAACCACCAGCAGCCGGGCGACCCGGCAAAGCTCGCGACCGCGATGATGGAACTGGTGAAGCTGGAGCAGCCTCCGCTGCGGCTGGCCCTGGGCAGCGACACGGTGAAGGCCCTGGAGGAGAAGAACGCCTTCGTGGCCCGCGAGCTGGCGGCCCACCGCGCCCTCTCGCTCTCCACGGATTTCACCTGAGCGTTGTGCCTCTTGCCCTCAGCGACCTGAGGCCCGGCGTCTGTTTCCCGGGAGCTGAGGGAACGGGCGGGGTGGAAACGTTGGGTGGGTGCCCTTCCCTTGCGAGGTCTCCCATGACAACCCCTCTCCGAACGCTGTTGACCCTCCTGGTGCTCCAGCTCCTTGCCGGCTGCGAGGACACGCCCCCGCGCCCATCCTTCGACGCGGGGCCTCCGGACGCCGGCCCTTTTGCCTGGGACGGCACGTACACCGAACTGGAGGAGCACGGAGACTGGGTGGACCGGGGCCCCTTCGCGCCGTGCGGCTTCGATTCGCGGGACGCGTCCAGCAGCGCCTGCGAGGAGCTGTCCCGCTTCGATGTCTCGAATTGCGCCCCGGCGGCGCTCGCCAGGCTTCCCCAGGAGGGCATCTATCTGGCCAACACCCGGGATGAGCGACGCCTGGAGGACGGGGGCACCCTCATCAGCACCGGCCCTGTCGGCTTCCAGCTCCGGAGTGACGGAGGCCCGAGCACGTTGTTCGACGAGCCGCTCCGCTTCCGGGACACGCAGGACGGGCGCGTCTCCCTCATCGGGACCAACACGCGCCTGAGCCTCACCATGACCCTGGTGGGCTGTCAGACGCCCGCGCCGGACGTCCTCACCGGCTGCTTCGCCTCCTGTCGCCGGGGGAAGGTGTCGCAGCATGGCACCTTCGAGGCCCACCGCGTCGCCACCTGGGCGGGCGAGCCCGAGTCCTCCGGAGGGCTGACGCTGCTCTCGGAACGTCATGTCGCGCAGGGGCAGCCCGTGGATGTCTATGTCACCCTGGACCACGCCTACGTCGTCTCACTGCCCTACCAGGGCCGCGAGGGCGGGCTCACCGTCTTCGACGTGCGCGACCCGAAGAATCCCATCCTCACGGCCTCCATCAGCCTGCCCGGGGACAACTTCTGGAATGGCGTCTGGGCCTGGGGAAATGCCCTCTACGTGGCCAGCAGCAGCAGGGGCGTCCTTGTCTACGACCTCTCCAGTCCCGCGCTGCCTGTCTTTGTGCGAAGCCTGCCGACGGGAGCCTTTGGCGCCCACACGGTGCTCGTCGACGGCGGGCGGCTCTACGCCATGGTCCCCAACACCGGCACCTACGTCTACGACGTGTCCCAGCCGCTGGCTCCCGTGCTGCGAGCGCTCATCACCATCCCCGGGGACTTCGACTCCGGGGGGCCGCATGACGCGTTCGTGTATGAGCACCGCCTGTACATCAGCAACGCCTTTGGCGGCTACGGCGTGATGGAGGTCACCGACCTGGATGACGTGCGCTACCTGGGCCTGTATCCGCGCCCGGATTTCGGCTTCGCGCACCACAGCGCGGTGGGGACCTTCGCCAACCGCACCCTCGCCTTCGAAGGGGGAGAGTTCCACAGCTCCCACCTGCGCGTGCTCGACGTCACCGACCCGGCCCGCATCGTGAAGCTGGGCGAGTTCCGGATGCGGCCCGTCACGTCCATCCACAACCTCATCCTGCGCGGGACCCGGCTCTACGTGGCCTGGTACCACGAGGGCCTGCGGGTGCTGGACGTGTCCAATCCCACGCAGCCCAAGCAGGTGGCGCATTACAACACCTTCCGCGAGAGCGACCCCTCCCGGGGCGACAGCCTCTTCGAGGGCGTCTACGGCGTCCGCGTCCCTGGCGACGGCCACGTGTACGTCGTGGACTCGTCGCGGGGACTGCTCATCTTCAACGAACTGTGAGGGCAGGCAGCCGCGGCCGCACCCTGTCCTCCCCCGGGGCTTGCGTGCATAGGTGATGACTATCGATCCATTGGCGCCGGGCTCTCACGGTGGAGGGAAGCGACGTCTATATGTGTCCATGTCGCCGTCGCGTTGACGCACCTGTGCGCCACCCGACTCCCCCTGGACCCTGGAGCCTTCCATGTATGCCTTTCTGAATCCGTACCGAATAGCCTTCCTCGCGCTGGCCACCTCCCTGGTGGGATGGGGCTGCGCGTCTTCCTCCAAGAGCACGACGGGTGAGTCCATGACGACGACGCAATCGCAGAAGGCAGAGGATGTGCACGTGGGCCTGCTGGTGCGCCTGGAGGCGAAGCCGGGCAAGGAAGGCGACGTGCAGAAGTTCCTGGAGGGGGGCCTGCCCTTGGTCCACGAGGAACCGGCGACGGCGCAGTGGTTCGCGCTGCGCTTCGGTCCGACCTCGTTCGGCATCTTCGACACCTTCGCCGACGATGTGGGCCGCAAGGCGCACCTGGGCGGCAAGGTGGCGGCGGCGCTGATGGCGCAGGCGCCGGAGCTCCTGTCCACGGCCCCGTCCATCCAATCCGTGGAGCTGCTCGCCGTCAAGGCGCCGGGCACTCCGGAGGTGACCGACTCGAAGGCGCTGGTCGTCATACTGGAGGCGAAGCCGGGCAAGGAAGGCGACGTGCGGAAGTTCCTGGAAGGCGGGCTGCCCATCGTGCGCGACGAGCCGGCCACTCTGCACTGGTACGCGATTCGCCTGTCGCCGACCACGTTCGGCATCGTGGACACGTTCCCTGACGAGGCGGGCCGTCAGGCGCACCTGGGCGGCAAGGTGGCCGCGGCGCTGATGGCGCAGGCGCCGGAGCTGCTCGCGAAGCCGCCAGTCATCGAGCAGGTGGACGTGCTCGCCGTGAAGCGCTGAACGTCACCGCTTCATCCAGGTTCCGGGCGCGGGGCGCACCTCACGGGGTGGGCCTCGCGCCGTCTGCTTTCAGGCGCCGGGACGTGGCCGGCCCGCGCTCTCCAGGAGGGTGCGCCAGAAGAGCTTCGCGGCCGGTGGCGCGGTGCGGTCCCCCGAGCGCAGCAGGGACACGGTGCGCTGGAGCGACGGTTCGACGAGGGGCCGCGCGGTGGTGGCGCCCGGCATCAGCGAGTGCTCGGGCATGAAGGCGAAGCCTACGCCCGCGGCGACCAGGCTCTGGACCCATTCCTCACGTTCGGTGCGGTAGCTGGCGTACAGCTCCACCTTTCGAGACGTGCACAGCGCCCCGACCTGTTCGCGCATCTCGCAGGAGAGCCGGTCGATGTAGGGCTCGTCGGACAATTCCGCCAGCCGCACGGTGTCCTGCGCCGCCAGGCGATGTCCGGGGGGAAGCACGACCAGGTAGCGCTCATCATAGACTGGGGTGACGACGCACCAGTCGGGCGTGGGCGCCGCGGCGTGGGTGATGACGAGGTCCACCTCCGCTTCCTCCAGTTGCCGCAGCACCTTGTCGCGCGTGCCGACCTGAAGTTCTACCTCCACTCCGGGCGCCACGGCGCGGAACGCCGCCAGGTAGCCTGACAGACGTGCGGGACCGATGGTGCACAGCACCCCGATGCGCAGGGGCACCTGCTTCAGGCGGCGGTGGTTCTCCGCGATGAGCGCCACGCTCCGGCTCTCATCGTCGATGCGCTGGAGCCGGGGCAACACCAACCGGCCCAGGGGCGTGAGCTTCGCGCCACTCCGGTCTCGCAGGAGCAGCAGTCCGCCCAGCTCCGCCTCCAGCTTCTTGATGGCGGCGGTCAGCGTGGGCTGCGACACGTGGCAGCGCTCCGCGGCACGCGTGAAGCTGTGCGTCTCCGACACCGCCAGGAAGTACCGGACCTGATGCATCTCCATGCGACGCAGGCTCGCCCGTTGTCGGTGGACAGGCAACCCACGCGGGCTTCCCGTGGCTGGGCGGCGAGGATGCGCAGGCGATGGCGCACCAGCCGCGGTGGCTGCACGACCTGCAGCGCACCGCGCCCAAGCTTCACCCGGTGGTGGCCCACGACGGCGCGCAGATGCAGGACTGCCAGCGCTGTGGGCTCATCGTGTGGACGGACTGCTCTGACCCATTGGCTTGGGCTACGCAGTGGAGCTGTTGCGCCCACTCGCGGGGCCGCACCCGGCAACCCACCCACGCAAAGGGCCCCCTCCCCGCCCCCTCCGTCTCGCCCCGTGGGCCCTTCCTGGAATCAACGAAGGGCCTGACCGCTCCCCGCGCCAGCGGTCCCTGGTGACACGCGGACGTTCTCCGACGGCTCAGCCCCCGTGCACCCCGCGCGCTGTCGTCCCTCGCGAGGACGCCACTGACGCCAGCAACTCCGGCCCGGGCCAGGCATTGCTCGGCCGTCCTTCCGCCAGGAAGTCCACCGCGGGCGACAGCACCTCCGGCGCATAGAGGATGCGGAAGTGCCCCAGGCCTTCCGTGCGCGTGAGCTTCGCGCCCGGCCACGCGCGCGCCACCGCTTCGCCTGCCTTCAGCGGCACCTCGCGGTCCCCCACGTCGTGGAAGATGCGCAGCGGCACGTCCAGCCCTGGCGCGAAGGCTGGCAGCGCCAGGTCCGCCAGCCGCATGTCGAAGCGCTCCTCGATTCGCGCCGCCATCCGCCGCCACATGGACTCCGACAGGCCCACCGTGTCCGCGAAGGCCCGGATGCCCGCCAGCGGATCCGCCGGCGGCGAGATGAAAACCGCGCGCTCCACCTTCATCCCGTCCCGGAGCGCAACCGCCGTGGCCGCCGCGCCGAACGAGTGCGCCACCACCGCGTAGGGCCCGCCCGTCGCCTGCCCCACCGCCGCCACCATTCCCGCCAGCTCCGGCAACGAGCTGGTGCGCCCGGAGGACGCCCCGTGCCCCGGCGCGTCGTACGTCACCACCGAGAAACCCGCGTCCACCAGGGGCTGCACGAAGGCCGTGAGCTGCCCGCCGTAGCCGCTCCAACCGTGCACCAGCAGCACCCGGGGACCCTCGCCCCAGCTCCACACCGCCACCTTCTCGCCCTCCACCCTCAACACCCGGGGCTGACCCCGCGCGAGCACCGCCTCCGCCGTGCGCGAGCGCCGCGGCCGCTGGGGCGTCAGGAACAGCCGCTCCGACCACGCCGCCGCCACCCCGGGCGCCACCGCCCCCAGACTCCGCGCCGCCGCCCTCACACCCCACAGCGCCACTTTCGTCCGAACGTTCGTGCTATTTTCCGCCATGATGAGGTCCTCCTCGAAGGACACTGCGACGACAGGGTCAGGAAGTCGGGGTGCGCGCGGCGGTGACGAGCGCTTCGAAGGCCCGGCGGGCTCGCGCCTCGGCCTGTGGGTCCCGCATCAAGCGCTGCGCGTGGTGGAAGCCCAGCATCGCCGCGTACTGATCATGGGCGAACTGCTCCACGTCCAGCGCCTTGTGGAAGTGCCCTTCCGCCACGGCGATGCGCGCGGCCTGGGCCAGGCAGTCCAGCCAGTCCCGCTGCCCCTGCACCAGCGTGTCCCGCGCGGGCCCGGGCGCGTCGTCCAGCTCCGCCGCCGCCGCCACGAAGATGCAGCCGCCCTCGAGCACCTTGTCCCGGTCCCACGTGAGCCAGCCGTCGAAGAGCGCCCGCACCCGGGGCTCACCGCGGGCCCTGCCCAGCGCCGGGCGGATGACGCGCTCGGTGAAGACGACGGTGGCCGCCTCCAGGACCTGGACCTGCAGCTCCGTCTTGGACTTGAAGTGCGCGAACAGGCCGCTCTTGGACAGGCCCAGCTCCTCCGCCAGCCCCCCGATGCTCAGCCCCTGCAGCCCCACCCGGCTCGCCAGCCGGACGGCCGTCTCCAGGATGGTCTGATGGGTGAGTTCGCCCTTGCGCATGACCTCTTCATAGAACGGTCGTGCTTTTCGTGCAACCGCATCTTCGGTGAGGCCTTGGACGTGTTCAGCGCGGGCCCATGGCTTCGCCCGTCCCGACGCCCAGCTCCGGGCAGGCCCCGGGAAGGACCTCACCCTTGACGGAACGGAATGTGCCCTTGTCGAGGACGAAGTCCCGCAGGACGCAGGTCTCTGTCCCGCTTTCGGAGCCGCCCATCCAGGTGGCTCGCATCCATTGGCTGTCCGGGCGGAATGCCAATTGGAGCTGCCGGTAGTCCTCGCCACTGGCCGGCAGGGGCATGACGTGGCCGGTCTTCGCGTCGATGACGAAGCCGAAGATGCACTCGGTGCCACAGCCGCTGATCATCACCGGCGGCTCGGAGTCCCCGGCATCTTCGGCAACCGGCGGCGAAACCACCGCCGTCGCGGTGGGTCCAGGCGGCGGGGTCACGGACTTCTCACTGCACGCGGCCAATGCCAGCAGGACCGCGAGCCTCAGAACCTTCGCTTTCGCCACGTTCGTGCTCGCTCGCCACGGTTTCCCGGCGTCATGGGCCTTCGGGCAATCCTCTACCCCGCTGTTTCGCGGTGCAAAGGTTCATTGCCCTCAGGGACCGCGTCAGACCAAGGTTGGATAAAGGAAACCCATGACCCCTTCATCCTGGCGCTGGGCCTGTGTTCTTGGATTGCTGACGTTGGTCGCCTGTTCCGATGGGACACCGGATGGAGGCGACCCCGTGGATGGGGGACTCGTTTCCGACGGCGGCAGCGGTGATGCGGGAAGCCATGGGGATGGGGGCAGCAGCGGCGATGGGGGCAGCAACGGCGATGGAGGAAGCCTCGGGGACAACGCCACGGTGGCCGGCGCGACAAGTCTGCCCTTTCCGACGCTGCACCACCTGACCGTGGAGTGGGCGTTCAGCGGAGATGCCAATGCCAATGGCGTGGTGACGGTCCGCTACCGGGCCTCGGGCACCAGCGCCTGGCGCGAAGCGCTGCCGCTGCGCCGCGTGGCCGCGGGCAGCAACGAGGGCTTCAGCTGGACGAGCCGCCATTCCGGCAGCGTGTTCGACCTCCAGCCGGGGACGACCTACGAGTTGGAGCTCACCCTCACGGACCCCGATGGCGGGTCGACCACGCGCACCACGACCGCCACCACCCGCCCGGTGCCGGTCCCCATGGCGGGCGCCCCCGTCAAGGCAGTGACACCCGGCACGTTCGCCAGCGTCGCCGCGAGCGCGCAGCCGGGGGACGTCCTCCAGTTGGGCGCGGGAACCTACGCTGGCTTTGATTGGTCCCGGAGCGGCACGGAAGGAAAGCCCATCGTGCTCCGGGGGACGGCCGGGGTGGTGATCAACGGCGCCATCAACCTCTTCGCCCAGTCCCACGTCCACATGGAAGGACTCACCGTCAACGGCCGCATCCGCTTCAACGGCTCGAAGCACATCGCCATCCAGCGTTGCGCCATCAACGCCAGCAGCGCCCATGGAGGCGACGGCATCGTGACCTTCACCCGCGCGGAGAACGCATACATCGCGGACAACGTGGTGACGGGCCTGACGCAATGGGCGGAGGCGTCGCTCGGCGCCAGCGGAGACAACCTGGGCGAAGGCATCGCCGTCAACGGCCCGGGGCACGTCATCCTGCACAACCGCGTGACGGGGTTCCGGGACGGCATCTCCCTCATGGAGGACGAAGAGGCCGTGGATCAGTTCAGCATCGACATCCTGAACAACGACCTGACCGGCAACGCGGATGACGGCATCGAGGCGGACTTCTGCGTCCACAACTGCCGAATCGTTCGCAACCGGCTGACGAACAACTTCATCGCGGTGTCGTCGCAGCCAGGGTTGGGCGGGCCCACGTACTTCGTCCGCAATGCCATCTACAACGCGGTGCACGTGGCCTTCAAACTCTACCGGGGCAGCACGGGTGACGTGCTCCTGCACAACACGGTGGTCAAGCACGGAGATGCGTTCGGCATCTACGCGGGCCGCCCGGTGGCGCACCTCTACGCGCGCAACAACCTCTTCCTGGGAGGGACCGGCGGCACGTTCAATGGCTACAGCAGTGGCACCGGCCGGGTGTTGCACGTCCCCGACCTGGAGGTCGCCAGTTCGAGCCTCGACTACGACGGTGTGGGTTCCACCACGGACACCGTCACGGGCCGCCTGGGCGCCAGTTCGTTCACCAGCCTCCAGACCCTGCGGACCGGAACGAGCGAACAGCATGCCGTGCAGGTGGACCTCACGGCGTTCGCGACCTCCGTGGCGTATCCCGCCGCCCCGCTGACGCTCTACGCGAAGCCGGACCTGCGCATCCGGGCGGATTCGGCCGCGGCGAACGCGGGCCAGGTCCTGCCGAACATCAACGAGGGTTTCACCGGCCCGGCGCCGGACCTGGGCGCCTTCGAGGCGGGAGCGGACCTGCCCGTCTACGGCCCGCGCTAGCACGTCAGCAGCGCCAACGCGGCGGTGGTCAACACGGTGACGCCGGTGCGCAGCGTGCGCTCGCGGTCCGGTGCGGGGCTCTTGGGCAGGCAGGACTCCCAAAGCTTGCTCGCCATTCCCCCCCCATGGCGGGCAGCAGCGGGTTGACCGTGCCTCTGCCTGGGTGCGCCAGCAGGAGTGCCCAACTCATGGGGCTGGCGACGCGAAACGGGCTTCTTAGTTTTGAGCCAGGAGCGCGCTGGCCGTTGATGACCACGTGTAGATGACATGGCACTTGAACGCTACGCCGCCGCTGTCCTGGCGGATGGACCGATTGGCTACTGGCGCCTGGGAGAGGCACCTGGAGCGATGACGGCAGTCGATGCCTCGGGGCACGGCAACCATGGAGAATACTCCGCCGGTGGAATCACCCTTGGATTGAGTGGCTTCAAGGGCGGGGACACGGCTGCGCTGTTCGATGGCCTGATGGGACGAATCGTTGTTCCCAACAGCAAGGCCCTCAATCCCCACCAGCTCACCATGGAGGCCAAGATCAACTGGTCCGGCCCCAATCCCGGGCCCGTCCAGTACACCCAGCGCATCCTCGAGAAATCGAGCTACGAACAGCGCGCGGAATACGCCCTGACCATCAACGGAGGAGATGGACATGTGGTCGTCGAGTTCCGGGTGAGGACGGCACTCAATGGCCTCGACATCAACGTGTCCGCCAGGAGCCGCAGCGAGGTCCCGCAGGGCGTGGAAACCCACGTCGTGGCGACCTTCGATGGGCAGGAGATCCGGATCTATTTCAACGGGATGCTGGATGGCCAGACGGGCCTGGGAGCCAATGCAGGCGACCTTCTGCTCAAGTTCCCCTCCCCACCGCCTCCCTCGCTGGATGGCTACCTCGGGATTGGCAACCAGACCTATCCCTCCCGCCCCCGGCCGTTCCATGGACTCATCGACGAGGTTGCGCTCTATGCCACCGCGCTTTCCGCCGAGCGGGTTCTGGCCCACTACCAGGCGCAGTTCGCGGAGCGGGTGACGTTCCAGTACGCGGTGAAGTTCGTTTGCGGAGAATCCCCCGGACGGGTCGTAGCGCCTGGCACCTACTTCACCGCGATCAACGTGCACAATCCGACCTACAAGGAGATTGGCTTTCGCGTGAAGGTTGCCATTGGGATGCCTGGCTTGAAACCCGGTCCTGTCTCCGAGTTCGTCAGTGCCGGCCTCGGCCCGGATGAAGCGCTGGAGATCGACTGCTCGGACATCTTCAAAATCTCCGGGGTCGATGCCCGCTTCCTCAAGGGGTTTGTTGTGATTGAAACCGAGGGCACCGAACTTGACGTGGTCGCCGTGTATTCGGCGGCGGGCCGGGACGGACCGATCTCGACGATGCACACCGAGCGTGTCCCACCCCGACGTCGGGAAGAGAGGGTCGACAAGGCCTGAGTGGATTTCGAGATCGACGATTGGGGCCTTGCCTCGGAACGCGGGCGCTCCAGGTTTGAACTTGGACCATTGGAGGGACCCCATGAGCTACAAGATTCCAAGACTGGGCTGGTTGCCGGATCCGCTCGATCCCCGCGACCTGACGGTGCGGGCGCCGGAGGTGAAGCGCTCCCTGTCCGCGGTCATGCCCCGGCTGTCACCGAAGGGTGCGGTGGGGGCGGCGGCGGGCGCTACGTCGGTGGGCCCGCTGCGGGTGGACCTGCGCAAGTGGTGCTCCGCGGTCGAGGACCAGGGACAGATTGGCTCCTGCACGGCGAACGCGGTGGTGGGCCTGTATGAGTACTTCCAGCGCCGGATGACGGGCGAGAACGTGGAGGCCTCGCGCTTCTTCCTCTACCGGGCGACCCGGCGGCTTCTGGGGTGGGACGGCCGGGGCGACACGGGGGCCTTCATCCGCAGCACGATTCGCGCGCTGCGCCTCTTCGGCGTGCCGCCAGAGGAATACTGGCCCTACAAGGAGAGCGACTTCGACCGTGAGCCGCAGGCATTCCAGTACGCCTTCGCGCAGAACTTCCGGGCCATCCAGTACTTCCGCCTGGAAGAGAAGATCGGGCATTTGAAGAGCGCGCTGAACGCGGGGTTGCCGTTCGCCTTCGGCTTCACCTGCTTCAGCTCGATGTTCTCGCCGGAGGTGAAGGCGAGCGGGATCATCCCGTACCCAGCACCGCAGGAGGCCGTGGAGGGAGGTCACGCCGTCCTCGCGGTGGGCTACAGCGACTCCCACGTGCTCTTCAAGAACAGCTGGAGCCCCAAATGGGGACTGGACGGCTACGGCTTCCTTCCGTGGACCTTCTTCGACCGGGAGCGCCCCCTGGCGACGGACTGCTGGGCCCTGCTGGATGCCGCCCTCATTCCTCCGGAGGAAGCGACCCGGGAGGACTTCGAGGAGGAGAAGCCGGGCAAGCGAAGGGCGCGTCCGAGCCGGGCGGAGCGGACGCCGGCGCTCATCCAGGTGGTCCGCGGGAATGATCCATTCACCGAGGTCCCCCTGCGCATCACGTCATCGGGCGTGGAGGCGGCGCATGACGCATTGCGGATGGGGCTTCGTTCGACTCGCGAGGAGGTCTCGGTGCGGCTGCGCCGAGTGAGCATCACCCCGTCCTTCGACTTCACGTTGCTGAGACAGGCGTCCGACGACCTCTACCTTGTCGGGCTCGCCTGGGACCTCTCGGGCCGGACTCCATCGCTCCTCGCCTCGGCCGCGGAGCCGACGAAGGGCGTCTTCCGTCAGGACGGAGCCGGCAGGGAGATCCGCTTCGGGGATGGCGGCCTCCAGGTATGGAAGGGAGCGCCTGTGATTGGCGCGCTCTACCTGAACCTCCTGCTCGTGGAGAGCAGCAAGGGGGCGGAGGATCTCTCCAAGACACTGCACGACGTGGAGAGCATCGTGACGAAGAGCCGCCTGGGGACTGCCCTGGCCGAACAGGGCTCCGAGGTGGAGGCCGAGTCCCTCGTGCGGACGGAGGAAGCGGCGCGCCTGCTGATGGGTGAGGTGACGGCTGCGCTCGGAAGACAGGGACATGTCATCCCCTGCTTCAAGGGCGTATTCGGGGCGGACTCCTTCCTTCACGGACAGACAGATGTCTATGACCAGCTCGGCACGGTCGTCGAGTTGGAGCGGGCCCTCAAGGAAGAGCCCCGAAGCACCACGAAGCCACGGCTCACGGCGCTTCAGCAAATGCAGATGGAACTCGTCGAGGAGCGCCAGCGCGGAAGCGGCAAGGTGACCGAGCCTCCGCGGGAGGACGTCCTCCCCCCGAAGACGGAGGAGGCGGCCCCCAAGCGTCCTCATGGGCCCAGAGCCTGACCCTTGTCACCCATGCCGGCGGCGTTGTTCGCGCTTCGCCGCCGCGCGATGAGCCCGTGGACGGTGGCCTGGAGCACCCAGCCCAGCGCGGCCAGTCCGGAGAGCAATCCCACCGAGTCTCCGATTCGCGCGTAGAGCGTGGGCACCCGGCCCACCGGTAGCTCCGCGCGCAGCACCCGCTCCTCCGCCGTGAAGTGGTCCAGTTCGCCGTACACGCGCCCGTAGCCGTCCACCGCCACGGACAGCCCCTGGTTCACCTGCCGCACCATGCTGAAGCCCTGCTCCACCGCGCGGAACACCGCCTGCCGCGTGTGCAGCGGGCTGATGCCCTTCCAGTCGCTCGACGGCAGCAGGAGCAGTTCGAGCCCTCGCTCCGAGGCGCTGGCGAACACCGCCGGGAAGTCTCCGTCGAAGCAGATGGCGCCTCCCAGGACTCCCACGCCGGGGGCCTGGATCACCGCCGGCTCCGCGCTGCCCGGGATGGAGTGCTCAGCCTCCCATCCCGGCACCGGCCGGGACTTCACGTAACGCCATGCCACCGCGCCATCCGGTCCCACCAGGATGAGCTCGTTGCGCAGCATCCGCTCCGCCTCGGGCGTCATGCTCGCCACCGACATGCCGAGCCACACGCCTCGCTCGCGAGCCAGCGCGCTCCCCCGTGCGATGAGCGCTTCCAGCTCCGAAGCCAGCACCACCGCGTTGCCCTCGGACCAGAGGAGGAGCTTCGCTCCCTTCACGGCCTCCCGCTCCGACAGTCGCAGCAGCTCCTCGTTCACCGCGCGCGAGGCATCGGCGAAGGCTCGCCAGTCCTCATCGGCGAAGGCCTCGCCCTTCATGAGCCGGGACAACCCCGCCTCGCGGCCCGTGGCCACATCTCCCGCCACCGTGATGCCCGCCACCCGGACGGGCTCGCCCACCCTCCCCGCCCCCGCGAGCCGCAGCGCTCCGAAGCCGAGGATGGCCACCAGTACCGCCGCGTACACCGCCACTCCGTGCAGGACGCGGCGCCCCGTATCCCGGTGCTCGAACGCCCAGTTGGCCACCGTGGCGAACCACACCAGGACGAACGTCAGGCCCCACAACCCCGTCACCGATACCAGCTGCACCAGCACCGGCACCTTTGCCTGGGTGTAGGCCAGCACGCCCCAGGTGCCGAATGGATTGCCCAGGCTGCTGAAGAGCTCCAGCCCCGTCGTCGCCGCTGGCAGGAAGAGCGTCCCCACGAAGGTGCCCCGTGGCCCCACGACGAGCCGGTCCGCCAGGTACAGCAGCGCGACCACCACCGCGCCTCCCAAGGCCATGCCGAAGGCGCTCGCGGCGGAGCCCGGGAACACTCCCAGGTTCGCCACGCCAACGGCGATGGTGTTGGCCACCAGCAGCCCCACGAAACCCACCGCGGGCCGCTGCCTCCGGGAGAAGAAGAGGAACAGCGCGCCCATCAGCCAGCCGGGCAGCACCGCCCACTCCGTGTTCAGCAACAGCACCAGTCCAGCCCCGACGCCCAGGGCGAGCCACGGCATGAACATGGACAGACGCCGCGCTCCTTCGTCCGGATGACCGCTCATCGCGCTCCCCTCTTCTTCGTCGAACCTGTCGTCGGCTTCATGCGCCCAAGTGCTTCGCGCGCCTCGTCACACCAGCGCAGGTGCGCCTCCAGCCCGAGCAGCCCCGCGCGAATCGACAAGTGCTGGTAGGCAAACTCCGGATCGTCTTGCCGGGCGTGGCGGACGTCCTCGTCGATGAGGCGCAGCACCGCCAGCAGACCCTCGGCCTCGGCGCGGCTGCGCTCCACCTGCGCCAGGGAGTCCGCGGGCCCCACCTGGGCCCCGAAGAAGAGCTTGAGCAACAGCTCGTTGCGCTCGACGTGGGGGAGCACCGGCCGCCTCAGCCATTCCGCGAGCGCCTTCCGCCCCGCCGCCGTCACCCGATACACCTTCCGGACCCGTCCGCCCCGCGAGCGCTCCTCCGGCTCGAGCTCTACCAGACGCTCCTCCGCCATCCGCTCCAACGTCGGATACAGGTTGCCGTAGCTCTCCTGCCAGAAGTGCCCCACCGACCGCTCGATGGTGCTTCGCAGGTCGTACCCACTCATCGGCTCCCGGCACAGCATCCCCAGGATGGCGAACCGACAGGTGCTCTCCCTCGCCATGACTGCCTCCTCCACCCGGATATATCAGGCTGATATATCCAGCCACCAGCCCTCGTTTGGCGTCCCCTGGAGGAGCCAGGGCTACCCTCTCGCAGTCTCGACTGTTGGGATGCTCATTCGCTGGGACGCCGCCGCGCAGTGTCGCGATTGAAGGAAGACCAGACGCCGTCGCGGACCTCGTCGCTCAACCCCAACGCCTCGGCGCGCTCCAGCAGCGACTTCAGCTCCTCGGCGCTCAACAGCGGCCGCAGGTCCGCATGGCCCACCTGCTGGAAGAACTGGTGCACCAGCACCCGGGCCGCAGCCTCACGCAACTCCTGCTCGTCGCCGACGACCAGGGTCTTCGCGAGCCGCGTCAGGACGGTGTTCCGCGCCAGAAAGGTTCCCCGATACAGGCTCAGCTCGCTCAGCGCCCAGAGCGCGTTCACCCGCTGCCGGGCGGAGAGCTGGCCCTGTTCGAGAATCTCCACCAGCGCGTCGAACACCTCGGGTCCACGCTTGCGGAGCTCCAACAGGTCGACGGGGACCCGCCACTTGTCCAACTCATTGACGAGCCAGCGATGCGCCTTCGCGTCCATCATGACGACCACACTCCCAGTTCAAGCGGTGAGAACAAGCCTGCTCGCCCCCAGAGGACGAACCGTAGAGTGGCTGCATGACCTCTCCCCGCTCGGCCTTCCCGTGGTCCCCTTCCCTGCGTGCCACCGTCGCGCTGGGCTTCCTGTCCCTGGGTGGTGGCTGTGGCCCTGAAGCGGTCGGTGATCCACCCGCCGTGGCGCAGACCGCTCGGCCTCTCTTGGGCGCCACGCCCGCCGCCGCCGGGGAGTTCCCCTGGATGGTGTCCCTCCAGGACGCGGCCGGGAACCACCTGTGTGGCGGCACCATCATCAACACCCACTGGGTCCTCACTTCACGCCAGTGCGTGCTGGGGACCGGCACCGTGATGCCCCCGCATCCCAGCACCCTGCGCGTCGCGGCGGGCAGCAACAGCCTGGCGGCGATGAGCAGCACGGGTCAGGTGAGTACGCTGCTGGACATCATTCCCCTCATTGGCTCGTGGGATCCGACGCAGGGCAAGGACGCGGCGCTCCTGCGGTTGATGACCCCGCTGACGCTCAATGGCACCACAGTGGCGGCCCTGCCGGTGGCGACGGCGGCGGATGTCTCCGCCGGCTACACCGATCCGGGCGTCATCGCCACGCTCTCGGGCTGGGGGCAGACAACCCCGGGCGGTGCAATCCCAGACGCGCTGATGAAGATGAGCGTGCCGCTGATGTCCAACGCGGATGCTTCCCTGGCGCTGGGGCAACCCCTCACCACCGACCAGCTGGGGGCGGATGGTTCGGCGCAGGGCAACGCCTTCTGCACGGGGGACGTGGGAGGCCCGCTGGTGGTGGACGGCCCCTCCGGGAAGAAGCTGGTGGGCGTCGCCAGCTACAACCTGGGCTGCTCGGCGCCGAACATCTTCGAGCGGGCTGCGTACCTAAAGGGGTTCATCGACTACATGACCCCGCGGCTGAGCACCGCGCCGCGGGCGACGCTGCAGCACGTGAACGCACCCCAGGGCGGCTGGAAGCACTACTCGCTGACCCTGCCGTCGGGCATCCCCGCGTTCACCGTGTCGCTCCAGAAGGGCACCGGCAATGGCACCCTCTACGTGCGCTACAACGCAGCGCCCACACTGACGAACTACGACTGCCGCTCCGGTGCCACGGACAGCAACCTGGAGTATTGCTCCCTCTACTACCCGAGCCAGGGGACCTGGTACATCTCGGTGTATGGCGAGACGGCCGTCGTCGAGGCCTCCATGCTCGGACGTACTTTCTATTGATACGGCCGCTTGCTCCAGGTGCCATGAGGACGGAGTAGGCTTCCGCTCGCATGAGCACGAGCGGAACGACGGCGCCCGGATTCTGGCTGGAGGTCGACCTCGCGCTGACTGGCGATGAGGTCAGCGCAACAGCGCGGGGCAGCGGAGGCCAACAGCCCGCGCCGCACAGGTTGGGGCCCGCGCACTCGCGCGAGTCCCTCCGCCGCTTCGGTGAGTGGGTGCGGGACGCAGCCGTGCGCGGAGTGCCCCTGGAGTCCGCCGAGCAGGCGCGGGCGCTGCACTCCGCCCTCTTCCGCGAGGGGCTCCAGGAGGTGCTGCTCGAGCTGCGCGGCGTGTCGCGCAACATCGGGAGCAAGAAGCCGCTGCTGCTGCGGCTCCTGCCCCGGGACCGCGAGCTCCAGGCGCTTCCCTGGGAGGCGCTCTGTGGACCGTCCGGGCCGCTCGACTTCCTCGGCATCTCGCCGGAGCTGTGCATCGTGCGCGGGGTGCAGTCCACGAAGCCCTGGCTTCCTCGCGAGGTCACCGGGGCCGTGCGGCTGCTCGTCGTCTCGCCGCTGGACGAAGAGGCACCGGCCCGCCTGCGCGCCATGCTCCAGCCGGCCATCGACTCCGGAGCGCTGGAGTGGATGGAGCCGCTCGTGGGGGCCCGCTCGCGGCGCGACTACGTCATCGACCGGCTCCGCTCGGAGCCCGCGCCGCACATCCTGCACTTCATCGGTCATGGCGGCGTGGACGCGAAGGGGGCTCCGGTCCTGCAACTCACGGATGCGGACGGCGCGTCCGCGGGGCTCTCCGTGGAGCTGCTGGCGAAGGAGCTGGCGGGAGCCTTCCGGGGCGACCTGCGACTGGTGGTGCTCGAAGCCTGTCAGGGCGCTCAACCAGGGGCGCTGACGAGCGCGGCGGAGCTGCTCGCGCAGGGCGGCGCGGACGCGGTGGTGGCGCACCTGTGGCCGGTGAAGACAGACGTGGCGCGCGCGTGCTCGCGGGCCTTCTATCGCGCGTTGGTGGGAGACACTCGGCACCGGGGCGACGTGGCCCGCTGCCTCCATGACGCGCGCAGCACGGTGCTCACGGAGTTCGGCGAGAGCGCCGAGGCCTTCTCCCCCGTGCTGTACCTGCGAGGCAGTGACACCACCCTCTTCTCCTTCCGGCCCGCCCGGGTGAACGCCGCGCCCCGTGCTCCCGTGCGGTCCGAACCGGTGCGCACGGAGGACCCGTCCCTGCGCGGGCTCCTGGACCTGGTCTCACGTCCCTTCTCCCTGGTGCTGGGCGACCACGGGGGCACCACGGACGAGGACCTGCGGGAGCTCTTGCACGGCCGGATGCGGGGCACGCCCTGGGCCGTGCCGGAGGCGCTGCCGATGAGCGCGCTGGCGCAGCGGTTCACGCTGCGCTTCGGGCCCAAGACGCTGGACTCGCACTTCCAGGAGGTGTTCCGGGATGCGATGCCCACGCTTCCGCTGGTGGAGGCGCTGGCCCGGCGGCTGAGGCCCGGCGTCCACATCACGCTCTTGCGCATGCCCGTGTTGGAGCAGGCACTCGCGCTGCACCGGCCCGAGCTGCCGCTGTATGTCATCCAGCCCTCGACGCCAGACGAAGGCTCCGCGCTGATCCGACGGCGCCTGCCGGGGCAGGGCTGGGAACCGCTCGACACGCTGCCCCTGGACTTCGACCCGTCGCGCGACGTGGCGCTGGTGCGGCTGTACCGGGGCTACCTGCCCGACCGCGTCTTTGAAACGCCCCTGCTCACGGAGGACGATTATCTGCACGGCGTACGAGACCTGGAGTCCGTCCTGCCTCCGGACCTGGCGGACGCCATCCTGGGGACATTGGACAGCCGCCCCGCGCTGCTCATTGGACTGTCATTGCTGGCATGGCACCACCGCATGTTGTTGTCTCGGTTGTTCGGACGCCGGCCGCTCCCTCGCAAGAGCCTGGTGCTGCTGGAGCCCGGGGTTCATGAGGCGGAGTCTTGGAAGTCAGGCCGGGGCCTGCCCGCGGGCGCTGGCATCCAGGTGGTGCAGGCGGAAGCGGGCGCGGTCGCCGAGTCGCTCGGCACGGGGACGCAGGGAGGTTCGCGATGAACGGCCTGGTGAATCCCTTCCTCGGGCCGCAGCCCTACCGCGCGGCGGACCGCGAGCGCTTCTTCGGCCGCGAGACCGTGACGCAGCGGCTGGTGAATCGCATCCTCGCGCACCCGTGCCTCACGCTCTTTGGCCCCTCGGGCGCGGGGAAGTCGTCGGTGATGCAGGCCGGCGTGATTCCGCTGTTGGAGGAGGCGCACGAGTTCCGCACGGTGCGCATCGACGGGTGGCTCGCAGGGGAGGCTCCGCTGGCGCGGCTCGTGCGCACGATGCACGCGGAGCTGGAGCTGGGGCCACCACCGGAGCAGGCGGGGACGGTGGAGGCGCTGGACTCGGCGCTGGAGCTCGCGTCGCAACGCTCGGACCGGCCGGTGCTCATCTACCTGGACCAGTTGGAGCAGCTCTTCCTTCCGGGGCGCGACGTGGAGGCGACCGGCGCGCTGCTGAAGGGGCTGGACGCGCTGGCACGCAAGCCGGTGCGCGGGCTGCAGCTCGTGCTGGCGATGCGCGAGGACTACCTGGGGCGCTTCCGTGACCGCGTGCGGGGCCGGCGCGAATTGCTGGAGCAGGGCTTCCGGCTGGGGCCGCTCACCGTGGGCGAGATGGTGCGGGTGTCGTGCCGGCTGGCCGCCGAGAAGGGCCTGCCCGCGCAGCCATGGTCCGAGCAGGAGGTGCGCGCGCTGATGCGGCAGGTGCGCATGGCGGGACAGGGCGAGCAGGACGATGACGCCGAGGTGCAGGCCGCGTTCGCGCAGATCGTCTGCCGGGCGCTGTGGGACGAACGGGCGCGGGGCCAGGCCGTGGAGCCTGTCGCCGCGGAGCCGATGGTGCACCGCTACCTGGAGGCGACGCTGGATGCGCTCGGCTCCGACAAGAAACGGGCGGCGCGCCGGTTGCTGGAGCAGCACCTCATCGCGAGCGACGGCAGCCGAACCCTGCTGACGGAACAGGAGGCCCGCGCCGAGCTGCCACCCGAGCATGCGGACGAGGTGCTGACGCACCTGGAAGCGGCGGCGGTGCTGCACGCGGAGCAGCACCAGGGCAGCCGGTACTTCGAACTGGGACACGACTGGCTCGCGCGCAAGGTCTTCGACCTCAAGCAGCAGCGCATCGAGCGTGAGTCCGCGCAGCGACAGCGCCGGCGTGAAGCGGCCGAGCGGCGCAGGCTCATCATCCTGGCCTCGGTGGCGGTGGGCGTGGCGGCGCTGATGGCCCTGCTGCTCATCTGGGCCTGGACGGAGCGAACCCATGCGGAGCGGGCGAAGACGGCCGCGGATGGCGCGAAGCAGGAGGCCGTCAAGCAGGCGCGAGACGCGCGGGGATTGGCGTTGATGGCGGGGGCTCGCGACCTGCAGGGCCGCGGCTACGCCGCGATGGCCACGAAGCTGCTGCTCGAAGTGCCTGAGCCCGAGCAGGCGCGGTGGTGGACACAGTTGGCGCATGACGTCCTGAAGGAACCCCTCCCGGAGGTGACGTTCCAGGGAACGGCTCCGCTGAACGTCGCGGCGTTCAGCCCGGACGGCCTGCGGGTGGCGGCGGCCTCCCGGGAAGGGCCGGCGTGGGTATGGCGCGTGGACGGGACGGGCACCCCCGTGGCGTTGACGGGCCATGAGGGCATCGTCGACTCCATCGAGTTCAGCCCGGACGGGCAATGGGTCGCCACCGCCAGCCGGGACGCCACCGTCCGGGTGTGGCGGGCGGATGGGACGGGCACGCCCGAGGCGCTCTGGAAGTACGAGGACACCGTCCACTCCGCGAGGTTCAGTCCGGATGGCCAGTGGCTGGTGACGGCTTCGGCGGACATGAGCGTGCAGGTGCGGCGGGCGGATGGAACCGGCGAGCCCGTGATGCTGGGCGAACACCAGGCCTCGGTCCTGTCGGCGCGCTTCAGCCCGGAGGGGCGGCGCGTGGTGACCGCCTCCTGGGACAGGACGGCGCGGGTATGGCGGGCGGATGGGAAGGGCCCGCCCATCGTGCTCAAGGGGCACACGAAGCCCGTCTTCTCCGCCGAGTTCAGCCCGGATGGACAGTGGGTGGTGACGGCTTCCGAGGACAAGACGGCGCGCGTGTGGCGAGCGGATGGGAAGGGCTCGCCCGTCGTGCTCAACGGGCATGAGGGGAGCGTGAACTCCGCCACGTTCAGCCCCGATGGCCAGTGGGTGGTGACGGCTTCCGAGGACAAGACGGCGCGGGTGTGGAAGGCGGATGGGACGGGCTCTCCCACCGTCCTTAATGGCCATACAGACCCCATCACCTCCGCGGAGTTCAGCCCTGATGGCCAGTGGGTGGTGACCACGTCGTTCGACGGGACCGCAAGGGTGTGGAGGGCGGATGGAAGAGGCCCCCCCCGGGTGCTCCAGGGGCACCAGGGCTGGGTCGCGGACGCGCGATTCAGTCGGGACGGTCAGCGGATCATCACCGCGTCCAGTGATGGAGCCCTCCGGGTCTGGAAGGCGGGCGAGCCGGAGCTTCCCGTGGTGTTCCAGGGTCCCGGAGAGGCGGCCGACGCGGTCCGGTCCGCGCGGTTCAGCCCGGATGGGCAGCGGGTCGTCACGGCGGGCGCCGACGGAGCGGCACGCGTCTGGCGCACGGAGGGGACGGGCGCCCCCGTGGTGCTCGATGGGCGCGCGGGCCCCGTCTTGTCGGCCGCGTTCAGCCCGGATGGACACCAGTTGGTGACTGTCTTCGAGAACGGGAGTGCGCGGGTGTGGCGGACGGATGGGATGGGCCCTCCGGTGATGCTGAAGAATCCGCTCAGGCCCATCGGGTCCGCGGAGTTCAGTCCGGATGGCCAGTCGGTGTTGATCACGTCCGGGGGCGAGCCCCAGGTGTGGAGGGCGGACGGGAGCGGGACACCGCGGGTGCTGAAGTCCGACGATGCACGCTCCGCCCGGTTCAGCCGCGACGGTCAGTGGGTCGTGTCCGCGTTTGTCCGGGTCCCGAAGGTGCAGAGGACGGATGGAACCGGCACGCCCGTGCTGCTCCAGGGCCATGAGCGCCGCGTCCTCTCCGCCGAGTTCAGCCAGGACAGCCAGTGGGTGGTGACGGCGTCCGAGGACCAGACCGCGCGGGTGTGGAAGGCGGACGGGACGGGCACACCCGTCGTGCTCAAGGGGCATGGAGGTGACGTCTATTCCGCGAGCTTCAGCCCGGATGGCTTGTGGGTGGTGACAGCGTCCGCTGACAAGACCGCGCGGGTGTGGAGGGCGGACGGAACGGGCACGCCCGTCGTGCTCAAGGGACACCTGAACGTCGTCAATTCCGCGAGCTTCAGCCCGGATGGCCTGTGGGTGGTGACGACCTCGGTTGATCAGACCGCGCGGGTGTGGAGGGCGGACGGAACGGGCGTGCCCCTGGTGATCCAGGGCTGTGAGTCGGAGGTCGCATCCGCCGAGTTCAGTCCGGCCGGGCAACAGCAGGTCCTGACGGTGTGCGCCGATGGACAGGCACAGCTCTGGCCCCTGGATGTCTCGGAGCTCCAGCGGCGGCTTCGGGCCGTCAACAAGGACTGCCTTCCTCCGGACGTCCGTCGCAGCTACCTGGATGAAAGCGAGGAGCAGGCGCGCAGCGGCTATGCGGAATGTGAGCGGGCCCAGGGACGGGATCCGCTCGTGACGCCGCCCCCGACGCTACGGCTGCTGCCCTGAAAGCCTTGCAGCGGGGTCTCCGAGCAACACATAGCCGCGTAAGTCATTGCGCTGCATCCACTGATGACCCTGTCGCTTCGGGTCGACAGGATCCGGAATGCCATACACCTGCGCGTCCTGCCGCGCCCGGTAGCCCGCCAGCAGCGCGTCGTTGACGCCCCGGTACGCGCTCATCAGCGCGTCCAGGGCGACGCCCGCGCGGCTGCCGTTGGACAGGATCTGGAGCGCGGAGAGGACACGCGAGGCACGGCCGCGCGTCATGTCCTCCGAGTCCAGGAACCCGAGCGTCCACGCCAGGTCGCTGTGGCCGATGATGCCCAGCGGGCCGCGCGGATTCGCCAGCAGGGCCTGGGGCAGCGCCGCCACGAAGGGACGCTCCCCTGCCCTGGGCAGGCTGTGCAGCACGGAGTCAGGACGGCCCGCGAACCCGCCAGCCGCGGCGATCTGCGCGAGCCATGCATGGAACGCGCTGTCCGGTGGAGTCGCCGCGCCGAAGCACGCCACGCTGAACCACATGCCTCCGGGCAGGAAGGGCGTGTCCCTCAGCATTGCTCCCGTGAGCGGTGGGCCTCCGCCCAGCGTCAGCGCGCCCTGCATGGCCCGCTGCTCCCGGGCAGAAGCCCAGCCCTTCGAGGGCCGCCCCAACCCATGCGCCACCGTGAGCATCACCGCCGAGCGCGCACCGGCCGCGGCCTCCAGGAGCGCGTCCGCGTCCCCGTAGTCATAGGGAACCTCCTGGACCTTCAACGCGGGCCGCTTCTGCTTCCACCGCGTCTCCATGACCTGCCGGCAGGGCTCCACCAGCAGGTGGTGTCCGGAGGTCGTGGCCGTCGTCCCGTCCCTCGCCGTGTACAGGAGCATGTCGGGGGCCTCCGGAGGCGCGCCCTGCTTCTCGGCCGCGATCACCTTCCCCGCGTAGGACGTGTAGCCCGCGAGGTCTGGTTCACCGTCGGGCAGCCCCACGTGAAGCCGTCCCACGAACGCGCCATGCGCGAGCACGTGCTGCAACTCCATGGACACGTCGGGCAGGTCCCCGAGCAGCAGCAGGTACCTGGGACGCTCCTCCTCGGGGACGTCCTCGGCCCGGTGCACCGACTCCTTCCAGCGCACCGCCGCGTTCGCGTCCATGCCGGGAGGAACGCGGTAGCGCATCACCGCGGCGCCCTGCTCCTGCTCGCGGTGCTGGATGAGCGGCTCGATGGCGCGAAGCAGGGCGTCGCCCGCCGTGCCCAGGGGCGCGATGACACCCCAGCGCTGCGCGGGCAGGTCATTCGGGTTCGCGTCGGGCCGCTCCAGCGTCATGCCCTCGGCACGGCGAGGAAGCGGCGCGGGCCTGGGGGCATCCCGGGTGGAGTCCGCGGGAAGCCCGTCCTCCAGCACCGGCCGGCGGTCGTCAGCGCGCGCGAGCAGGAGCTGGAGTGATTCATCCTTCACGGGCTCGGGCATCTTTCGGCTCCCGGTGGGACCTGCGTTCTATTGATTCACGGCCCGCGGACGCGGCGGGGTACGGCCTTTTTTCGTCCAGATTCCGGAGACGGGTCCAGGAATTGGAAAACGGGCCCATCCTCGCTCGCCCCCCTCCCTTCCAATCCCTTGCAATGACTGGAATGGGCGTGTGACACCCTGCGCGGCACAACAGCTGCACTGTTGTTACGCCTGAAGCCAGGCTGATGGGTGGGATGGCCTCCGCCTGGCGGTCCGGAGGGCCCGAGCGCCCGAGCGGTGCGTCAATGCCGTGAAAACCCCGAGGGCCCTGGCTATCGAAGGGCTTTTCCGCCCCCGTGGCGCGAGGGTCCCCCCGATGATCCCCTTCTCCGTCCTCGACCTGTCCCCCGTCATCTCCGGGGGCGACGCCGGCCTCGCCCTCCACAACAGCCTGGACCTGGCCCGCCACGCGGAAGCCCTGGGTTACAAGCGCTTCTGGCTGGCCGAGCACCACAACATGACGGGCATCGCCAGCGCGGCCACGTCGGTGGTCATCGGGTACGTGGCGGGGGGCACGAAGACGATTCGCGTGGGCGCGGGCGGCGTCATGTTGCCCAACCACGCGCCGCTCATCATCGCGGAGCAGTTCGGCACGCTGGAGACGCTCTATCCCGGCCGCATCGACCTGGGCCTGGGCCGCGCGCCGGGGACGGATCAGCGCACCTCCGCCGCCCTGCGCCGGGGCCTGGGGGGGGCGGACAGCTTCCCGCAGGACGTGGTGGAGCTGCAGAACTACTTCAAGGACCCGGTGCCGGGACAGGCCGTGCGCGCGGTGCCGGGCGCGGGCCTGCACGTGCCTCTGTGGCTGTTGGGCTCCAGCACCTTCAGCGCGCAGCTGGCCGCGGCCCTGGGGTTGCCCTTCGCGTTCGCGTCGCACTTCGCGCCCGCGCAGATGATGAGCGCGCTGCACCTGTACCGCACGCAGTTCCGCCCGTCGGACGTGCTCCAGAAGCCGTACGCGATGATTGGCGTGAACGTCTTCGCCGCGGACACGGACAAGGAGGGGCAGCGCCTCTTCACGTCGCTGCTCCAGGCCTTCATCAACCTGCGCCGGGGCCGGCCGGGCCCGCTCTTGCCGCCGGTGGACAGCATGGACGGTCAGCTCAACGAGATGGAGCTGGCGGAGATCGAACACATGCTGGCGTGCACCGTGGTGGGCTCGCCGGACAGCGTGCGCGACGGCCTCCAGTCCCTCATCGAGCAGACCGGGGCCGACGAGCTGATGGTGACCGCGCAGATCTTCGACCACGCGGCGCGCCTGCGCTCCTACGAGATCGTCTCGCAGGTGCGCGACCAGCTCACGGCCGCTGACACGCGGCCCGCACCGTCCCCGCAAGCCGTGCGATGAGCTGGGCGTCGTGGCTGCCGAAGACGCGGCGCGAGCCGCCCGGCAGCCCCAGCACCAGGTAGTGGGTGTCCTCCACCACGAGCAGCGCGGCCATGGACGCGAAGAGGCCCAGGGCGGTGAGGACGAGCCCCGCCTCGTACGCGCCCCTCAGCGCCGTCACGCTGACGGACAGCCAGGACAGGAGCGGCAGCCCCAGCGCCCCGGCCAGGCCCACCGCGAGCAGGTAGGGCCACACCTTCGGGGTGCGGCGCGCGGTCTCCACCTGGAGCACGTCGCGCAGCGCCCAGCTCTGGCCGCCCACGACGAGCCGCTCGGCGGTGACGCGGACCTGGCCGGCCTGGAAGAGGGAGGGCTCCCCCGAGTCCAACACCGGAGCCACCGGGCGGCGCTCCACTTCACGCAAGGGGACAACGGGACGCAGCACGGTGACGACGGCCATCGGTTCACCCATGGGTGGTCTCCAACAGAGGAAAGTGCGAGCGCAGGAGGGCGCGAAGCTCATCGAGTGGGCTGCCCAGCGCGAAACATGCCCGGGCCCCCTGACACAGGGCGCGGGACACCAGGCGCTCGTCCGCGAAGGGCAGGAGGACGACGACGGGCGCGGTGGCGGCGCAGTCCCGAGCGCGCGTCATCACCGGGAGGATGGCCTCCCCGCGCTCCACGTGCGCCAGCACCAGGTCCGGCCGGGCCGCGTCCCCCGCGTCCAGGAACAGGGCGATGCCCAGGTCGCCCAGCACGTCCGCCAGCAGCGAGGCCAGGGACTCATCCGCACCGAGCAGCAAGGCCCGGGTTGTGCGCAGGGACACCACGGTCCCACGTCACAGCAAGCTACATGCCGGAACCACCGTCCCCCGGGGCCACCGAGTGATCACCCGTGGACCGTGGCAATCCGCCAGCCCCCCGTGGCGGATTGCCACGCGGGCCTAGTTCAGGGGGCTCGTGCCTGGAGCGTCGTGCGGCGGCGGGGAGACGTCCCAGGAGGAAGAGCCCGCCCGCGGCAGCTCGAACCAGAACGTGCTCCCCTTTCCGCGCGTGGACGTGACACCCACCCGGCCCCCGTGCCCTTCCACCAGCTTCTTGACGGTCGCGAGCCCCAGCCCGAGCCCTTCGGCGATGGCGCTGCTCCCCTTGACGCGGAAGTACGGCTCGAACAGGGAGGGCAGGAGCTCCGGCGTGATGCCCGGCCCCGTGTCGCTGACACGGGTGCGAATGAAGGCCCCCGTGTCCTCCACGCGGAGGGTGACCCGCCGGGTCGTCGCATCGCCCATGTACTTGATGGCGTTGCGGATCAGGTTGCCGAGCAGGCTCAGGTAGACGCCGGTGCTGCAAGCCACCAGGACCGGCGGAACGGGCTCGTGACGCAGCTCGATGCCGGCCTGCTCCGTCTCCGCCGCGAAGCCGCCCAGCAGGTCGGTGATGATCGCCCGGGGTTCGGCCCGGGCACCGGGATCCGGCCGGGCTCCGGAGCGGGCGAAGTCCAGGAGCGCGCCGGTGATGGCATCCGCCCGTGAGAGGCTCCGGATGATGCGCTTGAAGGGCGCGCGAGAGGACTCCTCCGGGGTCTTGCGCAAGCCGAGCTCGGCGGCCATCCGGGCCGAGGACAGCGGGTTGCGGATGTCGTGCGCGACGCGGCCCGCGAACTGCTCCAGCTCCTCCGCTCGCGCTTCGACGGACTTCGTGTACGCGTCCGCGAGCGCGCGGCGTCCTTGCAGCTCGCGATGGAGCAACCACGCCACCACCCCGGCCAGGATGCCGCACACCGCGTGGAGGCTCGCGCTCAGCCACACGGCTTCGCGGCGCGCTTCACGGATGCGCTCCGCCAGCTCCCGTCCCCTGACCGCGTTCCATTCGATGGAGCGCGTGATGTTCTCGAGGAGGTGCCGGGCCGGGGGTTCGACGTCCTGTTCGAACAGCGCCCCCTCCGCCCCCTCCCGCCTGGCTACCGCGTCCGCGCGGGCCTGCGTGACCGCGGCTTCGAAGCGCGACCACGACTCCTGCACGTCCTGCCTCACTGCCTGCTCGCCCGGGAGCGCCGTGAGGTCCAGGTACTCGCCAATTCCCGCCCTCGTCTCCGACAAGGCCGTCTCCAGCTCCCGGTCCAGCGCCCCCCGGTGCGTAGGCTCGTTGATGAACCGGGCAAGGACCAGCTCGGCCTCCAGCACGGACCTGCGGACGAGCGCGAGGTGCTCGATGCTCGGCGCCGAGTTGTAGATGATCTCCTTGGAGAGATCGCTGATGACCGCGGACGATCGCTGGACGATCAGGGTGGTCACGAAGAAGCTGCCCACGACGGCGGCGAAGGCGACGAGGAGCAGCTTCCACGACACTTCGGTCCCGGCGGGGCGTGGCGTGGGCATGCCCATTCCATGGTCTCCCGCTGCCCCCGCGGCAACGCGGCGGAGGCTGTCCCCCGGACGTTCGTGCGGCCGCCCGGATGTCAGCCCGCGCGAGGAGAAAGCCCGCTCACCGCTCCCTCTCGCGGCGATGGATGGTGGACACGTCGATGCCCAGCAGCTCCGCGGCCCGGGTCTTGTTCCCGCCGCAGTGCTGGACCATCCAGTGGATGTACTCCCCCTCCAGCTTGCGCAGGGTCCACACGCCCTCCCGAGCCTGGGCGAAGGGCGTGGCCTCCTCCGCCGAGGGCACCGGCGCGTGGGGCCGCAGGTCCTCCAGCGTCACCGTCTCCCGGGGGACGAGCACCGCCAGCCGCTCCACCAGGTTCTCCAGCTCGCGCACGTTGCCCGGCCAGGGCATGGCGCCCAGCGCGGCCACCACCTCTGGTGACAGCGACGTCACGCGCGAGCGCGGGTTGCGCGCGCGGGAGCGGGCGGTGAAGTGCTCCACCAGCTGGGGGATGTCCTCCCGGCGTTCCTTCAGTGATGGCACCCGCAGCGTGACGACGTTGAGCCGGTAGAAGAGGTCCGCGCGGAAGCGCCCTTCCCGCACGCGCGCCTCCAGGTCCTGGTGCGTGGCGGCCACCACGCGAACATCCACCGTGCGGCTGGCGTCCGAGCCCACCGCGCGCACCTCGCCGTCCTCCAGGATGCGCAACAGCCGCGCCTGGAGCTCCGTGGGCATGTCGCCAATCTCGTCCAGGAACAACGTGCCGCCGTGCGCCTCCACGAACAGGCCTCGCCGCACGGACGTGGCCCCGGTGAAGGCGCCCTTCACGTGGCCGAACAGCTCGCTCTCCAGCAGCGGCCCCGGCAGCGCGGTGCAGTTGACGGCCACGAAGGGGTTGGACGCGCGCGGTCCCTCGACATGGAGCGCGCGGGCCACCAGCTCCTTGCCGCTGCCGCTCTCGCCCCGGAGCAGCACCGGGGCCGCCGCGTGCGCCACCCGGTCGATGAGCTCGTACAGCCCGCGCATGGGTGCGCTCTTGCCCACCAGCGCGCCCAGGCCGGAGCGCTCCTGGGACGCCTGCTTCAGCGCCCGGTGCTCCGCGCGCAGGCGGCGGTCCTGCAGCGCGCGGCCCAGGTACAGCCGCACCTCGTCCAGGCGGAAGGGCTTGGTGAAGTAGTGGTACGCGCCCCGGCGCATCGCCTCCACCGCGCTCTCCACGCCTCCGAAGGCCGTCATCAGCAGCACGGGCAGCTCCGGGTCCACCGCGCGGGCGGCGTCCAGCACGTCCAGGCCGTCCACCTTCTCCATGCGCAGGTCGGTCAGCACCGCGTCGTACACGCGCGAGCGGATGAGCGTCAGCGCCTCCTGCCCTCCCGTGGCCAGGTCCACCGTCCAGCCCGCGTCGGCCAGCGGCTCCTGGAGCATGCGCCCCATCTCCACGTGGTCGTCCACCACGAGGATGCGCGCGTCAGACGGCAAGTCGCTCGGCATTTCGTTCCTCTGGGACAGCGCGGGCCACCGGCCACAGCACGGTGACGCGGGTGCCCTGCCCCGGTGTGCTCTCCAGCTCCACCCGTCCGCCGTGGTTGCGCACGACGTGGGCCACCATCGTCAGCCCCAGCCCCGTGCCCTGCCCGCGCTTCTTCGTCGTGAAGAACGGATCAAACACCTGGTTGAGGCGCTCCTTCGGAATCCCGCACCCGTCATCGCGCACCGTGAGCGCGACCAGGCCCCACGTGCCTTCCTCCGGGCCCACCAGCGCGGAAGCCGAGACCTCCACCTTGCCGCCCTCGCTGCACGCATCGCAGGCGTTGAGCGTGAGGTTGAGCATCACCTGCTGGAGCTGATCCGCGTCCGCCGCCAGCGCCGGCACCGACTCCGGCACGTCCACGCTCAAGCTCACCCGCCGCCGCTCCGCCTCCACCTGCAACAGTTCGTGCACGCTCCGGGCGAGCGGCCCCAGCGCCACCGGCCGCACCATCGCGGGCTGCAGGCGGGAGAAGTCCAGCAGCTGGCGCAGCGTGCGGCTCACCCGGTCGATCTGTTCGACGATGACGCCCAGCCCCGGCCCTTGCGGATGCGCTGGGCCCAGCTTGCTCTGCACGTACTCCGCCCGGCCGCGCACCACGCCCAGCGGCGTGCCGATTTCATGCGCGATGCCCGCGGCCAGCACACCCACCGTGGCCAGCTTCTCCGCGCGCAACAGCTGCGTCTCCAGCGCGCGCACGTCGCTCAGGTCCTCCACCACCAGGAGCGCGCGCGTCTCCTCCTTCGGGTCCTCCGCGGTCAGCGGCACCGCGTGCAGGTTGTACGTGCCCTCCTCGCCGAAGAGTGCCAGCGGTTCGCCCAGCAGGCTGAGCGGCCGGTCCTCCTGACGCGCGGACGCCACCAGCGCGGACAGCCGCTCCACCACCGGTGCCGGTGCGCTGGGGAACGCGGACGCCAGCGGCGCTCCTGTCACGTTGCCGGGCACGCGCGAGCGCAGGGCCTGGTTGACGGCGCTGATCCGCCCGTCCTCCGTCAGCGCGAGGACGCCCGTGGGCAGATGGTCCAATATCTTCCGCGTCCGGTCATGGAGCGCGGCGAGCTGGGCCGCGTGACGGCGGCTCTCCATCAGCGCCACCGCGCGCCGCCGCGCCAGCACCACGTACACCGCGAAGGCCACCAGGAAGAACGCCACCAGCGCGCCCGCGCCCAACAGCCGCACCACCAGCGACTGCTCGTGCGAACGCAGCGCCGCGGTGGACACCAGCGTCGCCACCGCCCAGTGGCTGCCGCCGCGCATGCGGATGGGCGTGTAGACGGCCACCACCTCCGAGCGCCCCAACCCCAGCCGCTCCGCCTCCTGTTCGGACAGGGGCAGCATGCCGCGCGCGCCGGCCTTCAGCCGGGACACCAGGAACGCGAAGCCCGGCACGCCCGAGTCCTTCTGGCTCGCGCGGCCGAACCACTCCGTCAGGGCCGGGTCGCTCGCAGGCGTGGGCTGACCGTGCGTGCCCACGAGCAGCATCCGCGCCTCCAGGTCCGACGTGACGATGCGCAGCGGCGCGAAGAACGACTCCGTGTCCACCAGCACCGCCACCGCGCCCTCGGGCTTGCCGTCCGTCGCGGGCAGCGCCGTGGCCAGGATGCGCAACCAACCGCCGTTGGCCGCGTCCAGGCTGGGCGACGTGGTGAGGTCGCCCGGCGGACGCTGCAACGCGCGGCGCGCCGTGTCGGCCATCTCCGCCACCAGCCCCTCGCGCGACACCTGCGCGTCCGGCTTGCGGTCCAACAGCAGCAGCCGCTCCGCGCCGTCGCCGTCGTACGCCGCGATGGCCTTGTACTGGCCCACCGCCTCCAGCAGCGCGCGCAGCTCCCGGCGGTGCTCCGCCAGGGTCCCCGGCTGGGACATCAGCTCACCGGCGAAGCGCAGGTTCTTGCCCACCTCCTCCAGCGAGTCCGTGACGCCGCCCACGGCCTCGTCCAACTGCTTCTGCCGGTCCCCCGCGAACTGCTCCACCAGGGTCGTCCGGCTGCGCTTCACGAGGGTCCAGACCCCCACCCCCACGCTCGCCAGCGCGGCGCACAAGAGGAGGATGGGCAGGAGCGTGGACCGCATGGGAGGCCCGCAACCTAACCCGTTGGGTGGTCCCAAGTCCTTGTTTCCAAAAGCCTTTATCCCACCAGCCCTCCGGTACTTGCCCGTTGACGGGCCGCGTCGCCGAGTGCTACCTACCGGTCGGTAGGTGAAGTGACCTACCGGTCGGTAGGTGGTTTCAGCCCGGCAGGAGCAGGCAGGCCGGCGAGGGAAGGCACGCATGACACCCACGGGGCGCAAACCGGACGAGGGCGAGCGGTACAGGGCCATCCTGGAGACGGCGGCGCGGCTCATCTGCGAGCGCGGCTACGAGGGCACGTCGATGCAGGAGATCGCCGCCGCGTGCCGGATGACCAAGGCGGGGCTCTACCACCACATCCAGAACAAGGAGCAGCTGCTCTTCGCCATCATGAACTACGGGATGGACGTGTTCGAGGAGCAGGTCCTCGCGCCCGTGCAGGCTGTAGCGGATCCGGTGGAGCGGCTGCGCCAGTGCATGCGGCAGAACATCCACCTGGTGACGAGCGGCCGCAGCAAGGAGGTCATCATCATCCTCCACGAGCACGCCACGCTCACCGGTGAAGCGCGCGAGTACATCGACCGGCGCAAGAAGCGCTACGTGCGCTTCCTGGAGGACGCGTTCGCGGAGGCCAACCGCCTGGGCCGCCTGCGCGGCGTGGTGGACCCCACGGTGGCGGCGTTCTCGTTCCTGGGGATGATCCTCTGGGTCTACAAGTGGTTCAAACCGGACGGGCGACTCACCGAGGAGCAGATCGCCGACGGCATGGTGGAGCTGCTCTTTCCCTCCGCCGCTTCGGCCGTGAGCGCCCCGGCCCCTTCGGCTGAAGACGCGCCCGCGCTGCGCATGGTGCCGCGCGCCGCTTCCGGTTCCAGCTCCGGTTCCGGAGGAGAGCCCCAGTGAACCGCGCCCGTTGGAGTTCCCTGTCGGAGGCGGTGGCCTCCATCCCGGACGGCGCGTCGATCGCGGCTGGCGGGTTCATGCTCGGCCGCGCGCCCATGGCGCTGGTGCTGGAGCTGGTGGCGCAGGAGAAGCGCGGTCTGCAGCTCATCTCCCTGCCCAACCCGTTGCCGGCGGAGTTCCTGGTCGCGGGCGGGTGCCTCAAGCGCGTGGAGCTGCCCTTCGGCGCGCTGGTGCTGGAGAACCGCGTGCGCCCCCTGCCCTGCCTCAAGCGGGCCATCGAGGCGGGCGAAATCGAATGGCGCGAGCACGACGGCTACCGCGTGGTGCAGCGGCTGCGCGCGGCGTCCATGGGGCTGCCCTTCATCCCCGCGCCGGACGCGGACGTGTCGGAGCTGGCGGAGGTGGACGCGCCGCGCACGGTGGAGGATCCGTTCACGGGCCGCCGCGTGCCGGTGGAGCCCGCGTACTACCCGGACGTGGCGCTCATCCACGCCCGGGCCGCGGACGACAAGGGCAACCTGCTGATCGAAGACCCCACCACGGACCTGCTCGTCGCGGGCGCGGCGAAGCGGATCATCGCCACGGTGGAGGAGCGCGTTCCGAAGCTGTCGCGCGTCACCATCCCCGCCTTCCAGGTGGAGCGCGTGGTGCTCGCCCCCGGCGGTGCGCTGCCCACGGGCTGCCTGGGCCAGTACCCGCATGACGACGCGATGCTCGCGGCCTACCTGGCCGCGGCGGATGCGGGCGACGCGAAGGGCTTCCTCATGTCGCTGCGCGCGACCCGGAGCGCGGCATGATGACGACGACGGTGGACGCGACGCCCGCGGAGACGGTGGTGTCGCTGCTGGCGCGGGAGATTGAAGACGGCTCGGTGGTGGCCACGGGTGTGGCGTCGCCGCTGGTCATCCTGGCCATCGCGGTGGCTCGGGCCACGCATGCTCCGGGCCTGACGTACCTGGCGTGTGTCGGTTCGTTGGACCCGGAGCTGCCGGAGCTGTACCCGTCGTCCGAGGACCTGCGCTACCTGGACGGCCGGTCCGCGGAGGTGAGCATCGCGGACCTGTTCGACCACGCCCGGCGAGGCCGGGTGGACACGGTCTTCTTTGGCGCGGCCGAGGTGGATCCGGCGGGCCGCACCAACATGACGGCGTCCGGCACCTTGGAGAAGCCGCGGACCAAGTTCCCCGGCGTCGCGGGCGCGGCCACGCTGCGCCAGTGGGTGAAGAACCCGGTGCTGCTGGTGCCCCGGCAGTCTCGGCGCAACCTCGTCCCGCAGGTCCAGGTGGCCACGACGCGCGACCCCAGCCGTCCGGTGCGGCTCATCTCCGACCTGGGCACGTATGAGCTGGGCGGGCCCCGTGGGGCGCGGCTGTTGGCGCGTCACCCCTGGGCCACGGTGGACGGCATCTCCGAGCGGACCGGCTTCGAGTTCGCGGTGCCGGACGCCCTGCCCGTCACCTCCCTTCCGGACGCGCGCACGGTGTCGGCCATCCGCGCGCTGGACCCCCGCAACCTGCGCGACGCGCTCGTCGGCGGCTGAAACACATCTCCCCCAATCTTCAAGCAACACGGAAAAGAGGCACCGCATGGAAGCTGTCGTTCTTCGCCAGTTCGGGAGTGCAGAGAACCTGCGTCTGGAGACCGTGCCGGTTCCCCGGCCGGGCAAGGGCGAGGTGCTGCTGAAGGTCCACGCGTGCGGCGTCTGCTACCACGACGTCATCAACCGCCGCGGCAACCTGCCACGCACGCACGTGCCCGCCATCCTGGGGCACGAGGCCGCGGGCGAGGTGGTGGAGGTGGGTCCGGACACGGTGGGCTGGAAGGTGGGCGACCGCGCGGCGACGCTGCAGCGCATGTCCTGCGGCGAGTGCGCGCTGTGCCTCTCCGGCCGCAACAGCCTGTGCAAGACGGACAACCGCTTCTTCGGCGAGGAGCTCCAGGGCGGCTACGCGCAGTTCATGGTCGCCCCGGTGCGAGGCCTCGGCCGCGTGCCGTCCGACCTGCCCTGGGCGGTGGCCGCGACGGTGTGCTGCACGCTGGGCACCGCCGTGCACACGCTGCGCACGCGGGCGAAGGTGAAGGCCGGTGAGACGGTGCTCATCACGGGCGCCAGCGGCGGCGTGGGTCTGGCGGCCGTGCAGCTGGCCAAGGTGGACGGGGCGCGCGTCATCGCCATCACGTCCGGCGAGGCGAAGGTCGCGGCCCTCAAGGAGGCCGGTGCGGACGAGGTGATTGTCTCGCGCGGCCTGGACTTCGGGTCGGAGGCGCGCAAGCGCACGCAGGGCCAGGGTGTGGACGTGGCGGTGGAGATCGTCGGCAGCGCCACCTTTGATCAGACGCTCAAGGCCATGGCGCCCGGTGGACGCGTGGTGGTGGTGGGCAACCTGGAGTCCGGGGTGGTGAACCTCAACCCGGGCCTGGTCATCGTAAAGGAGCTGGAGATTCTGGGCGCGTACGCGACCACGCGCGAGGAGCTGGACGAGTCGCTGCGGCTGACGGCCAAGGGCCTCGTCCGTCCCTTCGTGTCGGAAGAGGTGGCGCTGGCGGACGCGGGCCGCGCGCACTTCCGGCTGGAGAACCGGGAAGTGGCGGGCCGGCTGGTGCTGGTGCCCCCCGCGGCGTGAAGCCGTCTGGATTCGTGACCTTTTGATTTTGAGGAGTTCCCCATGAAGAAGCGGGTTGGAATCGAAGCGCTGGCGGTGGCGGTCCCCCGGCGGTACGTGGACATCGAGGACCTGGCGCGGGCGCGCGGCGTGGACCCGGCGAAGTTCACCGCGGGCCTGGGCGCGAAGGAGATGGCGGTCAACGACCCGGGTGAGGACTCCGTGTCGCTGGCGGCCACGGCGGCCGCGCGGCTCATCCAGCAGCAGGGCGTGGACACCTCCAAGCTGGGCATGCTGGTGGTGGGCACGGAGACGGGCGTGGACCACTCCAAGCCCATCGCGTCGCACGTGCACGGCCTGCTGAAGCTGCCGCGCGGCATGCGCACGTTCGACTCGCAGCACGCGTGCTACGGCGGCACGGCGGGTCTGATGGCGGCGGTGGAGTGGATTGCGTCCGGCGCGGCGGCGGGCCGCTCCGCGCTGGTGGTGTGCACGGACATCGCGCGCTACGGCCTGAAGACGGCGGGCGAGCCCACGCAGGGCGGCGGCGCGGTGGCGCTGCTGGTGTCGGAGACGCCGGACCTGCTGGCGGTGGACGTGGGGCTCAACGGCGTGAGCACCGCGGACGTGTACGACTTCTGGAGGCCGGTGGGACGGCGCGAGGCGCTGGTGGACGGGCACTACTCCATCACCTGCTACCTGGACGCCATGGCGGGCGCGTACCGGGGCTGGCGCGAGCGCGCCATGGAGCAGGGGCTGGTGCGGTGGGATTCGAAGCTGCCCAGCGAGCAGCTGGCGCGCATCCTCTACCACGTGCCCTTCTGCAAGATGGCGCGCAAGGCGCACGCGCAGGTGCGGCTGTGCGACCTGGAGGATTCCGGCAACGGGCCGGCCACGCCCGAGGCGCGCGACGAGGCGGCGAAGTCGCAGGCCAGCTACGACGCGCAGGTGGCGAAGTCGCTGGGGTTGAACGCGAGGGTGGGCAACGTCTACACGGCGTCGCTGTACCTGGCGCTCGCGGGCCAACTGCACGCGGAGGGCGCGGCGCTGGCGGGCCAGCGGATTGGCCTCTTGTCCTACGGCAGCGGTTCCTGCGCGGAGTTCTACACCGGTGTCGTGGGTGAGAAGGCCGCGGAGCGCATGGCCCGCGCGGACCTGGACACGGTGCTGGCGAAGCGCGAGCGCGTGTCGGTGGAGGAGTACGAGCGGCTGATGAACCTGCCCTACGACGCACCGGAGGCGATTGCTCCGGAGCCGGGCACGTTCCGGCTGGCGGAGATCCACGAGTTCCGCCGCAAGTACGCGGGGGCGTAAGACCTGCGCTGTTGATGTGAAGTCCCACGGGCGATGCGCGCTTCGCGGCGTGCATCGCCCGTCTGCTTTTCCTTGGCACGTTGCCGAACCGGCTTGATAGGGTTTGGGGACAGCGCAGGGGCCGGGCTGCCGACACGGGGGTTGTCATTGAATGCAGAGCGATTGCGGCGGCTGTTCGCCAGGGCATTGAAGGCATCGTTGGCCACGCCGCTTGTGATTGCCGGATGCCACGGCGAACGGCACGTGAAGCCGGACGTGCCCGCTGGGCTCCTGGCGACGAACTACCGCCGGATCCGGTGCATGGAGGCTCCTCCGAGAGAGGGATACCCCTTCTTCAACGCGGTCCCCGGGGTCGACAGGGCTTGGATGATGCCCGTGCCGGACTTCGTCGAGTTGAGGCGGTATTCGTTCACCTGGGAGTTCGTCGCCGACACGTCACAGCCCCGGCGGCCCGATGGAGGGCAGGCAGTCCGTGTCGAGCGGAAGCGAATCCCTGGCTTCCAGTCCGTCTTCACTACGGGAAACGCTTGCGAGACGGCCGTCAACCAGGAGGCCTGCGGGGAAGCGCTCCAGGCGCAAGAGGGAGGCATGGGAGGATTTGGAGGTGAGTGTCTCGGCTCTTCCCTTGCCACGTGTACTGCCTATTACGTGGTGACCACCCGGGGCGACGAGGTGAAGACCTACAGGACGAGGGACTCGCTCAGGCAGGTACTGGGCACCATCGACCGGGAGGAAGAGGCCGCACTCCTGGCATTCGCGGCTGGCCACCAGGTCTGCCCCTCCACTGAGTTCCCGTCATCGGTCGGCGTCAATCCCGACGAGGGCTTCACGATCCTGGTGGAGCAGGGCCTTGATTGTGACGAGAAGCAGTCATGGGCGTCCCGGAAGCCGGTGCGGATCTCATCCTCGGGAGAAGTGGTCGAGTACAAAGCCTTCAGGGTCAAGCAAAGCGACACGGGCTGCTATCCCGGCAGAAGGCCCGTGGGCCTCCAGGAGGCACGGGCTGAAGGCCACGAGGACGCCCGGGGCGCCTGGTTCGCCAGTGCCGCGCGCCTGGAGTCTGCGTCCATCCACGCCTTCCTCCGGCTGCGCGAGGAACTGGCCCTGCACGGTGCGGGTCAGTCGTTGCAGGACGCGGCGCTCGCCAGCGCGGAGGACGAGGTCCGGCACGCGGAGGTCACCACTCGGCTCGCGCGTCGCTTCGGGGCCGTGCCTCCCCTACCCTCCGTGGCCGACGTGCCGTTGAGGTCCTTGAGCGAGGTGCTGCTCGACAACGCCGTGGAGGGGTGCGTGCGGGAGACCTACAGCGCGCTCTTGGCACACCATCAGGCGTTGCATGCGCAGGACTCGGAGATCCGCGAGGCCATGGAGGTCATCGCCGAGGACGAGACCCGCCACGCGGGCCTGTCCTGGGACATCGACGCGTGGGCCGCGCCCGGGTTGTCCGAAGAGGACCGCTCCGCCCTTCGGGAGGCCCGGCGCCAGGCGCTGGCCGTGCTGCGCGCGGAGATGGCCGTGCCGCTGGAAGCTCGCCTGGCCGCGGAGGCCGGACTGCCCTCACCGGCGGTTGCACTGGCGCTGTTGGACTCGCTGGAGCAGGAACTCTGGGCCTGAGCCGGGCCATGTCCCAAACCACCGGGGTCGCGTGTCCAAGGGGAGCGGGCCCGGTGCCCGCGCATCGACCTTGAGGGGACCATGAACGTGGATCGGCTGCGGCTTCTCTTCTCCCGTGCCCTGCGGGTCTCCCTGGCCACGCCCCTGTTGCTCACGGGATGTCAGGGAGAGCCCGTCGTGGAGCCGCCGCCGAAGGCAGAGCCCGCGAAGCCAGGGCCCACGAAGCCAGAGCCCGCCGACCTGAGCCAGCACTCGGACGTCGCCTGTGTGGACGGCTTCCCTGCCCTCACGGGCCTGACCGTGGCCCCGGCTCCGGACGTGCTCCAGTTGCGCACCGTCAGACGCTGGGTTCCGCCCTCGCTACCTCCTATCGAGCTCAAGGCGTCCGAGGGCGAGCCCTGCGCGACCGCCTCCAATCCCCAGGCGTGCCTGAACCAGCTCGATGCGCTGGACGTCACGCGCGGCTTCCCGAGGATTTGTGGCTACAGCATGGAATGCGCCGAGGGATTCCTCGCCACGACCCGCGGCGATGAGGTGGCGACGTACACGACCGCGGACGCCGTCCGGGCTCTGCTTGGCAGCATCGACACCCCGGAGGAGGCCTCGCTCCTGGCCTACGCCTCGGGCTACGCCCTGTGCAGCCATCCGGCCTACGAGCGCGGGAAGGTGCGGGCCCTTCCGGACGGGACCTTCAGCGTCGTCAGCATCCAGGACTACGACTGTGAAACGAACGTGTACGAGACCCGGCACGACCTGAAGGTCACGCAGACCGGTGTCGTGACGGAGGAAGGCACGTTCCCTTTCAAGGAGGGCAAGCCCGACTGCGTCGTCGGCCGCAGGCCCGTGGGACTCCAGCGCGGCCGGGCTGGGGACTGCGAGGACGCCCGGGGCGGTTACTTCGCGAACGCAGCCCGGCTGGAGGCCGCCGCCATCCATGCATTCCTGCGCCTGCGCGATGAACTGGCCCTGCATGGTGCGAGCAATGAGTTGCAGGACGCAGCGCTCGCCAGCGCGCAGGACGAGGTCCGCCACACCGAAGTCACCCTGCGGCTGGCCCACCGCTTCGGCGCCACGCCGGTGCCTCCCACAGTCACCGCCCTGCCGCTGCGGTCCTTGAGCGAAGTGCTGCTCGACAACACCGTGGAGGGCTGCGTGCGTGAGACCTACGGCGCGCTGGTGGCCCACCATCAGGCGCTGCACGCGTGCGACCCCGGGATCCGCAAGGCCATGGCACGCATCGCCGACGACGAGACCCGACACGCGGGCCTGTCCTGGGACATCGACGCGTGGGCCACGCCCAACCTGCCCACCGAGGCACAGGCCGTCCTCCACGCGGCCCGGCGGCAGGCCATCGCGGTGCTGCGCGCGGAGGTGGCCGTGCCGCTCGACCCCGAGCTCACCGCCGACGCCGGACTGCCCTCGCCCGACGTCGCCTCGGCGCTGCTCGACTCACTGGAGCAGTCACTCTGGGCCTGAGGCGCTCACAACCCCAGGAAGGTGAGCACCGCCGCCAGGTCCTCGTCCGACAGGGCCTCCCGGCTGTAGAGCGGCATGGTGCCGCCGACGCCGAAGAAGCTGCCATGACGCAGCTTCTCGATGACCACCAGCCGTCGGGGAATGCCGGGGAAGAGCGCGTCGTAGTCGTCCGTCACCTCCGGCAACACCGACGCGAACGTCGTCAGCCGCCCCTCCCCTGTGTGCGTGGCCCCATGGCACGTCTGGCAGGCGGCCCGGTACACGGCGCCTCCCCTTCCGGCATCACCGGCTGGCACGTCCTGGATGTCCTTCACCACCGTGAAGGGCAGCGCGGGTGCGTCCGCGTCCGGGCTGATCCGCACCAGGTATTCGTACAGGGCTCGCGCCTTGGGATCCTCCCGCGTGAGCGGGGACACGCCGCGCATGAAGCCCAGGTAGCAGAAGTTCACCGCGCTCAGCAGGTCCGTCTCGTAGCCGCCCCACCACGTCTCGCGGAACGCCACGTTCTTCAGCGGGTAGCCCGCGAGCATCCGGTCCGGATCAGGCGTGGCGCTCGTGGCGTGGCAGGTGGCGCAGGAGAAGCTGTTGAACTGACTGTCCGACAGCCGGGCATCCTGGAACAGCGTCTCACCGAACTCCGCCGCGGGCGTCGCGCCGCCACAGCCCGCCAGCAGCGCGCCCAGCACCCAGAGCCACCTCATGGCCGGCTCCGCAGCAGCGCCACCGAGTCCGGGAAGAGCCCCACCTGGACCGTCTTCACCACCCGCCGCTCCTCCAGCGACACGACGTGGAGCGTGCCCGGCCCCACGTGGTCGCCCTCGCAGACCACGAGCGCATGGCGCTCATCCGGCGTCAGCATCAGCTGGTGCACGTTGAGGCAGCCGCTGGGCGCCAGCGGAATCTCCCCGGGCACCGCCTCCGGATCGGCTGCATCGATGATGGCGATGGAGTCCACCGACTGGTACGGCATGTAGAGCGTGCGTCCGTCGGACGTGAAGGCACCGAACATCGGCGCGCCCTGCAGCCACACCGTGCGCTGGGGATCCATCGTGAGCGTCACCGGATCCAGGTACTGCACCGCGCGGCTCGCGAGCGAACTGACCCACACCGCCCCCGTCGTGGGCGACACCGTGAGCGCATAGGGCTGATGAAGGGGCCGCAAGGCCGTGCCGGTGTTGGCCGCCACCTTCACGCGACGCACCGGGCGGTCCGCCTGCTCCAGGTCCACGATGGCCACCTCGTCGGACCAGCAGGCGACGTAGGCACGGCGCCCATCCAGTGACAGCCGGACCGCGTGGGGCGCGGGACAGACGGGCACCATCGCCGTGCGCGTCATCGTCCGCGCGTCCAGGATGGCCATCCGTGAATCCATCTCCGCCTCCGTGCCTCCCCGCCGCGCCACCTCCGCGATCTTCAGCAGGTCGAAGTGCGTCTGGAAGAGCGTCCGCCCGTCCGCGCTGAGGATGACGTCGCCCGGGTTGGGATCCACGCGCACGGACCCCACGACGGCGTGGGTGGCCGCGTCCAGCTTGAGGCAGTAGCCATCCGCCTTCCCCGAACCATGCGTCCCGTGCGGTCCGGAGCCGGAGCCGGGCACATAGTTGGAGATGCCCACGTAATAGAAGTCACCCTCCGGCGAGACGACCGAGAGGTGCGGCCCCTCCAGCTCCACCGGGTTGAGCCCCACCGGGACGCGCGCCAGCTCACCCCAGGAGGGAGACTCCATCCCGTCCAGGTCCAACAGGCTGAGGGTGTCCTCCAGGTTGTTGGTGATGATCAGCCGCCCGGCGGGCCCCACGGGCGGCAGCGGCGCGGACACCGGCCACGGCGCTTCGACGCCGTACTCCAGCTCCGGCACCTGGAGCGGCCCCATGTCCGTCTCACCACAGGCCCCGAGCACGCCCACCGACAGGGCAAGCAGCAGCCAGGACCGCGCCCCGACAGCGCGCCTCGTCCAAGGCAGTGAGGCCGTCATGACCGGCGGCTCCGCGCCAGCGCGTCCCTTCGGGAACGGCGCCCCCACACCGTCGCGAGCACCAGGAGCGCGCCCGGCACCAGGCCCGGCGACGCGGCGCAGCCATCCGGGGACGCTGGCGCCACGGGCTGCTCGGAAGGGCCGGCGTCCTGCGTGGGTCCCACGCCCCCGTCCGGAGCCGCGCCGTAGAGCTGCGCCAGCTGCGGCCACAGGGCCGGGCAGCGCTGCTGCACGGGCGTCGCGGCGGGACACAGGTGCGCGCCCTGCACGTCGCCGAGCTTGAACATCGGCTCCCAGGTCGTGCCTTCGTCCGCGCTCTTCGCCAACGCCCAGCCGCCCGTCCAGCCCGAACCACAGCCATAGAGCGTCCCGTTCCGCTTCAGCGCGCAGGCGTTCCCGTTCGGCTCCGCGAGCTCCGTGAAGGCCCCGTCATCCTGCCCCCGGAAGAGGCGGGTCGTCGTGGAGACCCAGACCGTGCGCCCGTCCGGGGACGCCTCCACGCTGGAGATGCGCTCGTAGGTGTCCATCACCGACGTCAGCGTGACGCCACCGTCCGTGCTCTTGAGCAGCCAGTCGCGCCCCTGGGCGGAGATCTTCGCCCACAGCACGTCCGGTGACGCGTCGCTCACGCGCAGCAGCACCAGGTCATACGGGAGCTTCAACGCGGTGAGCGGCTGGGGCAGCCGCGTCCAGACACGCCCGCCGTCATCGCTGCGCGCCAGGAACTGGCCTTCCGCGTCCTGGCCCGACGCGTAGAGGCGAAGCGGATCCGACGCGGCGATGCGGATGGACGAGTAGCGAGAGCCCGGCGTCGGCGCCAGCGCCTGCACCCAGGACTCCCCGCCGTCCTCGGAGCGGTACAGCCCGTTGTTCAGGGACGGCCGCCCCGTGCTGACGTACAGGAACCGCTCGTCCGTCGGGTGCACCGCCAACCCGGTGACCCACGTGTCTTTGAAATAGGTATGCGGCGCCCACGAGCAGCCGCTGTCGTCGGAGCGGATCAGCGCGCTCCCCGTGGCGGCCATGATGGCCCCGCCAGACAGCCAGAAGTAGCGCTCCGGACGCCAGATGGCGATGCCCATGCCCTCCGGGCAGATCCACCGCCAGGTCGTCCCCTGGTCGCGGGAGATGAGCGCGCCGGAAGCGTCACCCATGATCCAGTCGTCCTCGTGCCCGCGGCGCACGCTGATGCTGCTCGCCTCGTCGGGCATGCCCCAGTGCGCCCCGGCCGGAGCCGCCCACAACGACAGGAGCAGCGGCAGCCTCCAGGACAGGAGGATGGATGTCTTCTTCACGGTGAGGCTCCAGCGCGGAGAGGAAACAACGAGCGGCCGCTCCCGGATGCGCTCCGGGGCACGGCCGCTCGCATGGGGGGACCGACTAGTTGGGCGCGTTGCGGTACTCGAAGTCCTCGAGCGTCATCAGGTAGTCCTTCTTGTCCTCGCGGTACCGGAAGCAGTAGCGCGTCGGGTAGAGGCCGGAGGCCTCCATCGCCGGAGGCGCCTTGATGGGGCGGCAGTCCTCGGCGGGCTTGCTCTTGGCGAAGCCGCCCTCGACGACGGTCTCGAAGTACGTGATGTGGCCGTCGTAGGCGCCGTAGACGAACGCCTGCGTGAAGGGCTCGCCGTTGAAGGGCGACTCGGCGATGTCCGCCAGGTGGTTGCCCATGCGCGCGGACACGCCCTTCTGGTTCTCGAAGCCCGTCGGGTAGAAGGGCGCCGGCGGATCCTTGATGGCCTTCGCGTAGTCGTTGCAGTCCGTGTAGACGCCGCACGGGCCGGTGCGGATGAAGTTACGCGTCACGAAGTCCTGCATGAAGAAGTGCAGGTCGAAGTGCCCCTTGTCGAACGCGCCGATGGGGCCGTGGCCCCGGCCCTGCCAGTTGAACATGATCCACTGGAAGGGGACGTCCTTCATCTTGGGGAACCAGAGCACGCGCTCGTGGCCGCCGTTGCACTCCTTCTCCGGGTCCGTCACGCCGTCGTTGTTCATGTCCCAGCACGTCTGCCCGTCGTTCGTCGGCAGGTGGGGCAGCATGGGCAGCGTGTCCATGGCGGCCTGATCCACGGTGACGCCAATGGCCTTCACGGAGCCGTCCGCGTTCTTGTGGATGATGGACTGCACGTAACCGTCGCCAAACGACACGCGGTTCTCCATCAGGTCGCACGTGCCGCGGTACGCGCCGTCCTTCAACCGCTTGGACAGCTCCTTCTCGGAGACCTTCTGGACCTTGTTGTCGACACAGGCGTCGACGGTCTCCCCTTCATCGGAACAGCCGGCCATGCCCAGCAGGGCCGCACCCAGGATCCACGGACTCAGACGATGAAACACGGTTGCACTCCTTGTGAACGAAACGAGATGAACGAAGCAGAAGCCCTGGCTCAGGCGCGCAGGGCGGACGACAGCGAGCCCACGAGCGCGTCGAGCCCGTGGCTGAACAGGGTGTAGTGATTGCCTTCCAGCTCCACGAGCTGGCCGCCCGAGGTGAGCCGCAGCCACGCCTCCGCGTTCTGCCGCGAGGCGCCTCCGGGCTGCGCGCCCCGGCAGAACCAGACGCGGCCGGCGTAGGGCCGGGCCTGGTACGCGGTGAGGGCGCGCATGTTCGCCTTGAACACCTCCGCGTGCGCCCCCAGCGTCGCGCGGTCGAGCTCCGGAGCGATGGCCTCCTGCGCCCGCAGGTCCTCCACCACGCGCTCCAGCACCGCGTCCGCGGGCAGGGCCCGCAGCGCGCCGGCATCCACCGAGACGCGGCGGGCCGACAGGGCGCCCAGGTCCTCGGCGAAGCGCGCCATCAGCGCCGCCTCGTCCATGACGTCCCCGCCCTGCCCCGCTGGCGGGACGAGCACGTCGATGAGCGCGAGCGTGGAGACGGTGTCCCCCGCCGCCTGGAGCTGGCGCGCCATCTCGTAGGCGACGACGCCGCCCATGGACCACCCGCCCAGGTGATACGGACCGCGCGGCTGCACGTCGCGCAGCGCCTCCAGATACGCGGCGGCCATGGCCTCGATGGACCGGGCCGGCGCGCCGGGCGGCACCTGGATCCCGAAGACGGGCTGATCCGTCCCCAGCTTCCGCGCCAGCTCCGCGTAGCAGAGGACGCTGCCTCCCACCGGGTGCACGAGGAAGAGCGGAGGCCGCGTGCCCGAAGGCTGGATGGGCACCAGCGCGCCACGCCCCTCGCGACGCGGCGCCTCCGGCCCGGCCAGGGACTCGGCGAGCAGCGCGATGGTGGGCATCTCGAAGAGGGTCGCCAGCGGCAGCTCCCGGCCCAGCTCCTGACGCAGCCGCGCCATCAGCCGCACCGCGAGCAGCGAGTTGCCGCCCACCTCGAAGAAGTTGTCGTGGACGCCCACGGGTCCCGGCAAGAGCCCTTCCCAGAGGCCGGCCAGCGTCTTCTCCAGCTCGGTGCGCGGCGGCACCTTGACGCCGGTCTGCTTCGGCTGCTGCGTGCCCTCCAGGGCCGGCAGCGCGCCGCGGTCCACCTTCCCGTTCGCGCTGAGCGGCAGCGAGTCCAGCGTCACGAAGGTCTGCGGCACCATGTACTCCGGCAGCTTCGTCCGCAGCGCGTCGCGCAGCGCGTCCAGCGCCGGGGGCGCCTCCGCGTCCAGCACCACGTAGGCCACGAGCCGCTTGTTGCCCCGCTTCTCTCCCACGGCGGACGCGACGGCGGCGCGCACGCCCGGGTGCTGGAGCAGCGCGTTTTCAATCTCGCCCAGCTCGATACGGAAGCCCTGGACCTTGACCTGGAAGTCCTCGCGGCCCAGGAACTCGATGTCGCCGGACGGCAGGAAGCGGCCCAGGTCTCCCGTGCGGTACAGCCGCTCGCCCGTCAGCGGGTGGCGGATGAAGCTTCCGCGGGTCTTCTCCTCGTCCCGCCAGTAGCCGCGCGCGACGCCCACGCCGCCGATGAAGATCTGCCCCGGCACCCAGGTGGGGCACGGCATCAGCGCGTCGTCGAGCACCAACATCTGCTGGTTCAGCATCGCCTTGCCGTAGGGGATGCTGGGCCAAGCGGGGTCCACGTCGCCAATGGGGTACACGATGGACCAGATGGCCGCCTCGGTGGCGCCGCCCATGCTGTAGACGGCGGCATTCGGCGCCACGGCGTGGATGCGCTCCGGCAGCGACACAGGAATCCAGTCACCGCTCATCATCACCGTCTTCAGCTGGGGCCACGCCTCGCCCAGGCCCGCCAGGTGGTCGGCCATCATCTCCATCAGCGCCGGGACGCTGTTCCACACCGTCACGCGGTGCTCGCGCACCAGGTGCAGCCAGCGGCCGGGCTCGCGCAGCTCGCCGGGCTCCGGGATGACCAGCGCGCCACCCGCGGCCAGCAGGCCGAAGACGTCCCACACCGACAGGTCGAAGTTCATCGCGGACAGCGCGAAGCCCCGGCTGTCCGCGCCGACGCCGTAGCGCGTGTTGACGTCCAGCAGCGTGTTGAGCGCCGACCGGTGTTCAATCATCACGCCCTTGGGGTGCCCCGTGGAGCCGGACGTGTAGATGACGTAGGCCAGGTCGTCCGGACGCTGCACGCTCGGCAGCGCGTCCGCGGACGGCCGCTGCGCCTCCGACCCGTCGATGGCCAGCACCGCGCTGGGGTCCACGCCCGCCAGCTCCAGCTTGAGCCAGGACTGGGTGAGCACCTGCCGGGCTCCCGTGTTCTCCAGGAGGTAGCGCAGGCGCGCCGGAGGCAGGTGCGAGTCAATGGGCACATACGCGGCGCCGGACTTGAGGACGCCCAGCGCGGCGACGACCTGCTCCCAGCCCTTCTCCATCACCAGGGCCACGAGCGCGTTGGGCCGGGCCCCCTGCTCGCGCAGCCAGTGCGCGACGCGGTTGGAGGCGGCGTCCAGCTCCCCATAGGTGAGCGTGCGGCGCGAGGTGATGACCGCGGGCCGGTCCGGCTGGAGGGCGGCGGCCCTCACGAACGGCTCGTGCATCAGGCCCTGCGCCACGGGCGCGGCCGTCGCGTTGGCCTCCCGGCGGACGTCCAGCTGCTCCGGAGGCACCAGCAGCCGGGTGCGCTCCGTCCATGCGGCGGGCTCCGCAGCCAGCCGCGTCACCAGGCCCGAGTAGGCCTGGAACATGGCGTCGATCATCCCCGCCGGGAACAGCTCCTCCACCACGTCCCAGTTGAGGACGAGTCCACCGCCGTCCTCCACCACCTGGTGGTCCAGGAACACCTGGGGCGTGCGGATGCTGCTGTGGATCTCCTCGCCGCCCGTGCCCATGGTGAGCAGGTGCTGGGCCAGGCCGGCCGGAGCGGCGTCGCCTTCGCGCGAGTGGAAGTTGATGGTGCTCGCGTAGACGACGGGCATGCGGGCGCGCCGCATGTCGCCGTCTCGCCGGTTGAGTTCACGCAGCACGCGCACGCCGCTGAACGACGCGTGGTCCAGGTCGTTCCACAGCTGCTGCTGGAGCCGCTGCGCCCGCGAGGAGATGGACTCCGCGCGCTCCACCTGCACCTCCAGCAGCGTGGTGGCGCTGAAGTTGCCGAGCACCCGGTCCACATGCGGGTGCAGCGGCACGCGGTTGAAGAACAGCACGTTGAGCGTGAAGGCGCGGCTGCGGCCCCAGGTGGCCAGCACCTCGGAGTAGGCCGCGCACATCACCATGGAGGGCGTGACGCCCGCCTCGCGCGCCAGCTCCTTGAAGCGCGCCCACTGCGCCTTGGGCAGCCGGAACGAGCGGTGCGTGAAGCGCGGCAACTCCAGCGTGCCCGGGTGGCGGGCCATGGGGAGCTCCGGCGCGGGCGGCAGCTTGGGGACGCGGTCGAGCCAGTACTTCTCCGCGGCGGCGTACGCGGGGCCAGACTCAAGCGCCTGCACGCCCAGCACATAGTCGCGGAAGGTGATGTCGATGGGCCGCAGCGCACCGGCGCCCTCGCGGTACACGGCGGACCATTCCTTGAAGAGCAGCGACGTGCTCCACGCGTCCACCACCAGGGCGTCGAAGCCCAGGTGCAGCCGCGTGCGCTCACCATCCAGCCGCGTGGCCCGGACGTCGAACAGCGGGAAGCGGTCCGTCTGGAAGACCTGGGTGGCCATCTCCGTGCGCAGCGCCGCGAGCGCGCGCTCGACCTGGGACGCGTCCTGGCCCCGCAGGTCCACCGTGCGGATGACGAAGGAAGGCACCGTGGACAGCACCCGCTGCTGCCCGTCCGGCGTCACCACCGCGCGCAGCATGTCGTGGCGCTGGATGACGACGTCCAGGCTCGAGCCCAGCCGCTCCAGGTCCACGCCCAGCAGGTCCACCTCCAGGAAGAAGTAGGTGGACACGCCGCCCAGTTCGAAGGAGCGGGTGCGGCCCAGCAGGTACGCCTGCTGGAGGTCCGTCATGCCGAAGGGCTGGTGGCGCCCTTCCCCGTCATGCACGAGCACCTCCACCGGGGCCGGCTCCGCGCTCGCGGTCCGCGCTGGCTCCGCCGCGCTGCTCGCGGGAGGCGCCTCCAGCGACAGCTGACCGAGGATCTCCGAGCAAAGGGCCTTGAGGCTCGCGCCCGCCAGGAGCCCGCCGAGCGACAACGCCACGTTCAGCTCGTTGGCGACCGCGCTCTTGAGTTCCAACGCCATCAGCGAGTCGAAGCCCGCGTGCGCCAGTGGCGCGTCCACGTCCACGTCCGCGGCGGACGCGCGCAGGATGACGGCGACCTGAGCGCGCAGCCACTCCACGAGCCGGGGCGTGCGCTGCGCCACCGGCAGGCGCGCGAGCACATCCCTCAGGCCCGACGAAGCGGGACGGGCGGCGCTCGCCGTCGGCGATACTTCCGCGCGCGTCACCTTCTGGAGCGCCTGGACCGTCGTGCGCTTGAGCAGCGCTCCTTCAGCGCGCAGGAAGACGCGGCCCTGCGCGTCCGCCACGTCCACGTCCGCGACAATCGTCGTGTCCCCGTCTTTCCAGGGGCGCAGCCGCACGTGGGCCCGGGTCGCGGTCGCCGGGGTGGCGGGACCGACGACGAAGCGGGCGACCTCGACGATCATGTAGATGGCGTCCTCGGGCACGTTGCCCGGCAGGCACGCGAAGACCGCCTGGAAGAGCGCGTCCACCAGGCCCGGGTGGACGCGGTAGCCCTCCGCCTCCTTCGCGTCGGGCGCGCGCATCGTCGCGAGCGCCTCGCCCTCGCGGAAGCGGACCTGCTCAATCCATCGCGCCGAGTGCCCGAGCACCAGCTGGCGCTTCTCCATGCGCGCGTAGAACTCCGCGCCGTCCAGCGTCCGCGTGCACCGCGCGAGGATGGCGTCCGCGGACTCCAGGCCCTTCTCCTCCTGGGCCTCCGCGAGCCGTCCCTCCACGTGCACCGCCCAGGCGCTGGAGTCCTCCGAGGCCCCCGGCGGCAGGCTGTGGAGCGCGAAGCCACGCTCACCCTTCGCGTCCAGTGGCTCCACCACCAGGTGCGCGACGCGCGTCTCGTCGTCGTCCATGAGGAGCCCGCGCCGGACCGACAGGCCCTCCACACGGCAGGCTCCGGCTCCCGGCGTCAGCGCGTGCCAGGACTGAAGCGCGGCCTCCAGGAAGACGCCCACGTTCACCACCCGCATCCCGCCCATCCGGCAGTCCGCCAGACACGGGTGCTGGGCCGCGTCGTACCGCACGCGGAACTGGGCCGCGGGCAGCGGCGACGGCAGCCGGTTCCCCAGCAGCGTCGTCGAGGCGGTCTCCTCCCGCACCGGTGCCGAGGACCGGGCCGCCGCACCGGGCGCGGGGGCGGCGTACCAGTACCGCTTCCGGTCGAAGGTGTACGTCGGCAGCGGGACCCGCCGCGGCTCGAGGCCCGCGTGCAGGTGGTCCCACTCCAGGTCGGCGCCGCGCGTGTACAGGGCTCCAGCGCTCTCCAGCATGGAGCGCTGGGCGGACAGCCCCTTGCGCATCGAGGGCAGGAAGGCGCGGTCCCCCGCGGGCGCGTAGCGCTTCACCATGCCGATGAGGTGGGGCGCGGGGCCCACCTCCACGAAGGTGTCGAAGCCGTTCTCGAACAGCCACTCCATGCTGGCCTGGAAGCGCACGGCCTCGCGGGCGTGGTCGCGGAAGTAGCGCGGCCCCAGCGTGCCGGCGTCCACGGGCCGGCCCGTCAGATTGGAGATGAGCGGGAGGGACGGCTCATGGAACGTGAGCCCGGACGCGGCCTGCTCCAGCGCGTCCAGCATCGGATCCAGCAGCGGCGAGTGGAACGCCTGCGAGACGTTGATGCGCTTGTGCTTGTGGCCCTGCGCCATCAACGCCTGGAGCACCTGCTCCACGGCGTCCACCTGGCCGGAGATGACGATGTTGTCCGGCGCGTTCACCGCGGCCACGGACACGCGGTCGGCCTTCCCCTCCAACGCCGCTCGCACCTGGGCCTCGCTGGCGAAGACGGACGCCATCGCGCCCGCTGCCGGGAGCGCCTGCATGAGCGCGCCGCGCACGGCGAGCAGCGCCACGGCGGCGTCGGGCTCGAAGACGCCCGCGACGCAGGCCGCGACGTACTCACCCACGCTGTGGCCCAGCACCGCCGAGGGGACGACGCCCCAGCTGCGCCAGAGCATGGCGAGCGCGTACTCCACGGAGAAGAGTGCGGCCTGGGTGTAGCGGGTCTGATCCAACAGCCCCGCCGTGAAGCCCTCCCCGCGCAGGAGCGTGAGCAGCGGCACGTCCCAGTGGGACTTCAGCGCCTCCGCGCAGCGGTCCAACGCCTGCCGGAACACCGGCTGCGAGGCGTGCAGCTCCACCGCCATGCCCGGGAACTGGCTGCCCTGGCCGGTGAAGAGGAAGGCCACCTTCGGCCCCTGCCCCACCTGCGCGCGGCCCAGGGACGCACCCGCCGGCAGCTCCCCCGCCGCGATGGCGGACAGCGCGTGCTGGAGCGACTCCAGGTCATCCACGGGCAGCGCCACGCGCTCCGCGAACCGGGCCCGGCCGGTGTTCACGCTGAAGCACACGTCTTCCAGGAGCAGGTCGCGCTTCGCCGCCAGGTGCAACGCGTGCCGGCCCGCCAGCCGCGCCAGCACCGCCGGACTGCGCGCGGACAGGGTGAAGAGCTGCGTGCCGGGCTCGAAGGCCCGCGCCGGGCGCACCACGGCCGGGGCCTCCTCCACCACCAGGTGGGCGTTGGTGCCGCTCGCGCCGAACGAGCTCACCCCCGCGATGCGCGGACGCTCCGCGCGCGGCCACGCCTCCGGCCGGGTGGAGATGGCCACCGGCAGCGCCTCCAGGTCGATCTCCGGGTTCAGCTCCCGGAACTGGACCTGGGGCGGCAGCTCCTCGTTCTGGAGCGCGAGGATGACCTTCATGAGGCCCGCGGCCCCCGCCGCCGGCTCCAGGTGCCCGATGTTGGCCTTGATGGACCCGATGTGGATGCGGTCGCCTTCCGCGCGACCCTCGCCCAGCGCCGCGCCCAGCGCGCGAACCTCTATCGGGTCGCCGAGCGGCGTCCCCGTGCCATGCGTCTCCACATAGCTGACGCGGTCCGCCCCCACGCGCGCGGCCTTGAGCGCACCGCGGATGACGTCCTGCTGCGCCGCGGGGTTGGGCACCGTGAGCCCGCCGCTGCGGCCGTCCTGGTTGACGCACGAGCCGCGGATCAGCGCGTGGATGTGGTCCTTCGCCGCCACCGCGTCCGACAGGCGCTTGAGCACGAAGACGACACAGCCCTCGCCGCGGGTGTAGCCGTTGGCGTCGCGGTCGAACGTCTTGCAGTAGCCGTCCGGCGACAGCATGCCCGCGCGCGACAGCACCACGAACCACTCCGGTGACAGCAGCACGTTGACGCCGCCTGCCAGTGCTAGCGAACACTCCCCCGCGCGCAAGCTTTGACATGCCTGGTGCAGGGCGACGGCGGAAGATGAACAGGCCGTGTCCACGGACAGGCTGGGACCGCGCAGGCCCAGCCAGTACGACAGGCGCCCGGCCGCGAACGTGGACGCGTTGCTGGTGAGGCAGTAGGCGTCCAGCTGATCAATGGGCGTCTCCTGCATCAGCTTCTGGCAATAGTCGTAGTTGGTGATGCCCACGAACACGCCGGCCATGCTCCCCTCGAGCTTGTCGAAGGGCTGCGCCGCGTTCTCCAGGGCCTCCCAGCTCACCTCCAGGAACAGGCGCTGCTGGGGATCCAACGTCGCGGCCTCGCGCGGGGAGATACCGAACACGCCCGCGTCGAACCGGTCGACATGCTCCAGGAACCCGCCCTTGAAGAGCTGTCCGTCCGGGGTCGCCGCGGCGCCGCGCTCCTGGGGGAAGGTGCGGATGCCGTCGCCTCCGGAGCGCAGGAAGCGCCACAGCGTGGAGGGGTCGTCATTGCCGCCCGGCAGGCGGCAGGACATGCCGACCACGGCGATGGGCTCCGAGCGCTGGGACTCGACGGCGTCGAGCTTCCCGCGGAACTCACGGATGCGCTCCAGGGCACGCTGGAGCAGTTCGTCGCGGTTGGACGCTTCGGTGGAAACCGGCGGGGTGCTCATGACAGGTGGTCCTTGCTGGAGATGGAGGAGGTCTCTTCGAGTTCCCGCGCCAGCAGGTCGGCGATGCTGTCAGTGCCGCCTCCCGTCGCCGGGGACAGGCCCTGGGACGCCAGGGGCTGCGGCTCACGCGGCGGGGTGGCGGGTGCCGGGGGTGGCGTGACGAACGTGCCCAGCTGCCGGGACAGCCGCTCCACGGTGGGGTTCTCGAAGATGACGGTCACGGCGAACTTGCGCCCCAGCTGCTGCTCCAGCCGGTTGCGCAGCTGTCCGGCCATCACGGAGTCCATGCCCATCTGGAAGAAGCCACCCTTGGGGTCGAGCCGGGCGGCGTCGAACTTCAGGATGCGCGCCACCTCCGCGTGCACCAGGCTCCGCAGCTTCGTGGCGCGCTCGCGCTCCGGCAGCTCCGCCCAGCCAGCCAGCTGCGGCGAGGCCGGGGCGCGAACTTCAGCAGGGCGGCGGACGGGTTCCGGGGGCGTGTCACGCACCGCCGCGCGGGGCAGCTCCAGGCTGGTGGAGCGCACCGACGCGAGCATCGTGACGGGCCGCTCCTTGAACCAGAAGGACTCGCGCTCGAAGGGATAGGTCGGCAGGCGGAGGAAGTGCCCGTGGGGCGCGAGCAGCCGCTCCAGGAGCAGGCCCAGACCCGCCGCGTGGAGCGCCGCCACGGACGTCAGCATCGCCCCCAGCGCATCCTGGCTCCCACGGAGACAGGACACCGCCAGCACGTCCGTCAGTCCCTGGCGCGCGGCGGCCTCCTCCACCGGCGCGGTCAGCACCGGCTCCGCGCCCAGCTCCACGAAGAGCACGTGGCCCGCGCGCAGCGACTCCTCGATGCCCGGCAACACCTGCGCGGGACGGCGCAGGCACCGCGTCCAGGCGCCGGCGCCCAGGGACTCGCCGTCCAGCACCGTCCCGTCCTCCGAGTACAGGGGCACCGCCGTGGGCCGGGGCATCAGTCCCGCCAGCGCCGCGCTCAGCGCTCCGGCCGCCGCGTCTCCCTTCGCCAGCAGGGCGCCGCACTCACGGGCGACGCGAGCGGCGTCCTCCAGCGACAGCGCTCCCGCGACGTGGGCCGCGGCGATCTCCCCCACTCCCTGCCCGAGCACCGCGCCCGGCTCGACGCCCCACGAGCGCCACAGCTCGGCGAGCGCCACCTGCACTGCGAAGTGCTCACCCACCCCGTCCGCGCCCTGCCCCAACTGGAGCGCGCCGCGACAGCGCTCCAGGGCCTGGGCGAACACCGGACAGTCGCGGCCCAGCGCCGCGAGCCGGGCCCCTGACAACCGGGGCTCCGCGGGGAAGAGGAACACCGGGCGTCCCGGCCTTCCGGCGGTGCCCGTCCATGCGCCCGGAGGCCGGACGTCCTGCTGGAGCGCGCGCAGCTGCTGGAGGGCCTCCTCGCGGGTGCGGACGACGAGCCCCACCCGGTGGTCGTGGTGCGTCCTGCGCAGCGCGGCCGTGGCGCAGACGTCCTCCAGCGTTTCATGCTGGCCGGCGCCGCTCGTCAGGTGGTCCGCCAGACGCCGGGCCACGTTCGACAGCGCCTTGCGGCTGCGGGCGGAGAGCACCAGCAGGTGGGCTCGCTCCGCGCCAGACACGGAGGGCCGTGCTGCGGCCTCCGGGCGCGCGGACTCCAGGGTGCCCAGCACGACGTGCGCGTTGGTGCCGCCCGCGCCGAACGAGCTGACCGCGCCGTAGCGGCGCTCCGCCGGATCCGTCCACGGCGTCGACTCCGTGGGCACGTAGAGGCGCGTGCCATCCAGCGAGATGTGCGGGTTGAGCGCCTGGAAGTGCAGGTTCGCCGGGATGACGCCGTGCTTGAGCGACAGCGCGACCTTGAGGATGCCGACGATGCCGGCGCCCGCCTCCAGGTGCCCGATGTTCGTCTTGATGGAGCCGAGCGCGCAGGGCCGCCGCTCGCCCTCCGCGGCGCCGTAGATTTCGGAGAGGGCCTCCACCTCGATGGGGTCGCCCAACGACGTGCCCGTCCCGTGCGCCTCGACGAGCCCCACCTCCGAGCCGGTGAGCCGCGCGCGCTCCAGCGCCTTGCGGATGACGGCGCGCTGGGCCCCACCGTTGGGAGCCGTGAGGCCGTTGCTGAGTCCGTCCTGGTTGACGGCCGAGCCGTGGATGACGGCCCACACCGGATCCCCGGCCGCGATCGCGTCCGACAGGCGCTTGAGCACCACGACGCCGCAGCCCTCGCCGCGGACGTAGCCATCCGCGCGCGAGTCGAACGTCTTGCAGCGCCCATCCGCCGCCAGCGGCAGGCCCTTGGAGTGCGCCACCGACACCACGGGCGACAGCAGCAGGTTGAGCCCGCCCACGATGGCGGTGGAGCTCTCCCCGTGGCGCAGGCTCTGGCAGGCCTGGTGGACCGCGACGAGCGACGAGGAGCAGGCCGTGTCGAAGGCCATGCTCGGCCCGCGCAGGTCCAGCAGGTACGAGAGCCGGTTGGGGATGATGCAGTTGGTGCCACCCACCAGCGAGTACGTGCCCAGCACCTGCGGCTCGGAGAGCTGGAGCTGGAGGTAGTCGTTCCCATTGGCGCCCACGAAGACGCCGGTGTCCGTGCCCGCGAGCGCCTTCGCGCTCAGGCCCGCGTCCTCCAGCGCGTGCCACGCCACCTCCAGGAAGAGGCGCTGCTGCGGATCCATCTGCTCCGCTTCACGGGGCGAGATGCCGAAGAAGTAAGGGTCGAAGCGGTCGGGCGCGTCCAGGAACGCGCCGTAGCGCATGTGCATCCGCCCCGGTGTGGCCACGTCCGCGTCGTAGTAGCGCGACAGGTCCCAGCGGTCCGCGGGCACCTCGCTGACGGCGTCCACCTTGCCGCGCAGCATCTTCCAGAGGGTCTCCGGAGTCTCCCCGCCCCCCGGGATGCGGCACCCCAGGCCGATGATGGCGATGGGCTCCCGGCCCCGGGACTCCAGGGCCTCGAACCGGGCCCGGAGGTCCTTCAGCGCGTCGAGGCTGCGCTTGAGCAGCGTGGGATCATTCGCGGTGGGCAGTGGGGCCGTCATGGTCAGGACTCCTTGATGAGCTGGTGGACCTGGACGAGCTCGGCCTCCAACAGCCGCTCGAGCTCCAGGTCGGAAGGCAATGCCGCGTCGGCGGGAACGGCGGGTGCGGCGGGCACGGGCGCTGGCGGGACGACGCGCGCCGGAGCGGACCGGGCCGCTGGCGCGGACGAGGCCTGGCTCAGGACGAACCCCGTCAGCGCCTCCACCGTGGGGTGATTCCAGAGCGCGGTGGCGGAGAGCCGGATGCCGGTGCGCGCCTCGATGCGGTTGCGCAGCTCCAGCGACATGACGGAGTCCATGCCCAGGGTGCGCAGCGGCTGGTCCACGGGGACGCGCGCCGGGGCCAGCTTGAGCACCGTGGCCACCACCTGCCGCAGCTCGTCCTCGGCGCGGGCCCGCCGCCGCGAGGGCTCCAGCGCGCCCAGCTCGTCGAACAGCGTCCGGGACGGAGCGGCGGCCGGGCGGGCCTCGTCATTCCGGGCGACGGCGGGCCGAGCCACGTCGAGCACGCGGACCTTCAGCCCGTCGACGTGGAACAGGGGCTCGCCCGCGTCGGTGAACGCCACCACGTCCACCAGGAACACCGGGCCCTCACCGCCCGGACGGCGCTGCGCGTGGACGTGGAAGGCCCCCTCAGGGAGGCGGTGGACCGCGAAGCCGTCCACCCCGACGCTGATGAGCTGCCGGCCCCGGAACACGAGGCTGGGCGGCAGCGTGGCGATGGAGAGCTGGAGCGCGGAGTCGATGCAGGCCACATGGGCCAGCTCCGGGTCCACGGAGGCCGCGGGCGGAAGGATGCGCCCCAGCGCCTGCGCCTCGCGGGACCAGACGCAGTCCACGCCACGGAAGGCGGCGCGGTACTCCAGCCCGCAGCCCGCCAGCAGTTCGTAGTACCGCACGGAGTCCAGCAGCATCGCCGCGGAGCCACGCAGCGAGTCCCGGAGCGCCAGCGCCTCCTGCGCCCGCTCCCGGCCCACCGCCGCCGCGGGCCCCGTGTCCACCAGGGCCCGAGCGTGGGGCACCCACGTGCGGCCCTCGCCCTGGGAGAACACCTGGAGCTCGCGCTGCGCGTCGCGCACGGAGAGCACGGTCTGCACGCGCGGCGCGGGCTCGGAGCCCAATATCAGCGGCTGCGGGAAGGCGATGTCCCTCAGCGCCACGGGCGCGGCCCCCAACGCCTCCTTCGCGGCCCCCAGCGCCATGGACAGGAAGACGGCGCCGGGAACCACGGCGTCACCGCCCACGCGGTGGTCGGCGAGGAAGCCGGACACGTCCGCGCCCCACTCGGCCTGCCAGTGGTGCAGCCGCGGCTCCAAGGCGGACGGGAAGTGGCTGCCCAGGAGCCCCTCAACGCTCGGACGGCTGGCGGCGACGGGGGCACGGACCGCGGGCGCCGCTTCCAGCCAGAAGCGCTCGCGCTGCCAGGGGTAGGAAGGCAGCGGCACGCCGGGGCGCCCCGCGCGGGTGACGGCGCTCCAGACAGGCTCCAGGCCTCGCGTGTAGAGCGCCGCCACGGAGCGCAGCAGCGTCTCGCGCTCGGACTCGTTGCGCCGCAGCGACGGCAGCACCTCGCCCGGCTGATCCACGTCCGCCAGCTCCTGCTCCACGGCGGGCAGCAGGATGGGATGCGGGCTCATCTCGATGAAGACGTCGTGTCCCGCCTCGCGCGCGCGCCGGACCGCCGAGGCGAAGAGGACGGGGTCGCGCAGGTTGCGCACCCAGTAGCCCGCGTCGAAGTCGCGGCCGTCCGTCACCGCGTCCAGGACCGTGGAGTGGATGGGCACCGCCGACGGCGAGGGCTGCACGCCCGCCAGCACCTCCAGCAGCTCGCCCTTCAGCGCGTCCATCTGCGGGCTGTGGGAGGCGACATCCACCTTGACCCAGCGCCAGAAGACGCCGCGGGCCTGGAGCGCCTGGGAGATGACCTCCAGCGCCTGTGGCTGGCCCGACAGCACGGTGGAGCGGGAGCTGTTGCTCACGGCCACGGCGACCTGCGCCTCGTGGCCGCGCAGGACCTCCCGGGCCTCGTCCAGCGTCAGCTCCGCGGCGAGCATCGCGCCCTGCCCGCTCACCCGGCGGAGCAGCTGACTGCGGCGGCAGATGATCCGCGCGGCGTCCGCCAGGTTCAGCGCGCCCGCGACATACGCCGCCGCGACCTCGCCCATGCTGTGGCCGATGACCGCCTTCGGCCGCACGCCCCACGAGCGCCAGAGCGCGGCCAACGCCACCTCCACGGCGAAGAGCACCGGCTGCACCACGTCCACCCGGGCCATCCGCGACGCGGCCTCGGACGCCTCCAGCTCCTCCAGCACGGACCAGCCGGTGAGCGCGTGGATGGCGGCGTCGCACCGCCCGAGCTCCGCGCGGAAGGCCGGCTCGTCGCGCAAGAGCTGCCGGGCCATTCCGTGCCACTGCGAGCCCTGCCCCGGGAAGACGAACACCACCGAGGGCGCCTTCGCGAGCGCCGGAGTCACCAGCCGCTCATGGGGCTCGCCCCGGGCGAACGCGTCCAGCGCCTGGGCCAGGTCCTCCCCTCCGCGCGCGACCACCGCCAGCCGCTCCGCGTGGTGCGTCCGGCGCAGCGCGGCCGTGGCGGCGACGTCCTCCACCTGCGTCCAGGGCGCGTGGCGAAGCGTCCCGGCCACGCGCGCCGCCAGCTCCCGGAGCGCCTGCGGGGTATGGGCGGACAGCGGCACCAGCGAGTCGCGGGCGACGGGGGCAGCCGCCCCCGCGCATCCCAGACGGAACAGCGTGGCGCGCGCTTCGTACAGGGCCAGCCGCTCGTCCTCGTCCCGCGTGGTGGACGGCAGGACGACAGGGGGCGGCTGCCGGCCCTCGGCGGCCTGCTGCAGGGCTCCCACCAGCACGGGGTGCGGGCTGAGCTCCACCAGCGCGTCCACGCCGTCGGCCACCAGCGACGCGAGCACCGGGGCAAGCCACACCGGCGTGCGCAGGTTCTGGCCGAAGTAGCGCCCGTCCACCTCCGGCCCCTCCACCCGCCGCCGCAGCGCGGTGGAGATCATCGGCAGGCGCGCGGGCTTCGGACGGAGCCCGGCGAGCACCGTCTCCAGCTCCGGGAGGATCTCGTCGATCTGCGGGCTGTGCGCGGCGACGTTCACGCGGATCCGCGCGCACAGCTCCTTGCGGCGCTTGAGCTCCGCGAGGAGCGCATCGAGCGCGGCCGGGTCTCCGGACAGCACGGTGGACCGGGGACCATTGTGGCCGGCCAGCACCACCGCCCCACCCGTGGCCTCCAGGAGCCCGGTCAGCGCGTCGGGCGGCAGGTTGACCACGGCCATGCCGCCCCGGTCCGCCAGCAGCTTCTGCAGGCGGCTGTAGTGGTGGATGACGAGCGCCGCCTCCTCCAGGTCGAGGATGCCCGCGATGTGCGCGGCGGCGATCTCCCCCAGGCTGTGCCCCACGACGACGTCCGGGGTGATGCCCCAGGCGCGCCACTGCTCCGCCAGGGCCACCTGGAACGCGAAGAGGAGCGGCTGCACCACGTCCACGTCGTCGTAGCGGGCAATGCCCTCCGCCTTGAACAGCTCCTCCCGGAGCGACTGGCCGGAGTGGACCGCCAGGGCCGCGTCCACGCGCTCGAAGGCCGCGCGGAAGGCGTCCTCCGTGAGCAGCATGCGCCGGCCCATGCCCACCCACTGGCCGCCCTGCGGAGCGCAGACGAAGGCCACCTTCGGAGGCCGGCCAGGCGCCGTCCCCAGCGTCACCGTCCCCGCCACGCCGTCCAGGAACCCGCTCAAGCGCGCCACCAGCTCGCCCCGGGTGCGCACGCACACGGTGAGCCGCTCCGGGCCGGAAGCCTCCGGCGCCAGCACCGCGTGGAGCGCGTCGAGCGGCACCCCGGCCCGCAGGGCGTCGAGCGCGCGGCGGGCCTCGTCCTTCAGGGCCTCGGCTCCGGACGCCGCCAGCCCCACCCAGGTGAGCCGCGACGGCGGGGCCTCCTGGAGCACGACGTGGGCGTTGGTGCCGCCCCAGCCGAACGCGCTGACCCCCGCCACGGCCAACCCGTCCGGCACCGGCCACGCGCGGGTCTCACGCGAGACCTCCAGCCGGAGTTCCTCGAAGGGGATGAGCGGGTTGGGCCGCGTGAAGTGGAGGCTGGGCACCACCGTGCGCTGCTCGACGCACAGGCAGGCCTTGAGGAAGCCGGCGATGCCCGCGGCCCCCTCCAGGTGGCCGATGTTGGTCTTCACCGAGCCAATGACCAGCGGCGGGCCCGCCCCGCGCGCCTTCGCGAACACGGCCCCGAGCGCGCCCGCTTCAATGGGGTCTCCCAGCGCCGTCCCCGTGCCGTGTGTCTCCACGTAGCCCACCGCGCCGGGCGCCACGCCCGAGCGCGCGTGGACCCGCCGCAGCAGCTTCTCCTGGGCCTCCGGGTTGGGCGCCGTGAGGCCGTTGCTCGGCCCATCGTTGTTGCTGCCCGTGGCGCGGATGACGCAGCGGATGGTGTCGCCAGCGGCGAGCGCGGCGGAGAGTGGCTTGAGGACCACCACGCCCCCGCCCTCTCCGCGCCCGAAGCCGTCCGCGCTCGCGTCGAAGGCCTTGCACACGCCGTCCGGCGACAGGCCACCGAAGCGGGACAGCGCCACCATGGTGTGCGGCGAGGCCATCACGCTGACGCCGCCGACGATGGCCGTGGTGCTCTCCCCCGCCCACAGGCTCTGGCAGGCCAGGTGGACCGCCACCAGTGACGACGAGCACGCCGTGTCGAGGACGAGGCTGGGCCCCTGGAGGCCCAGCACGTACGACAGCCGGTTGGCGATCATGTTGAGCGCCTGCCCGGTGGCCGTGTGCGGCGTGATGCGCCCCGGCTCCGCGCCGCCCAGCTCCGCGTAGTCACGCCAGATGGCGCCGACGAACACGCCCGTCGCCGTCGCGTGCAGCTCGCGCGGGACGATGCCCGCGTCCTCGAGCGCCTCCCACGCCAGCTCCAGGAACAGGCGCTGCTGCGGATCCATCTCCGCCGCCTCGCGCGGGGAGATGCCGAAGAACAGCGGATCGAACCCCGCGATGTCTGGCAGGAACCCGGCGCGGCGCGGCACCGGCGCGCTGCCCCCGCCGCGATCCGCCTGCTGCAGCCGCCCGTCCGCCCAGCGCCCGGAGGGGACCTCCGACACCGCGTCGCGCCCGGTGCGCAGCAGCTCCCAGAACGCGGTGAGGTCCGCCGCGCCCGGAAGGCGGCAGGCCATGCCCACCACCGCGATCGGCTCGTCGCGGGCCACGGAAGGCCCGGCGGCCTCCACGTGAGCCGTGGCGTCCGCGTCACCCGTGGACAGGTGCCGCAAGAGCGCGTCCACGCTGGGGTGGCGCCAGAAGACCGTGGGAGACACGTCGCGTCCCGCCAGCTCCGACAGCGCCCGGCCGAGCGCCACCGCACCCAGCGAGTCCAGCCCGTAGTGGCTGAAGGGCCGGCGGGAGTCGATCTGCTCTGGCGACAGGCCGTTGCGGCGCGCCAATGCCTCCAGCAGGTGTGACCTGAGCGCGGACAGCACGGACGCGTCCGTCACAGGATCAGAGATCGTCGGCGCACCCATGGCATTTCCCCCTGTCAGCCCTTCCCCAAGGGCCCGGTTTCCACGTCAGCGCAAGGCAGACCCCACCCGCGCCTGAAGCCACTCAAGACACGACAAGACCGTCACCGCGAACGCGGACTCGCGCGCCAGCGCGAAGGGCCTGGGCGCGAAACATCGGATGTCTGGGAGGAAGCCCTGGGACCTGGCCCGGGGCCTCCGAGCACTACGCCTGGCGCGCCGCCGCCCCGGACGGGCGGGTCCACGCGAATTCCTTCAGCGCCGGCTCCAGCTCCACGCCGCCCAGGTGGTTCGCGTAGTTCACCAGCACCTGCTGGGAGAGGGCCAGGATGACGTCGAGCGCGTTGGCGCTCGTGAAGCCCTGGGCCGTGAACCGGCTCCAGAGGTCGTCTCCCACGGTCCCCTTCTCACGGACCACCGTCCGGGTGAACTCCGCGAGCAGCTCCAGCCGTGGATCCGGCAGCGTCGTCCCCGACCGGAGCGCGGCCACGAGCGCATCCGGAACCTGGAGCTTGCGACACAAGAAGCTGTGGAAGGCCATGCAGTACGAACAGTCGTTCTCCCAGCCGATGGTCATGATGACCACCTCGCGCTCCACGGCGCCCAGGGAGGACTGGGCCAGCAGCGGCCCCATCTGCGCGAAGGCCTGCGTCACGCCGGGCGACTCCGCGATGAGCCCCAGCAGGTTCGAACGGAAACCGGCGGACTTCTCCACCGCGGCCAGCACCGGACGGGACTGCTCCGGCGCGCTCTCAATCGTATGAATCCTCAGTCGCCCCAAGACTCACCCTCCCCAAAAATGGAATGTTGGATTCAGTTGACAATGCCACCGCGAGAAATCCGTTTCAACAAAGAATCACATCCATTTCAATTTTCCCTTGCGCACTTCGCGCCTGATTTATGGGGATTTTATGTATGATTATTTCTCCATAAATCACACGTGATTTCGTGGACTTACGATTCCCGGAGAAGAATCGACAGGTCCGGCGTAACGCCGGCCTGGGGTCGCGACCTTAATGACTGGCAAGCCGCAATCATGCGGCCTCAGGAGTTCTCAATGTCCCGTCTGAACCTTGTCGACGCTTCGCACGCCACGCTCAAACCCATCAAGGAGAAGCTGGGCGCCAACCTGCCTCCGCCGGTCCGGGTGCTTGCCAATTCGCCCGCGGCGATGAGCGCCTTCTTCGCGCTGCACGGGACGCTGGGCCAGGGGCAGCTGACGCCGCGCGTCCGCGAGCAGATCGCGCTCGCGGTGGGCAACGCGCAGGGCTGCCGCTACTGCGTCTCGCACCACACCCAGCTGGGCCGCAAGACGGGCCTCTCTGATCAGGAGCTGGATCAGGCGCGCTCCGGCAAGGCGCCGGACGCCAAGGTGGAGGCGGCGCTCCAGTTCTCCCGTCAGATCGCGGCGCGGCGCGGCGCGGTGACGGACGCGGAGCTGGCGGCGGTGCGTGCCGCGGGCTGGACCGACGGTGACGTGGTGGAGATCCTGGCGCAGGTCGTCGCCACCACCTTCGGCAACTACCTCAACCACCTGGCCCAGACGGAGATCGACATCCCGCCCGTGGACCTGGTCCCAGCGGCGGTCATCGACGGAATCCACGCGTGACAGCGACCTTCGAGCCCGGGGCCCGCTTTCCCGACCTGGAGTTGCGGGACGGGACAGGCAAGCCCACGCGGCTGGGCGAGGCCATGGGCGGCGAGGCGGCGGTGGTGTTCTTCCTCCGCAACGCCGCCTGTCCGGTGTGCCGCAACCACTTGAAGACGCTGGCGAAGCGCCAGGGCGACATCGCGGCGAACCAGGCGAAGGTGATCTCGGTCATCCCGGATGGGCCCGAGGAGGCGCGGGAGCTGGCCACCTGGCTGGGGGTGCCGGTGCCGGTGCTGACCAGCGGGACGGGCACGCACGCGGAAGCGGGCCTGGAGCCGATCTTCTGGGGCAAGCTGCAACCGAGCGGCACCGTGCTGCTGGCCCCCTCCCGAGAGGTCGTCTACGGGAGGCAGTCCGCCCTGCCGCCGCTGGGCTTCAACGAGAAGGAGCTGATGACCGCGCTCGCGCGTGGGGCGCATCGCCCGGCTTAGGCGACGGCACAAGTCATCATGCGTCATCCGGGTCTTCCGGCCTTCCCCCTTCGGCGGCTTTCGCCGAAGGGGGTTAGGATGGCGGAGCCATGCCTGATGACAGCTCCCCGGACGCCGCCACCGAGCGCGCCCAGTTCCTTTCCTGGATCACCCTGCTCGTCCACCAGCACCGTGCGCGACTGGTGACGAGCGCGAGGCGCCGGGGTCTGCCTCCCGAGGACGCGCTCGATTGCGTCCAGGACGCCTTCGTCACCTTCCTGCGGATGCCGGAGGCCACGACCTTGTCGGCCCGCTCCAGCGAGGTCGAGCGCCTTCTGTCGACGCTGGTGGCCCACGCCGCGTTGAATCAGCGGCGCAAGCTGGCGCGCCGGGCGCTGCCGACCGAGATCGAACTGTCCGAGGTGGCCTCCGACCTGCCTTCAGCGGACACGCTGGTGGCGGAGGCGGAGGCGCGGGTGAGCCTGGTGCGCTGTGTCCAGCAGTTGTCGCAGATGCAGCAGGCGGTGATCCGCCTCCGGCTCCTGGACGAGTGTCCGGGCGAGGAGGTCTCCACGCTGCTGGAGATCTCGCCGGAGAACGCCCGCATCCTCCTGTTCCGCGCGCGCCAGCGCCTGCGGGAGTGCCTGGTGCTGGCGATGAAGGACCCGGGGCCGCCCGACATGGCCGCCGCGGAGACCGCGCCGCGGTCCCTGCAGGACAGTGCCAGCGACCAGCGCCTCCGACAGTCCTGAGCGAGCGCTACAGCACTTCCGCGCGCAGGTCGGGGAACACCTTCCCCACCTTTCCGAGCAGGTAGGCCCCGTACGTGCCCCGGAAAGAGTGCACGCTCTGCCGGTCCCACCGCTCCGCGTGGTCGTCCGCGCCCGCGTCCTTCAAAGCGGGTGAGTCGATGGCCGCGATCTCCGCCGTCCAGTCGGGGTCGAAGAAGAACGGCAGCGACAGCCGGTCACGGCCGGCGCGGTTGAGCACCCGATGCGGCGTGGAGCGGTACACACCGCGCGTCATCCGGTCGAGCATGTCGCCGATGTTGCACACGAACGCGTCCTCCACCGGCGGCGCGTCCACCCACCGCGTGTGCCCGTCCTGGCGCGTCTTCACCTGGAGCCCGCCCGCGTCGTCCTGCTTGAGGATGGTGAGCACGCCGTAGTCGGTGTGCTCGCCCACGCCCCACACCGGCAGACCTTGCGCATCCGCCTCCGGGCCCGGCGGGTAGTTGAAGATGCGGAACAGCACCGTCGGATCCGCCATGTACCGAGCGGCGAAGAAGTCCGCCTCCAGGTCCAGGCTGAGCGCGATGCCGGACATCAACGCGTGTCCCAGCGACGTCAGCGCCGCCATGTACGCCAGCACCGCGCCGCCCAGCCCGTCCGGCTCAAGGGGGAACAGGTTGGGTCCATGCAGCGGAGTGCCGGCGCGCACGCGAGGGTCGTCCGGCGACAGCTCCGTGCCGAAATACAACCCCTCCTTGCGATCCGGCCGGCCCGACGTGAGCTCCCCGCCCACGGGGAAGAAGCCCCGCCACGCCCTCCCCCCGAGCGCCATGCGCACGCGCTGCTTCTCCTCCTCCGGCCGCGCGAAGAAGTCCCGAGCCAGAGCCTCCAATCGGGTTTGAAGCCCCACGTCCACGCCATGGCCCACGACGTAGAAGAAGCCGGTGTTCCGACAGGCCGCGCCCATGCGAGCAGCGACCTCCCTCCGGGCCTGGGGGCTCGACGTGGGGTCGACGAGAGCTCGGACATCGATGAGGGGCACGGTATCCATGGCGCGAACTCTAGCCAGAAGTGCGTTGCCCCACCCTGCGCGGAAGCAAGGCTCCAGCGAATGCTCGACGCAGGCGTCCCCACCACCCCACCCCCCCAGGGTCCCGTGAAGCGGTCCACCCGCCTTTCATTCCGAGCCGCGCGATTGTCCGAGGGAACCGGTAGGTGGATCCGTTGACGGGAGGCCGCTCCCGCCGGACGAAACGCCTCCATCGGCCAACCAGTCAGCCAGGTCGCGCGAAACATCACCCGCCACCTCCCTCACGGCGCCCCCTCCATCGTGTCCACAGGACGCATCCTCTGGGGCGGGAGAAGTCAGCAGCGTCCCGCTGTCGGAATCCAAGGCGGCGGTCTCGCCATGGGGACGGAGTGCAACGCCGAACGCCCCGGTGTCCTCGACGGCCGTCTCAAGGAGGCCGAGGCTCTGCTCGCCCTCGCAAGCCGCTGTCTCCAAAGCATCGTCCAGGGGGGCGACCGGCACGGAGGAACCACGAAGGTCCTCAGGAGCGCATGGAGCCTCGGGGGAAGCCTGCTCCTGGGGAGCGGAGGCGGCAGCGGGAGCGAATGCGTTCAGCACGCGCTCATCGCGCGCCTTAAGCAGCGCTGGCAGCTCATGCTGAAGTGCTTGCACGTCACGCTCATGCAGGATTTCCATTACGCGGAAGGCCCACTCGCGCAGCGCGTCGCCTCCCATGAGCGGCAGCAATTGGGCTGCGCCTCCCAGGAAGGCCCGCTGCAGGGACTGCACGAGGAGCACGTGCCCGGGACGCGCCGCCACCCGCGCCGCATGCCGCAGCAACTCGAACTCCGCCTGCGCGCAGGTTTCCCCCGACTCCCAGCGCGCCGCGTCCTGGAGCTGGTAGCACGTGCTCCCCAGCCGGTCCAAGTCGAGGTCCGAGG